>CAVFXO010000052.1:0-30680 GCA_963626825.1 bacterium | reverse complement strand
TATGTCCACACCCGGATTGCCAGGTATAATCTGGCACGTTAGTCTGTCAGGGCAGGGACTTTTCTGCGCTGCCATAATGGTACATAATGATGTCGGAATCGACATATTATTCCGTTAAAACAAGCCCTTCCCGAAAACCGGTGCGTGGAATGACGTTTTTACGCACCAACTGACAGAAAACCGAAACGGTAAAGAACCGTTTTCATTGATACATAAGATTTTAGACTGAATTCGCAGATCAAATTGAAAATCAGACAGATCGTTAGTCAAGGCTGAGTCAAATAATTTCAGATAATTGTTCGAATCGACAAAAAATCGTTAGCTTCACCAACGGCGAGCAATTAGCATACTAAGAAGATCAGAAAATGAGATACGACTACGAGAATGTAATGAAATATACCGTGGAGCAGGCTACAGAGAAGGCCACGGGTCTATCCCCGGAAGAAACCCAACGACTGTAAAACCAAGCCGCTACTGCCGCTCAGCACCGGGGGTGTGACCGGAGTGCTTGCGAAAGAACTGCACGAAGGCGGAGGGGCTGGAGAAGTTCAGATGGTCGGAGATCTGCTGCACGGTCATCTCGGTGGTTCTGAGCAGCATCTTGGCCTCTATCAACACCGATTCGTGTATCCAGTCCTGAATGCAGCGGTGAGTGTGGGACTTCACAACCTGCGAGAGATATTTGGGAGTGATGTTCAGCTGCGAAGCGTACCACCCGATGCTGCGCTGCGAGCGGAAATTAAGTGCCAGCAGCCTGAAAAACCTGTCCGTGAGGCTCTCGTCGTGTATGTGGTCCGCCCTGTCGAACTGATACTGGTCCTCGTATTCCGCCGTAATCTCCAGCAGCAGCGCATACACCAGGCACCTTATGATATTCGTGCGGTAACGCCCGGTTTCCCGGCTCTCCTTTGCGATGAAGCGGAAATGACTCGCAAAATCGGCAAACTTCTCATCCCCGACACTCAGCAGCGGCATAAACCTCGAATATATGAAGATGTTCGTGTCAATGGGTGAAGGCATATCCAGCACGAAATCCGTCGATACGCCCAGCTGCGACACGGTGCAGTCCGCCTGCACATTCTCCCCTATCCGCACGGGCACCTTCTCCGGCAGCACCAGCAAGTCATTGGCCTTCAGTATATAATCCTTCCCGTCTATGCTCACCGGGATCATTCCCGAATGGCACAGCATCATAAGGATCCCTTGCGAAGTAAACTCCCGTCCGCGAAAATCCGCCTCTGAAAAATATCTGATATAAAAATCCTCCATTCGACCTTTTATAAATTTTTACGCCAATAAATGTAACGAATTTCCACTGATTATGCTCCATCTTTGCAGAAATTCATTACACACAAGATGGAACACCACACCAACCTGACCGCCGGACTAAGTACGGAAGAAGCGCAGGAACGCCTCTCCCGCTACGGCTACAACGAGCTTGGACAGACCAAACACACCAGCCTCGCCGTCAAATTCCTGAACCAGTTCAAAAGCTTTATGATCATCGTGCTCATCATCGCCGGCATCATCTCGGGAGTGGTGGGACACATCAACGGTGAAGGCTTCACAGACGCCATAATCATACTCGCCATCGTGATTCTCAACGCCTTGATCGGTGTCGTACAGGAATCCCGCGCAGAAAAATCCCTAGATGCGCTCAAGAAGATGTCAGCC
Organism: bacterium; assembly: GCA_963626825.1. GTDB lineage: Bacteria > Bacteroidota > Bacteroidia > Bacteroidales > UBA932 > Cryptobacteroides. The sequence continues at coordinate 29,006 of CAVFXO010000052.1, read as the reverse complement.
CCGCACTGCAAGGTCGTCAGGGACGGGCAGCTGCAGATCCTGGAATCGCGCCTTCTGGTGCCCGGCGACCTGGTGGAAATCGAGACCGGCGACAGCGTGCCCGCCGACATAAGGCTGACCGAAGCGGTGAACCTCAAGATACAGGAAGCCGCGCTGACCGGAGAATCCGTACCCGTAGAGAAGAACACCGACGACATACCCGACACCGTCCCTCTCGGGGATAGGGCCAATATGGCCTTCCAGTCAACATCCGTCACCTACGGCCGCGGCAAGGGAATTGTGGTCAGCACGGGGGCCAATACCGAAGTCGGCCACATCGCCGCCCTGATTCAGGAAGTGCCGGAGTTCAAGACTCCCCTGCAGATACGCCTGGATCGGCTTGGCAAGCAATTGGCATGGCTGTCCCTGGGCATCTGTGCACTGCTGTTCGTGATAGGATTGGCATACGGACACGAGCTGCTCACGATGTTTATGACTGCGGTGAGTCTGGCAGCGGCCGCCATTCCGGAGGGGCTGCCCGCCGTATCGACGATAGTGCTGGCTGTAGGCGTGCAGAGGCTCGCGAAGAGGAACGCCATCGTGCGCAATATGCCGTCGGTCGAGACCCTCGGAAGCACCACCGTCATCTGCTCCGACAAGACCGGCACCCTCACGCAGAACAGGATGACCGTGATGCGCAGCTGGCCGGAGAACTCGGACGAGCTCGTGCGTATCGCCGTGCTGTGCAACGACGCCGACATCAACGCTGACGGACAGGCCATCGGCGACCCTACGGAAACGGCCCTCGTGCAGATGGGCATCGACCGAGGAATGTCGAAGCCGGACCTGGAGAAATCATACCCGCGCACAGGCGAAATCCCGTTCGATTCGGAGCGCAAACTGATGACCACCGTACACCGGGCGCCCGACGGAAGCTGCTACATCGCCGTCAAGGGCGGATTCGACGAACTGCTGTCGCGCTGTGACCGGATTCTGACCGACGAGGGGCCGAGGCCAATCACCGCTTCAGACAGACAGCAGCTCTCGCAGATCAGCTCACAGATGGCCTCCGATGCGCTCAGAGTGCTGTGCATGGCCTACCGGACACAGCAGGAGCAGCCGGAAGATGCCGAAAGTCAGCTCATCTTCGCCGGAATGGTCGGAATGATGGATCCGGCGCGTCCGGAAGTAAAGAATGCTGTCGCCCGGTGCGGTCAGGCCGGCATAAGACCGGTTATGATCACGGGCGACCACAAGATCACGGCTATGGCGATAGCCCGCGAACTTGGCATAATGAAGGATGGCGACAGCGCCTATACGGGCAGTGAAGTCGAGGCTATGGACGAAGGGACGCTGAAAGAGGCGGTCAGGACCGCTAGCGTGTTCGCCAGGGTATCTCCGGAGCATAAGCTGCGCATAGTCAGAGCGTTCAAGGACAACGGCGAAGTGGTGGCGATGACCGGAGACGGCGTGAACGACGCGCCCGCGCTCAAACTGGCGGACATAGGTGTGGCGATGGGTATTACCGGCACGGACGTGGCCAAGGAGGCTGCCGACGTGGTGCTCACGGACGACAATTTCGCGACCATTGTGACTTCGGTCGAGGAAGGTCGCAGAATCTATGACAATGTGATCAAGACCGTCAAGTTTATGTTGTCAACCAATCTTGGCGAAGTGACGCTGCTCTTCACGGCGGTGCTGCTTAACCTTAAATCTCCCCTGCTGCCGATTCACATCCTCTGGATCAATCTCGTGACAGACAGCCTTCCGGCCCTGGCGCTCGGATTCGATACCGCGGAAGAAGGCATAATGGAGCGCAAACCCATTGATTCCAAGGCCAATATCATTAACCGCGAATTCGCCGTCAGCGCCCTGATGCGAGGATTTCTCATCGCAGGGCTTTCGCTCGCGGCCTACTTCATCGGTTCGCAGACCTCCGGACAGGCGGCGACCACGATGTCATTTGCAGTAGTCGCACTCTCGCAGATCAGCATTCTCTTCTGCGTGCGCTCCGGGCATAACTTCATATCGCATAACCTGTTCACCAACAAGTATCTGTGGCTGGCCGTAGGGTTCGTGCTGACCCTGATGCTCGGCGTAATGCTCATCCCGGCGGCGCAGGAGATTTTCCACCTGGTTCCGCTCAGCGGCGCCCAGTGGGGCTGGATCACCGGCCTGTCCGTCGTCCCCGCCGTAATCATCGAGGCCGTCAAGATGATACGGAGAAAGACAGGAAGGCATCAATCATCTCGGATGCCTGCTTAATCAGTTTGCCATAGGACAGAGCCCCCAGGCCGAGGTCCAAAAGTCCTGCTCCGGCACCGACCTGCGCAATCTTGAGGTCCGTCAGTCACTTCCATGAGAGTATTGCCCAGCAGTTCTTCAATCCTGGCGCTTTGCTCCGTCCTGTCGGTTACAAGCATCGCGTCAAGCGTATTCTTGGCTGTCTTGCAGTCGGCGAAATATAGCTTGCGGGTGCTTCCGACACGGAGTACTTCGTCCATATGGTCCCTCATCGGATAGATATAATGGATGTACGGCAGGCAGCGGTCGAGCAGATCCGTCTCCTCCGGGAGCTCCGGAGTCGGATGGGTGAATATGTCGTTCTCCACCGGCTGTCCACGATATATGACAAGGTCTGCAATTGCGAACACCGAATGCGACAGCGAAGTCATACCAGCCTTCTCGAAGCCGAGTCTCTGGCATCTGTTCAGCGGAACGGTGTATTCAGTGTGTTGATTGTACCATCTTTCGTGACCCGAACGTAGGGCAGAGAAGAGATGTCGATGCTTAGTGCGGTCCAGCGTTTCATGATGGCAAGTAAATATCAGTGATACTTCAAATATATAAATCTACCCGGATTCTTTATTCATCTGCCGATTATTTTGTACTATTTACCTGCTTTTGCTCTGTAAAGCCTTTTTCTATGGAACTTACATTCCAGAATCAGTTCAGTTTCCTTACTGTCCAAAGTTTCTTTTTTAGGAAACTTTTTCTATATTTGCAAAAACGATTGAATTATGCCTACTGCAATTATAATAGACGGAAAAAAGACGACAGCCTCCGGAAACATCATCCGCCAATACCGAAAAATGAGAGGAATGACGCAGGAGGAACTTGGCTCCAGGCTTCAAGTAAAGAAGTCACGAATCTCAAAGATTGAAAATGATCAGGATCTGGACATCAATTTGCTTATCAATGTGTTGAAGCACCTTGACATTGAAGCGCAGGTTATGGTCAATTCAAAAACCCAAAAGGAAATGGGGGAAATTTACTCCTTCATAGCATCTTGCGTGGAGTCTTTCGCCAAAGCCAAAGGGCTGACAAAAAAATCAGCATTCAACTATCTGAATATCTATAAAGGGCTCAATCTTCTGACATCCTGCTACGAGGTGGAGATAACTCTCCCCCTCGATGAGATTTTAAATGACCTGACCCTGGTTTGTCAGCGCAATGGCGGAGGTATAAGATGACAAAACTCTACCACGGGACAAATGTAGAGTTCAAAGAATTGGACCCATCACTTAGCCGTAAAGGACTTGATTTCGGCACAGGCTCATATCTTACGCCGGACATCGAACAAGCTTGGGGTATGGCCAGACGCAAACAGATGGTTCTCGATGGCAGAAAACTGGTAATGGAGTACGAGTTCGATGAATCGTGCCTTACAGATAAAACATCAGGCTGTCTTTCTTTTGAATCATATAATGAAGACTGGACTGCATTCGTACTGAAAAATAGAAATAAGGCATGGAGATTCTCTCACAATTTTCACGTTATCTCCGGTCCAGTGGCAGACGGAGTGATGCCGACAGTAATTGAAGACTACCTCCGGACATATCCGGAAATGAATGATGCGTTGAACAGAAAGAATTTGAGCCAACTCACCAATAAGCTGATTTTTAATAAAAAAGAATCCGTTCAGGTGTGTTTTCACACCCCAGCAGCAATTCACAAATACCTGAAATTTATTAAGTTATATGAGTAGCAATTCAACAAGAGAGCTGGATTTCATAACACAGGCATCACTTTTCATCGCTGAATCCCATTCACTGCCAATCGAAAATGCGATGTCCTATGTCTATAACTCAGACACGTTCCATACACTTGAAACAGGAGGATTCAACGACAAAAGCGTAAATGAACTGCTCGATATTTTCAAGAACGAGATAAGTCTCGGAAAATCCTCTTCCGCAGCTGCAGAATGAGGCGGGAGAGGATAGCGGGAGGGCTCGTTGGCTATACTACTCAAACCTCACAAGGTCAACGAGTTGCAGGAGAAATATATACGGCAGACACACCTTCTTCTCAAGAGTACTTAACGTATATATCTTTTGCGCTGTTCTGTGCGAACAAGCCTACTGACACGAGTAGCATAGCCGCCACCAAAGCTACTCTTTTCATAACCTATTAATTTTTATTCTTATCAAACATTTTTCCGACCCTCTGGAGCTGACTTTCACCTTCGCGCGCCAATCCTTCACCCTTCTCTATCCGGTCACTTATCATCTTTAACGATTTTTCATATCTTTGCAGCCTATGACTCCAAATGTCCGGAAAGCTCTCAAGATTACGGCCTCCTTCGCACTTGCCGGAGTGCTGATATACTTTTCGTTCAGAGGGATAGATTGGCCCGTATTCCTGCAGGATCTTAAGGAGACCAGGTGGAACTGGATTCTGGTGTTCGTGCTTACCGCCATAGCGGCTCTGCTGTTCAGGGCACTCTGCTGGCAGGCGATGGTAAAGCCCCTCGATCCGAACATCAGCTTGCACCGCGTCTGGAGCGCGAACAACATCGGTAATCTTACCAATGCCGTAATTCCGGCTTCGGGAGAGCTGGTGCGATGTGCCTATGTGGCCGGAGAAAAGGCCAAGTATGACGCCGTCCTGGGCACGGAACTTATGGAGCGCGTCTGGGACACACTGGCCATCGCTGTGCTGGCCGTCATCGCGGTAATCACCGGAAGCGAGTCCATCTCGAAGTTCTTCTCCGAGCAGATCTGGGAGCCATTGGCATCGAACACGCCGCTGCTCATCTGGGCAGGCGCAGGAATCGGGGCAGTAGTGCTGTTCGTCGTGCTGTCATTTAGACTGAAAGACAAGTATCCCGTTATGGGGAAAGTGGCCGGATTCTTCCGTGGACTTGGGCACGGCATCGTGGCGTTCAAGGACATAAAACCGTTCTGGCGGTTCCTGGTCTACACTATACTTCTGTGGATGATGTACATAGCGATGTATATGTGCATCATCAGAGCCGTCCCCGCGCTGTCCTCCCTGGAGCTTGCCGATGCACTGTTTCTGGCCGTGGTAGGGAATGTAGCGTCAGTCATCCCTGTTCCGGGCGGACTGGGAGCATACCATTATCTTATAGCGCTCAGCATCTCCGGAATCTACGGACTAAGCTGGGAGGCGGGAATTCTCTTCGCCACACTTCAGCACGAACTCCACGCCGTGATTCTGGTTCTTCTCGGCATCATCTCCTACATCCGCCTGAACCTCCGTAAATCCGCCTGACGCGGCCCTATTCACCGAGCTTGAAGATCACGATATTTTGGAATTCGTCAGTGTCGGTCTCCGGAGCGTTCACACCGAACTTGCTGCCATCCTTGAAGTAGCAGATGTTGCCGTGGCGTCCTGCAGCTCCATAAGGGAACTCGTGGGATGTTATGGCAGTAAGTTCCTCACTGACGGTTATCGTCCACCAGCTGTTGGTGCCTGACGCCAGATCGTTTTCGGTTCCGTACCAGAAGCTACCGATGTAGTTCTTGGCCTCAGACACGTTGTTCGGAGCCTTGATGTACGGCTTCGAGCCCAGCGCGTCGTAGCGGAGAGCAAATTGGCCTTCGTGATCGGAATCCGTAACGAAGACAATCGCATAAGCCATAATGTCATCGGTCTTGACGATGCTTCCGTCCGCCTCGCAGGTGATTACGTCCGCATCCAGGTATGAATCGGTCTGCGAGCTCGAAGGCACGTAATACTGCGTATCGGACTTGGCTGAGAGGATAAGGTATGTTCCGTCAGCGGTGATCTCTTCCTGACTTGTCACTTTCACAAACTTGGCCTCCTCCACAGGCGGAAGGTCGGTCGGCAATGTCAGCGATATGCGGTAAAGCCCCCTGTCGGAAGCGGAAAGATCCATAGTACCATCCTCGAAAGTATATGTGGACTTGTCTGTCTCCACCACGAGTTTCACACCTGTATAACTACCCTTGGCCACGACCATATAGACATATCCAAGTTCATTCAATGACGGAGTGTCGGACAGAGTAACCTTAAGTGTGTTCGAGCTGCCTTTGTACAGGGCACCGCCTTCCTGTGAAGTTGAGACCAGGAAACGCCCTATGCACTGCTCTGAAGTGGTGAGCGTCAGGCTCTTGAGCTTTTCCGTCTCGTGTCCCAGGGAATCGATGGCGACCCTGAGCACCGCTCCGAGAGGACGGTAGGATACATTCACTTCATTTCCGGAAGGCACCCCGGTGAGAGCCACCATAGGAAGAGTCTTGCCGTCAAAGGCGGCCTCGCTGTCAAGCGTGACTTCCTTTTTCATCCAGATCACGGTATCGCTGCTTCCAAGAGCCGTAGCGCTGGACGGCCAGACCACCAGAAGCTTATTGTCAGCTGCGGCTTCTGAACTGATATTGGCGGTAAAGGAATTGCCGCTCACCTGTGCGCTCTGGAAGCCGTAATCGTACAGACCTGCCTTATCGTCAGTCAGATACATCACGCTGTCACCCTCCTGCCATACCAGATGGGACACGTCGCCCTCATAATCAATAGTGGTCTTGGTAAGAGTTCCTGATACGACCACACTTCTGGTCGGAGCTCCTAGATGAGCCTCATTGTTACAAGCGCTTAATGCCAATGCACCAAGGCAAAGGAAAAAATATGATGTCTTTTTCATTTTCTCTCTCATTTAACTAGTTCCATGGATTAATATCTTCATCTCCCCAGTTGTCTCCTCCGCCGACTTCGTCATAATCGGATGAAGCCTTCAAGTAGACAGTGGTCACATCCTCATCATATTCAAGCACGGTATAATTGGCATCTTCCTGAATATAAATGGTTTTCAAAGAAGGGTCACTCGTAGCGAAAAGATAAGACATACTTAGATTGTTACTGAAATCCAGCGTGGTGATGTGGCTGTTCTTGCGTATGTCCACATAACGCAGTGCGGTGCACTCGTGGAACGAGACGTAAGAGAGGTCATTGTTCGGCACGTGAAGCTCGTCTATGGCCACGCAGCCACGAAGATCCAGGCGCTCGAGCTTGTTGTTCTGGAACTCGCAGGTTGCCAGATTGGCCAGGCCCCTGATCTTAAGGTCAGAAAGATGGTTGTTTCCCAGGAACACTTCTTCGAGGGATGGACAGCCGGTAAGGTCAAGCGAGGTCAGCTCGTTGTAAGAAGCGTCCAGGGAATTGAGCAGAGGCAACTCGCCGAGCGTAAGTTCAGTGAGGTTGTTTTCCTTGCAGTCTATGAAGAACAGCGTCTGCGCGCAGGCCGTAACATCCAGGCTTGTAAGCTTGTTCTCATATATGGCCAGACTTCCCAGCGCCGTGTTGGTGCTGAGGTCGATGGATTCCAGACGGTTGTTGTATGCGTAGAGCTTGGCAAGTGCCGTGCAGCCGGTCAGGTTCAATTCGGCAAGCTCGTTGATCTCGGCCTTAAGGATGGAAAGCTTAGGGCAGCAGGACACGTCCAGCGAGGTGAGCTTGTTCTCCTGCAGGTTCAGTTCCGTCAGTTCCGGACAACCGGACAGATCGACGGAGGTAAGCCCTCCGGTATAGCCGAGGTTCAGCTTTTCGAGCTTGTGGTTGTTTCTGACATCTATCGAAGTGATGCCGGTCTCGTACAGGTTCAGCTCGGTAAGGGCCGTGCAGTCGGTCACGTCGATGGACTTGAGATCGGTGTTGCGGTAAACTATGAGCTGCACCAGATTCTGACAGCCGGACACATTCAGGCCGGTAAGATTGGCCTCCCAGGCGCCCAGATAGGTAAGGTCGGGGCAATGGCTGAAATCCACGGCGCTATGGAAGTTGTTCGTGCGTATGCTCGCGAGCTGCAGCTTGCCGCATCCGGAGATGTCAAGGCTGGTCAAAGCGTTGTACGCCACATTGAGTACCAGCAGATTGAAGCAGGAGCCGACATTGAGCGAAGTGATGGCATTGTCCTCCAGCTGTAGTTCCTTAAGCGCCCCGCATCCGTCGAGATTGACAGACGTGAGGGAGAATACAAGCTTGGAGTCCTCGTTATAGCCGTAGTTGTCATTGGCCCGGAGAGTCTCCAGGGAAGAACAGCCACCCAGGTCAAGGGAAGAATAGAAGTTGTGGTCGGCCCTGACGGTCTTCAGGTTTTCGAGTCCGGACAGGTTCAACTCGCCGGTGATGCTGTTATATGAGCAGTCCAGAGTGGTGAGCTTTTCCATATGCTCTATGCCCTCCAGAGAAGATATCTCCAGGTCCGGGCAGGAGATGTCGGTAATGAGGGCCGCCTCTGCCTTAGAAATCTTTCCGTCGCCGTCGACATCGAAATTCTCCACGCAGTAGGCCAGGAACTTCGCATCTGGAATATTAATAAATTTGCTTGACCCGGAATTGCGGGAATACTGCACGATGCTGAAAGTCTGACTGGTCTCGCCGGCGGTTATCGTAAACACACCCACCCTGTCGATCTCGCCCCGGTTCTCGGAGATCTCCACGGTCAGGGACACCTCTCCGGGCTGGCCGTATTCAGGATTGAGGACATACCACGAGTTGTCCTCGTAAGCCTGGGTGTCCTTGGTGGTCATCCAGATGCTCTCAGCTGTGAATGAGACGGTTACTTCAGTTTCATCAGCCTCCAGGATATAGCTGAATTCCTGATCTTCGGGAAAGACCAGATCGGCTTTCTCCTGCTTGTCCGCCTTCTCCTGGCACCCGGCAAGCACAAGCAAGCCCAGGCCCAGAAACAGGCTCATTTTCGATTTTTTCATATTTCAGTTGATTTGGTAATACACTTTAACTAACACTAAGGTAAGAAAAAATCCGCACTTCCGTAACGAAAAAGCCCCGCAATTTTAAATAAAATCACGGGGCCTCGGATTATGTTTTGCGCAACTGACTAAGCGTCAATCTTGAAGGAGTCCTTCAGCGCGGTGGTCTTGTTATAGACAGGTTTCTGGTCAGTGCTGTCCTTGTCCTTCATATAGTAGCCGACACGCTCGAACTGAACGGCAATACCTGACGCATCATCCAAAAGTGCAGGCTCTGCAAAACCTGTCTCCACGATAAGGCTGTCCGGGTTAAGATATTCCTTATAATCCCTATCCTCAGGAACCTGACTCATATCAGGCAGGGTGAACAGCTTATCATACTGACGAAGCTCCACCTTCTTACAAAATGCTGTAGATACCCAGTGAATAGTTCCCTTGACGGAGCGCCACTCCCCCGCTCCCGGCTTGGTCGTCGGGTCGTAAGTGCATTTGAGCTCGATTACCTTGCCGTCGGCGTCCTTGACGACATCCTCACACTTGATGATATAGGTGTATTTAAGACGAACTTCTCCGTCAGGTTTAAGACGGAAGAACTTCTTCGGAGCATCCTCCATAAAGTCTGCCCTGTCGATAAGAAGTTCGCCGGTGAAAGGAACCTTTCTGGTGGCACCTTCCGGCTCTGCTGGATTAAGAGGAGCGTCGAACCACTCTACCTGTCCTTCAGGCCAATTGGTAAGCGTAACCTTGACAGGGTCCGCGCCCACTACCATATACCTGTTAGAACGGGCGTTCAGATCCTGACGTACGCACCATTCGAGAAGCTGCAGATCGATCAGCTGGTCACGCTTGGTCACGCCGATCTTCTCACAGAACATCTTAAGAGCCTCAGGAGTATAACCTCTGCGCCTTACACCGCAAAGTGTCGGCATACGAGGATCGTCCCATCCGCTCACAAATCCCTTCTGTACAAGCTCGAGAAGCTTGCGCTTAGACATAAGGGTGTATGTAAGGTTAAGACGGGCAAATTCGTACTGGTGAGATGGATAGATGCCCAGAGTCTGGATGAACCAGTCATACAGCGGACGGTGAACGTCGAACTCGAGAGTACAGATAGAATGTGTAATATTCTCTATGGAGTCACACTGTCCGTGAGTATAGTCGTACATAGGATAGATGCACCACTTGTCCCCTGTTCTGTGATGATGTGCGTGCTTGATTCTGTACATAAGAGGATCGCGGAACATCATATTAGGATGTGCCATATCTATCTTAGCACGAAGCACTTTCTCACCGTCGGCGTATTTACCGTCACGCATCTCACGGAAAAGGCGAAGATTCTCCTCCACGCTGCGGTTACGGTATGGACTTTCGATACCCGGCTTGTCCACGGTACCGCGACCTGCGGAGATCTCCTCCTGAGTCTGGTCATCCACATATGCCAAGCCGCGCTTGATCATCTCCTCTGCCCACTCATACAGCTGGTCGAAGTAATCAGAAGCATAGAGTTCCTTCTCCCACTGGAAACCGAGCCATTTGATATCTTCCTTGATGGCATCCACGTATTCCGTATCCTCCTTCGTAGGGTTCGTGTCATCGTAGCGAAGATTAGTCTTTCCGCCGTATTTCTGGGCCAATCCGAAATTGATACACAGACTCTTGGCGTGTCCGAGATGCAGATATCCGTTAGGCTCCGGAGGGAATCGCGTAAGAATGCTGTCCACCTTGCCGCTCTTCAGATCGTCCTCGATGATCTCTTCGAGAAAATTCAGTTTTTTAGTTGCTTCTTCCATATCAAATGATTCTGTTTACTCAAGTTTCGCAAGTGATAATAATTATTAATATATAGCATTGTGCGGCACTTGCGAAACTTTCTTCCCGCGCACACGCTACGCTTTTAGACTACTACGTTACCCTATCCCTAAATCCCTTTCCTCGGGAAAGGGATTTGCTATCGGCCTTTCAGGCCTCCACATCTGTTTTTCGCAATGCGAAACTTATTCTGTTTATTTTCACGGGGGACAAAGATACTCTTTTTTATGTAAATTTGCACCCGTAATTTTATACGAGTATGATCAAGTCAATGACAGGCTACGGCAAGGCCACAGCGATTTTGCCGAAAGGAAAACTCACCATCGAGATAAGAACGCTTAACGGCAAGACCGCAGACATCAATATCAAATCCAGTCTGCTTCCAAAGGACAAGGACCTGCTGTTCAGACAGATCATAACATCATCCCTTCAGAGGGGCACCATAGACGTGTTCCTGACCTGGGAAGCCTCCGAAGGAGAAAACGCGAAGACGGTGAATGCCGCTGTGGCCAATTCCTATATGTCTCAGCTTTTGGGCATCATCTCAAAGGAAGGACTGTCCGAAGAAGCGACAGCCATACTGTTGGCTTCAGTACTTAAGCTCCCCGATGTAGTGGACACGCAGAAGACAGACATCATCACGGACGAAGATTGGCCGGAGATAGAAAAAGCGCTGAGAGAATGTCTGGAAAAAGTCAACGACTACCGCGCGAAGGAAGGAGAGATTCTCTATAAGGATGTGACATCCAGAGTTCAGCACATACTCGATTTCTATATGGAAGTGGAAGAATGCGAGCCGCAGCGAGTAGCCGCCGTACGCGAAAAGATACTCAAGGCAGCTGAGGACCTGCAAGTAAAACTTGACAAGGAACGCTTCGAACAGGAGATGATCTTCTATCTGGAAAAACTTGACATCAACGAAGAGAAAGTGCGCCTTCGCCAGCACTGCAAATACTTTATGGAGACCATCGACGGAGAAGAATATCCAGGCAAGAAACTGGGATTCATTATCCAGGAGATGGGACGTGAGATAAATACCACCGGCTCCAAGGCCAATCACGCCCAGATTCAGCAACTGGTAGTTAAGATGAAGGACGAGCTCGAGAAGATGCGCGAGCAGTCTATGAACATTCTATAGAATCTCCCCGCAAAGAGACTTCTCCAGCAGAGACTTAATCTCGTCGCTGTCATACCCTTCACCCAAAAGGCAGAAAAGTTTGGCCAGCATAGCCTCCGTAGTGGAATCGTGGCCGGACACGACCCCGCACATCTTCATACTGCGTCCGGTCGCGTAAAGTTCCATATTGACCTCTCCTGACAAGCACTGCGTGACATTCACGAGGATCTTTCCCTCCTGGCAGGCCTGACGGACTATATCCAGGAACCAGTCCTTCGAAGGAGCGTTTCCCGCGCCATAAGTCTCGATGATGACAGCCTTCGTGTCCTTTCCCAGAAGAATGTCTCTAACCACAGCCGGCGTAATCCCGGGATGAATCTTCAATATGCTCACCCTCGTATCCAGCTTGGTATGTAGCTTCAAAGGCTCGCGCGAAGGTGCAAGAAGCAACCTGTCGTTATATCTTATATTGATTCCGGCTTGGGCCAATGCCTCCAGATTCGGAGAATTGAACGCCTCGAAATTCTCGGAATTCACCTTCGTGCTACGATTGGCCCGAAGAAGTCTGGAGCCGAAGTAGATGGCCACCTCGCTTACCACAGGGCTTCCGTCAGGGCGCTTGGCAGAAGCTATCTCCACCGCAGAGACCAGATTCTCCTTACCGTCGGTACGGGTAGCTCCGATAGGCAATTGGCTTCCGGTAAAGATCACAGGCTTCGAGAGATTCTCAAGCATAAAGCTCAGGGCAGAAGCGGAATAAGCCATAGTGTCGGTACCGTGGAGAACCACGAACCCGTCATAGGCGTCGTAATTGTCATATATCATCTGCGCCAATTCACTCCACAGGCCAGGTTCCACATCGGAAGAGTCTATGATGGGAGAAAACACCTTATAATCTATCCTGCAGGCAAATTTGCTCAGTTCAGGCACCTGCGAGAGGATCTGTGAAAAGTCGAAAGGACGAAGCACCCCGTCCGGGTCAGCCTTCATTCCTATGGTACCACCTGTATAAATCAATAAGATAGATGAGCGCATATTATTCAACCTCCTTGAGACCGAAATCAGGTGCTATCTTTCGCATATACCTGTCAGCCTCCTCAAAATCATTAGCTATATCGCCATTCAAGATGGCTTCCTTCACCTTTTCCTTCAACTCCCCTATAGTCGAGCAGGGAGGAATCCCGTACAGACGCATAACATATTCACCTGTAATCGGATTCTTAAAATTGCGTATGCTGTCTTTCTCCTCCACCTCCACGAGTTTCTGCTCCACGAGGGCGAAATTGGCCTTCACCTTGGCCACCTTCACGGGGTTCTTCGACGTAACATCCGCCTTGCAGAGTATCATAAGGTCGTCTATGTCGTCCCCTGCGTCGAACAGGAGCCTGCGTACCGCCGAATCCGTCACCCCGTCATCGACCAGAGCGATGGGTCTCAAGTGCAGCCACACGAGCTTGCGCACGTATTTGGAAGCATCGATCGGAAGCTTCAGACGATTGAATATACCGGGAACCATCTTGGAGCCTATCACGTCGTGTCCGTGGAAGGTCCAGCCAATGGCAGGGTCATAGCGTTTTGATGCCGGCTTGCCAATATCGTGCAGAAGCGCAGCCCAGCGAAGCCAGAGTTTCGGCTCGGGACCATCGGTGAGCGCGACATTGTCCAGCACCATAAGCGTATGCGAGAAATTCTCCTTGTGCCCCCTTCCTTCCACAGTCTCCACGCCTTTCAGGGCGCAGAGTTCCGGAAGAATCTTCTGAAGAAGTCCCGTCTTTTCCATAAGATAGAAAGCCATTGACGGTCTGGGAGTTACCAGCATCTTGTTCAATTCCTCCGTTATGCGCTCCATCGAGAGGATGGACAGCCTGTCTGCCAACGCAGCCATAGCCTCCAGCGACTCATCCACTATGGTAAAGGTAAGTTCGGGAGTAGAAAGCTTGGTGGCAAACCGTACGGCACGAAGCATCCTCAGCGGATCATCACTATAAGTGGTAATAGGATCGAGCGGAGTACGGATTATTCCATTATGCAGGTCCTCGAGTCCTCCAAACGGATCCACGAGTTCTCCGAAAGACTCCTTCTGAAGAGAAAAAGCCATCGCGTTAATGGTAAAATCACGGCGCATCTGATCATCTTCCAGCGTACCGTTCTCCACTATAGGTTTACGCGACTCTCTGCGGTAAGACTCCTTGCGAGCGCCTACGAACTCCACCTCATCTCCCTGATAATGAAGCATCGCCGTTCCGAAATTTTTAAAGTACGAGACATATTTCCCTGTGAGGTCACCTACTCCCCTGGCGAAATCGATTCCGCTGCCCTCCACGACGATATCTATATCGTTGCAAGGTCTTCCCAGAAAGCAGTCCCTCACATATCCACCTATCACAAAGGCTCTTACCCCGCGGCTTTGAGCTACCTGGCTTACGATGGAAAAAATCTCCTTATTCAAATACTCCGGATATTTCGGCATAATAACATAGTTTCATAATCGGGGAATGAGCTCTGTTGTATGAACTTCCCATCTTCCCCTCTAAAATACAGATAAGTGGTCTTCCCGTTCGTGAGGACTATATACGAAATGTCCAGCACGGCGTGATAACGAAGAGCCTGGCGAACGGTCTGAGGGCCAATTGGCACGTCCTCGTTCTTACATTCCACTACCGCCAGCGGAGCACCCTTCCTGTCATAGACCACGATATCGGCTCTAAAGCGCTTCTGCCCGTATTCGAGAGCCACTTCACTGTTCATCAGTCCCATTGGCACACGACATCTGTCCCTCAGGAAAGCTATGAACGCCTGTCTCACCTTCTCCTCGGGAGTAAGTGCGACTTCTTTCTGACGAAGCGGATCCCATACAGTTTGCATAGCGCACAAAATTAGTTAATTTTGTCACAACAGCCAAACTCACCGGAGATGGAGCTCATAGACGATTACATCGACTACATAGGAGGGATCAAGAGATATTCGGACAGGACGTTGCAGATATACCGCAGCATTCTGGAAGAGTTCGTGGAATACCTCGATGGAGAAGACTTGGTAAAAGGGCTATGTCCTTCCATCATAAGAAGTTATGAGGTTCACCTGCTGGAAGGTAAAAAGCTTGGAAAAAGAACCGTAGGACTTCAAATCAGCGTGCTGAGCGGCTTTTCGAAATACCTCACGAAACGCGGACTTCTGGCGTCCAACCCCGTACGCAGCGTGAGCAGGCCGAAAACGGACAAGCTCCTTCCCGTCTTTTACAGGGAAGAATCGATGGCCTCATATTTCCGGAAGACCATCCTGTACGGAAGCGAAGATGCGCTGGTGCTTCTGAGCGGGAAAAACGCCTACAAAGAATACGAAAACATCCTGAGACGGCTCATCATACGCATCCTTTACTTTACCGGCATAAGACGCAGCGAACTCATCGGGCTGAAATTCAGTTCACTGGACTTCTCCAGACAGCTGATTACCGTGCGCGGTAAAGGCGACAAGCAGCGGGAAATCCCTCTGTGCACCGATTTAATCCGCGAAATTTCACTATATTTACAGGCGCGAAAAATCCTGGGCATAAAAGCCCGTGAAGGAGACGGCAGACTGCTTCTTACACCCAAGGGAGGCCCGCTCTATCCCGAATATGTGGACAGGGCTGTGAAAAGGGAACTTGGCACAGAAGAAACGATCACTGCGAGAAAATCTCCGCACGTGCTCCGCCACACCATAGCCACGGAGCTGCTGAACGACGGGGTGCAGCTGAACAGCATCAAGGAGATGCTCGGACACGCCTCGCTGGCCGCCACCCAGGTGTACACGCACAACTCGATAGAGAAGCTTAAAAAGACCTATACACAGTCGCATCCGTTATGCCAAGGCTCGAAAAAGCGATAGTCCAGAACTGGAGGAACATAGAACTGCAGGAATTGGAATTCAGTCCCAATATGAACTGCATCTGCGGTAACAACGGCGAAGGGAAGACCAATCTTCTCGACGCCATCTACTATCTCTCCATGACCAAGAGCGCATTTTCCACCTCCGACAGATACAATCTCCGGAAAGGCGAAAGCCAATTCTCGCTCTGCGGCACCTACGATATGGGAGACTCCCGCACCGCGAAGATCAGCATCAGAGTTCTCTCCACGGGCGAGAAAAAGGTCCAGCGCGACGGAAAGGCCTACACTAAGATCAGCGGCCACATTGGCCTGATTCCCATCGTAATGATAAGTCCGTCAGACAGTTCCCTGGTCAGCGAAGGAAGTGAGGACAGAAGGAAGTACGTCTCTTCCGTACTCTCGCAGACCGACAGCGGGCATCTGTCAGACCTTCAGAACTATAACCGTATGCTCGCACAGAGGAACGCGCTTCTCAAGATGCCGGGATGCTCCGATGAGACTTTGGACAGTCTGGACTACACCCTGGACCACTACGCAAGCCGCATTCACGATTCCAGAGCCGCATTCACCGACAGGATTCGCCCTCTGCTGCAGAAATTCTACGCCCAGCTTTCCGACGGACGGGAAGAGATAGACATCCTCTACCGGTCCGACCTGGACAAGGGGCCGTTTATGGACCTGCTGAACTCGACCAGAGAGAAGGACAAGGCCTTCCAGTTCACCACCACCGGCGTGCAGAGAGATGATTTCCTGTTCCTTATGAACGGAGATCCCATACGCAGGACCGGCTCCCAGGGTCAGCAGAAAAGTTTCCTGGTGTCCCTCAAGTTCGCGCAGTACACTCTTATGAAGGAAATCTACGGATTCCCGCCCATACTGCTGCTGGACGACCTGTTCGACAAACTGGACATACACCGCACCGAACATCTCCTGGAGATGGTCTGCGGAGAGGATTTCGGCCAGATATTCCTGTCCGACACGAACAGGGACAGGCTCCAGTCCATCATAGACAAATTCACCGCTTCGAGCTGCTGGTACGAGGTGGAAAAAGGAGTGTTCAGAAGATGAAACTGGAGAAAAAGAAGGCCTCCAACGCCGGAGACCTCGCCATAGCCTACATCAAATACCTGAAGGCGGCCCCCGCCCTCAACACCCATCGCATCTTCGAGACCTGGAAAGAAGCCAGCGGCACGGGCCGCTACACCATAGGCCAGTTCTTCAGGGACGGAACGCTTTACGTCACGATGAATTCCTCTGCCGCCAGAGCCGCCCTGCAGCCCCATCTCGAAGGCATACGCCTGAAGATGAACGAACTGCTCGAAGGCGACACACTGTTCATAAAAGATGATCCGAAAGTGGGATATGTCCGGAAAATCGTACTGAAATGAAACTTGTAATCGATACTGAAATACCTTTCATCAAAGGAGTATTCGAGCCTCACGGACAGGTGGAATACCTCCGCGGCGAGGACATCACCCACGACAGCATAAAGGACGCCGACGCCCTCATTATCAAGGGCCACACCAGATGCGACGAGGCCCTGCTGAAAGGCACTTCCGTTAAGATGATAGCCACCACCATCGTGGGGCTTTCACATATAGACACCGACTACTGTAACCGCACCGGCATCTATGTCCAGAATGCCAAGGGCACCACGTCCGGTGCAGTCTGCAACTACATCTTCTCGGCCATCTACGGATGCGCCGCCCGAAGGAGCATCAACCTCAGCGGCTCCACCATAGGCATCATAGGCTACGGAACCGTAGGCCAGAAGGTCGAATCCGTGGCCAGGGCGCTCGGCTTCAAGGTGCTCATCGAAGACCCGCCGAAGGAAAAGGAGCATACCTCCGCCACCAGCCCGTTCTGTGACATAGACTATCTGCTGGCCAATTCCGACATAGTGACCCTGCACATCCCTATCAACGACAGGACCCGCGGCAAGGTGAACGCCGAATTCTTCGCGAAGATGAAATACGGAGCCTTCTTCATCAACACCGCCGGCAGCGGCGTGGTAGTGGAAGAAGACCTCATCAAGGCCATCCCTCACCTCGGGCCTGTCATCATAGACTGCTGGAACCACGAACCGAACATCAACAAGGCCCTTCTGGATCTGGTGGACATAGGCACGCCGCACATCTCCGGATACTCCTACCAGAGCAAACTGGCCGCCACGCGCTCTGTCGTGCGAAGCGTAGCCAGATTTCTCTCCATACCTTCGCTTTACGAATTCTTCCCGAAACCCGACATCGAGAATATGGACGCCATACACGTGGATGTCATTGGCAAGAGCCAGGGAGAGGTCGCCAGCATATTCCAGTACAACTACCCCATCTTCACGGACGACTTCTTCTTCAGGATGGAGCCGGACTCGTTCAACGATCTGAGGGTCAAATACAGATACCGCAGAGAATTTCACATCATATAACATAAAACCATGACACGCGACGAACAGATCAACATCTTCAGGACCGGATTCCCCGAACTCGACATTGTGGGAGCCGCTTCGGTGGGAAACGGCATAGACCGCCCTACGGATGAAGAAATCGACGAATACATCGAATACAACGATGCCGCCTCCGTGGACGGCAGATGCAAATTCGTACCCGCATCCGGTGCGGCATCCAGAATGTTCAAGGATGTCTTCGCACACAAGAGCGAAGCCATAGACAAATTGGCCGGGAATCTGGAAAAATTCGCCTTCTATGACGAGAAAGTCTTCGGCAAGGCCCCGTATGACCCGGTACGCACCGCAGACCTGCTTCTGGAAGATGAAGGCCTGGGGTATGGGCAGAAGCCGAAGGGAGTGCTCCTCTTCCACAGGTATCAGGACGAAGTGCGCACGGCATTGGCAGAACACCTGGTTGAAGGAAAGGAATATATGAAGAACGAGGACGGCAGTGTAAACATCTGCTTCACCGTGTCCCCGGAGCACCTGGACCTGTTCAAAAAGGCTCTTTCAGACGTTCAGGAAGAATACGAGAAGCGCTACGGCGTACATTATAACATTACATTCACGTTCCAGGACCCCGAGACGAACACCATAGCCGTCACTCCGGATAACAAGCCGTTCCTAAAGGAAGACGGTACCGTCCTGACCCGACCTGCCGGACACGGAGCGCTGATATATAATCTGAATGACCTCAAGGAAGAGCTCGTCAGCATCAAGAACATAGACAATGTGGCTGTAGAACGTCTGCTGCCAGTCTGCGCACGATATAAGAAAGCACTTATGGGAAAAGCACTTATGCTGCGCGACCAGGTCTTCGGATACATCACCGAGTTCAGACAGCTCACGGCCGTGCTCACCGCCAGCCCGCTGGTGAATTACATACCGGGATACAACACCATTCCGGCCGACCCGTACGCCACCGACGCCTGCCAGATGCTCTGTAACGAGATAGAGGAGTTCCTGCGTACGGAATTCTGCATCACGATGCCTGAGCAGAAGGACTGCAAACAGAGGGCTCTCGCCCTGCTGGACAAGCTCAACCGTCCTATACGCGTGTGCGGAATGGTGCGCAACGAAGGCGAACCGGGAGGCGGTCCTTTCATCGTAAGGGCCAAGGACGGCTCCACCTCACTGCAGATACTTGAAAGCGTGCAGATCTCCGATCCTCAGATGATGGCGCAGGCTACTCATTTTAATCCTGTGGATCTCGTATGTCTTCTTCACGACAGCGAAGGCGAGAAATTCGACCTTACCCGATATGTCGATCCGCAGACCGGATTCATCAGTTCCAAAAGCTATCAGGGGCGCGAACTCAAGGCCCTCGAACTTCCGGGACTCTGGAACGGCGCGATGTCCGATTGGCTTACCGCATTCATGGAAGTGCCGGTGGAGACCTTCAACCCTGTAAAGGTAGTGCTTGACCTGCTTAAACCTGCTCACCAATAGAATTTTAACCGAAATGACCTCACAACAGGAAAAATTACAGGCCCTCAAAGAGAGACAGAACGCCGCTCTGCTGGGCGGCGGAGAAAAGCGCATCGAGGCTCAGCATGCGAAAGGCAAGCTGACAGCCAGGGAGCGCATCGCCAAGTTGCTGGACGCTGACTCCTTCGAGGAATTCGATATGTTCGTACAGCACAGATGCACCGATTTCGGGATGCAGGAGCACCACTCAGACGGAGACGGCGTAGTGACCGGCCGCGGCACCGTTGACGGCCGCCTGGTATATGTATATGCCCAGGACTTCACGGTAAGCGGAGGTTCGCTTTCCAAGACCATGTCCGAGAAGATATGCAAAGTGATGGATCTGGCCCTCAAGACAGGCGTGCCGTGCATAGGCATCAACGATTCCGGCGGCGCCCGCATACAGGAAGGAATTGATGCGCTGGCAGGCTACGGAGAGATATTCGAAAGGAACATACTCTCCAGCGGCGTGGTTCCGCAGATCTCGGCCATCATGGGTCCCTGCGCCGGAGGAGCCGTTTACTCCCCTGCCCTGACGGACTTCATCTTTATGGTCCGCGGCACCTCCTATATGTTCCTCACCGGCCCGGCCGTAGTTAAAAGCGTAACCGGCGAAGACGTGGACCAGGAGCATCTGGGCGGCGCGGGAGTGCATACTTCCAGAAGCGGCGTGGCTCAGTTCGCCTGCGACAGTGAGGAGGAGCTGCTCTCGGGCATACGCACCCTGCTGAGCTTCCTTCCGGCCAACAACCTCAGCCCGGCACCGCGCAGGGAGACCTCCGACCCGGCGGGCAGGCTGAACACTTCGCTTGACCATATCATCCCCGAGCAGGACAACAAGGCCTACAATATGTACGAAGTCATAGGCGAGATCGTGGACGACGGAGAATTCTTCGAAGTCCACCGCGATTTCGCACGCAACATAATAGTGGGATTCGCCCATCTGGACGGCGAGAGCGTGGGGATAGTTGCCAATCAGCCTTCGGTAATGGCCGGAGTGCTGGACATCAACGCCAGCCGCAAGGCCGCGAGGTTCGTGCGTTTCTGCGACGCCTTCGGAATTCCGCTGGTGACGCTTGTGGACGTGCCGGGTTTCCTTCCGGGCACGCAGCAGGAGTACGGCGCGGTAATCTCGAACGGTGCCAAGCTTCTCTTCGCCTACGGCGAGGCCACGGTGCCGAAAGTGACCGTGACCCTTCGCAAGGCCTATGGCGGAGCCTATATAGTAATGAGCAGCAAGCACCTGCGTTCGGACATCAACTACGCCTGGCCTTCTTCCGAGATCGCCGTAATGGGGGCCAAGGGAGCCACGGGCATCCTGAAGAACGTCTCGGAGCAGGAATACGAAGACCTCTTCTGTACGCCTTACAGGGCAGCCGAGAGAGGATACATTGAAGACATAATCCAGCCAAGCGAGACACGCTTCCGCGTCATACGCGCCCTGCGCTCGCTTTCCGGCAAAAGACAGGGTCTCCCTGCCAAGAAACACGACAATCTGCCGCTATGACAACACGCGACCCTAAAGACGAAGTAGTGGCGGCCATAGCGCTCGCCCTCAGGCTCACCCTGTCCAGAAAGAACCAGGGAAGACGCATCACCTTCTCCGCCGTCAAGGGAGGAGAATGGAACCGTCCGGACAGATATTTCAGAAACCCGAACAACGATTAATCCTATGATCAAATACGATTTTACCATAAATTCAAATCACTATCAGGTCGAAGTGGCCGGCATCCGCGACGGCAGGGCCCAGGTCACCGTGAACGGGGTCGCCTATGACGTGGAGATCGAAGGCGGAGCACCCGCGAGCGTGAGGCCCGCGCCGAAAGCCGCCGCAGGCATTGGCATTCAGTCCACTCCCGCCATTCCGGTACAGCCCGCGACGAAAGCGGAGGCACAGAGCCCAGGACAGGGTCAGATCGGCATCCCCGCTCCCCTTCCGGGCACGATCACTAACGTGCTGGTAAGCAAGGGGCAGAAGGTCAGCAAAGGCGAACGTGTGCTGGTGCTGGAGTCGATGAAGATAGAAAATGACATCACCTCGCCGCAGGACGGAACCGTCTGCGAAGTGCTGGCAGGCAAGGGAGATTCAGTGCAGGAAGACCAGGTGCTTATTATAGTTGCAATCGATAAGTAATTTTGGTATCTTTGCGCGTTTTTAAAACCAATAAAACAAAACAACCAACAAAATATGCAGAACAAACTCCAAGAACTCACGGACAAGCTCTATCAGGAAGGCCTGTCCAGGGGTAAAGAAGACGGAGCCAGGCTCTTAAGTGAAGCGCAGGCTCAGGCCGACGACATCATCGCCAAAGCCAAGGCTGAAGCACAAAGCATTATCGCTCAGGCAGAAAAGCAGGCCGCCGATCTTAAGACCAAGGCCGATTCCGACATCAGAATGGCTTCTTCTCAGGCTCTCCAGGCCACCAGAAAGGACATAGAGGACATACTCATGGCCTCCACCGTCAAGTCAGCCGTAGAGAAGAATCTCGGCGAGACAGACCTTCTGAAGGAAATAATCCTGGCCGTGGCGAAAAATTTCACCACCGCCGAAAGCGTGGACATAGCCCTCGTTCTTCCTGAATCAGTACAGAAAGAAGTGGAACCGTGGCTTGCGGGCGAGCTGAAGAAGGCCCTCGGAAAGGAAGTCAAGGCCGAGTTCTCGAAGAACATCTCCGGCGGATTCACGATTGGCCCGGCAGACGGAAGTTATTTTGTAAGCCTTACGGACCGGACATTCACGGAGCTTATCTGCGCATATCTTCGTCCTGTAACCAAAAAAATCCTTTTCGGTGAATAATTACGAATACATCATCGCTTCGCTCCCGGTGATCAGCAGTGATTTCCGCGGGGAACTGGACAGCGATGCCATACTTGAACAGATACACGGACAACTCTCGAAAAGGGATGCGAAGAATTTCGTGGTCCTCCTTGACGGATTCGATTCGGACAAGCTGGGAGCCGAATTCTACCGCAAGGCCCTCAAAAGCCGCAGCGCGTTCATACGCGGGTATTTCCTATATGACCTGTGCGTGAGGAATCTGAAGGTTCAGTATCTGAACCGGCAGCTGGGACGCCCCGAAAACGAAGACGTGCTGGACATCCTGGGAGAGGAATTCGAATTCGCGGATGCGGAGAAGGTCAGCGAGGCCCTGTCCGGCAGCGACATTCTCGGAAGGGAACGCGCGCTGGACGACATTATGTGGGCCAGGATAGACGAACTCTGCGGACTTCAGGTCTTCACGGCCGATGTCATCTTCGGATTCGTGGCCAAACTCCAGATCGTGACCCGCTGGCTGCGCCTGGATCCGGAACGCGGACGTGAGCTGTTCAAGCAGCTGGTAGATGAAATCAGAAACAATAAAAAACCAATAGAATAATGAGTACAACTGGAAAAGTAGCCGGCATCGTTTCCAACCTGGTGACAGTACAGGTCGACGGTCCTGTCGCAGAAAACGAGCTTTGCTACATTTCGACCAAGCAGACCAGGCTTCTCGCCGAAGTCATCAAGGTTAACGGTGACAAGGCCTCCATACAGGTCTTTGAAAGCACCCGTGGCCTCAAGGGTGGCGACGAAGTCGAATTTTTAGGAAAGATGCTCGAGGTATCCCTCGGCCCGGGCCTTCTGTCAAGCGTCTATGACGGACTGCAGAACGACCTTACCACGATGACCGGAGTGTTCCTCAAGAGAGGCGAATACACCGACCCGCTCGATCACGCGAAGCTCTGGGATTTCACCCCGCTCGCCAAGGTCGGAGACAAGGTTCAGGCCGCTTCCTGGCTGGGTGAAGTCAAGGAAGGCTGGCTTCCGCACAAGATAATGGTTCCGTTCAGCTTCGGCGGACAGTACACAGTCAAGAGCATCTCGGAGGCCGGATCGTTCAACATCGATACCGTGATCGCAGTCCTTACCGACGAGAAAGGCGAGGATGTGCCTGTGACGATGGTTCAGAAATGGCCTGTCAAGGTAGCCGTCAAGGGATACAGGGAAAAACCGCGTCCGGAGAAGATTATGGAGACCGGAGTGCGCGTCATCGATACGTTCAACCCTATCGCCGAGGGAGGTACGGGATTCATCCCGGGACCTTTCGGCTGCGGCAAGACAGTGCTTCAGCACGCTATCGCCAAGCAGGGCGAGGCCGACGTAATCGTGATGGCAGCCTGCGGCGAACGTGCCAATGAGGTCGTGGAGATCTTCACCGAGTTCCCTGAACTCATCGACCCTCATACCGGACGCCACCTGATGGAGAGAACCACCATCATCTGTAACACGTCGAATATGCCTGTCGCCGCACGCGAAGCATCAGTTTACACGGCGATGACCATCTGCGAATACTACCGCGCGATGGGACTGCGCTGCCTTCTGCTGGCCGACTCTACATCCCGCTGGGCACAGGCTCTGCGCGAGATGTCTAACCGTATGGAGGAGCTTCCTGGAGCGGACGCATTCCCTGTGGACCTTTCTTCCATCATCTCCAACTTCTACGCTCGTGCCGGAATGGTCGTCCTGAACAACGGACAGAAAGGCGCCGTCACCTTTATAGGTACGGTATCCCCTGCCGGCGGTAACCTTAAGGAACCTGTAACAGAGAGCACGAAGAAGGCGGCACGCTGCTTCTACGCCCTCGAACAGAGCCGCGCGGACCAGAAGAGATACCCTGCAGTCAACCCTACCGAATCATATTCGAAATATCTGGAATATCCCGAGATCAAGGACTACCTGGACCGCACCATAGAAAAAGGCTGGGTGGAGAAGGTGAACAAGGCGAAGAACCTGGTGCGCCGCGGCCGCGAGATGAAGGACCAGATAGACATCCTGGGAGACGACGGCGTTCCTATGAGCTACCATATCTCGTTCTGGAAGAGCGAAATGATAGATTTCGCGTTCCTTCAGCAGGATGCGTTCGACGCCATCGACTCGATCTGCCCTCTCGAGCGCCAGAAATACATGCTTGGCCTCGTGCTTGACATCTGCGACAGGAAATTCGAATTCGAAGACTACCAGAAATGCCGTGAATTCTTCAAGAAGGTCATCAACGCGCTGCGCCAGATGAACTACTCCGAGTTCGGAGGCGATGAATTCAACGAGAATCAGAAACAACTCCTTAATCTTTTTGAGACAAATGGCAAATAAAGCATATCAGAAAATCTATACTCATCTTGAGGCTATCACGAAAGCCACAGTGTCTCTTAAAGCGCCGGGAGCTTCAAACGATGAACTTGCCACCGTGGCGGGCAGATTGGCCCAGGTGGTGAAGACCAAGGGCGATCTGGTTACCCTGCAGGTATTTGCAGGTACGGAAGGCATCCCTACGAACGCTGAGGTGGCCTTCTTCGGAGCGCCTCCTACCCTTAAGGTCAGCGAACAGCTCTCAGGGCGTTTCTTCGACGCATACGGTCACGCCATCGACGGCGGTCCGGAGATCGAAGGCGAAGAGAGGGAAATCGGCGGTCCTTCCGTCAACCCTTACAAGCGCCGCCAGCCGAGCCAGCTCATTCCTACCGGCATCGCCGGCATCGACCTCAACAACACCCTCGTGTCCGGCCAGAAGATTCCGTTCTTCGCCGACCCTGACCAGCCTTACAACCAGGTGATGGCAGACGTGGCCCTGCGTGCCGACGTGGACAAGATCGTGCTCGGAGGCATGGGACTTACCAATGACGACTACCTGTTCTTCCGCCACGCATTCGAGAACGCCGGAGCGCTGGACAAGATCGTCAGTTTCGTGAACACCACCGAGGAACCTCCTGTAGAACGACTCCTCATCCCTGATATGGCGCTCGCCGCTGCCGAATACTTCGCAGTGGACAAGAATGAGAAAGTGCTTGTCCTGCTTACGGATATGACCCTCTATGCAGATGCGCTGAGCATAGTATCGAACCGTATGGACCAGATTCCTTCGAAGGACTCTATGCCGGGATCCCTCTATTCGGACCTGGCCAAGATATACGAGAAGGCCGTGCAGCTGCCAAGCGGCGGTTCCATCACCATCATCGCGGTGACCACCCTCAACGACGGAGACATCACTCACGCTATACCTGACAACACCGGTTACATCACCGAGGGACAGCTGTTCCTGCGTGCCGACACGGATTCAGGCAAGGTCATCGTGGATCCGTTCCGTTCGCTTTCACGTCTGAAGCAGCTCGTTCAGGGCAAGCAGACACGCGAGGACCATTCTCAGGTAATGAACGCCGGCGTGCGTCTTTACGCCGATGCGCAGAATGCCAAGACCAAGCTCGAGAACGGTTTCGACCTGTCGGACTACGACCTCCGCTGTCTTGACTATGCGAAGGAATACGCTACCCGCCTGCTCAGCATAGACGTCAACATCAAGATAGAAGAGATGCTCGACACCGCCTGGGAACTTTTCGGAAAATACTTCAAACCGGAAGAGACAGGCATCAAGAAAGCACTCATCGATAAATACTGGAAAGCCTGATGGCCATAAAATTTCAATATAACAAGACATCTCTTACCCTCCTGGGAAAGCAGCTGAAGATGCGCCGTAACGCATTGCCTACCTTGAAGAACAAGGAATCGGCCCTGCGCGCAAGCGTACAGACGGCGAAAAGCGAATCGGCCAGGCTGGAGAAGGAAGTTGCCAAGGCGCTCAAGGATTATGATTACCTGGCAGCGCTCTGGAACGAATTCGAACCGGGCCTCATACGCATCGCTGACGTAAAGCTGCAGACCGTGAAGGTGGCAGGCGTGAAGATTCCCCAGCTCGACGACATCGTCTATGAGCTGAAGCCTTTCAACGCCTTCACCAAACCTGCCTGGTACGGTGACGGAGTGCGCATTCTCAAGGATATAACCCGCCTCGGAATAGAGTCCGAGATATATCAGCAGAGAAGCCGCATACTGGATTTCAACCGCAAGAAGACCACGCAGAAGGTGAACCTTTACGAAAAGGTGCAGATTCCGGGATATCAGGAGGCCATCCTCAAGATCAAGAGATATATGGAAGACGAGGAGAATCTGAGCAAGGCATCGTCCAAGATAGTCAAGACCCGTCACGCCGCAGAAGAAGAGGAGGAAGCACTATGATAGCGAAAATGACCAAATATTCCTTCATCCTGCTCAGCACGGATAAGGAGCAGTTCCTGGAAGACCTTCAGGGACTGGGACTTGTGGACATCACCCGCTCGGTAAAGCCTGTGGATGAACACTCCACCGCCATAATGGAGCACATCTCTTCCATCAAGAAGGAAATCGAACAGATAGAAAAGGGACGCGACTCCTATCTGCAGGGGCTTCTGGACGAGAAGGCCGCAGCGGAAAAGGAACTGCGCGACACACTTCCGTGGGGAGACTTCGACCGCAACGCCATAGACGACCTGGCGGAAAAGGGCCTGCACATACACTTCTACTGCGTACCTTCGAAGAAATTCGACCCTGCCTGGGAACAGTCTTTCGCACTGCAGGTAATCAGCGAAGAAGGCGGACAAACGTATTTCACGGTGATCAATCCGGAAAGTTTCCCCGTCAAGGAGACCGCCGCTCCGGGAAGGAGCGCAAGCGAGATAACAGCCTCCATCAAGGATCTGGACGACAGAATCCTCGCCCACAGGGAACATCTGACCGCCCGCAGGAGCGACATACCTTCCCTGCAGGCCAAGATAGCCTCGCTCGGCCGGGATCTCGACCGATATCTGGCCGGGGTAAAGGCAGACAATGCTGCGGAGAACCTGCTCTGCTGCTTCCAGGGATTCGCACCCGCGGAATGTGACAGTCAGGTACGCGAGCTTCTGGACCGCGAATGCGTGTACTACATAAGCGAAAAGGCCACGGTCGAGGACAACCCTCCTATCAAACTGCATAACAACCGTTTCGCACGGATGTTCGAGACCCTCACCGGAATGTACGGAATGCCTGTCTATGACGAGTTCGACCCTACTCCGGTGCTGTCGGTATTCTTTATGCTGTTCTTCGCGATGTGTATGGGTGACGCCGGATACGGACTCATCCTCATATTCTTCGGAATAGCGGTGAACAAGAAGTGGATCAAGATAGACATGTTCAAGAACATCGGGAGTCTGATCACGTTCCTGGGCGCGGCCACCACCATAGTGGGCCTGTTCCTGGGCACGGCGTTCGGCATAAGTCTGCACGATGCGGCCTGGATGCCTGATTCGCTTAAGAATCTGATGATAGTAGGCAAGGTGGGATCCTATGACATACAGATGGTTCTCGCGCTGGGAATCGGTGTGTTCCACATCTGCCTGGCTATGGTCATCAAGACGGCCTGCTACATCAGGCGCTTCGGTTTCAAGGAAAGCGTCAGCACCTGCGGATGGACTCTTCTCATAGTGGGAGTCATCATCACGCTGGCTGTGTCGATGTTCACAGGACTGTCAGAGCAGATTACCAAGATCATCATCATAGCCATAGCTGCCGTGTCCGCGCTGGGGATTTTCATCTTCAACAAGCCTGGACGCAATCCTCTGCTCAACATAGGCTCGGGACTGTGGGACACCTACAATATGGTCACCGGTCTGCTTGGCGACGTGCTCAGCTACATCCGTCTCTATGCCCTCGGTCTGGCCGGCGGCATGCTCGGCGGTGCGTTCAACGACCTGTCCACGATGGTGCTGGGGGCCAATCCTACCTGGCAGTGGGTATTCGCTGTCATCATACTTCTGCTCGGGCATACACTGAACCTGCTTATGTCCTGTCTCGGTGCCTTCGTGCATCCTCTGCGTCTTACCTTCGTGGAATATTTCAAGAACAGCGGATATGAAGGCAAGGGACTCAAATACAATCCTTTAAAATAATAACAAACAAATAATTCATTAAAATGCTCAACACTATTTTAGGTTATCTCGGATTTGGCCTTATGTTCGGCCTTGCCGCAGTAGGATCTTCCATCGGAACCACCATCGCAGGTAACGCTGCAGAAGGCGCCCTCAAGAAGAACCCTGAAAAATCATCAAGTTATATGATCCTCTCAGCCATGCCTGCCACACAGGGTCTCTACGGATTCGTGGCGTTCCTTATGTGGATGGGAAAGGATTTCACAGGTCAGGGACCGCTCCTCTTCGGTGTAGGACTTGCAGTGGGACTTGTATGTCTTATCTCAGCCATCCGTCAGGGACAGATCTGTGCCAACGGTATCGTCGGCATCAGCCAGGGACACGATGTTCAGACCAACACGATGATCTACGCCGCCTTCCCTGAATTCTACGCAATTCTTTCGCTCGTGGCAGCGCTGATGATCTAATTTACTTAGAATCAACAAGAAAAGGTGGCCGGTTTGGTCACCTTTTTTCGTATTCAGACACAGAGGATCACCAGAAACCCATAGCCAATCCAGTCGGAAATTTTTCGGTCATTTATATCCACACCT
>CAVFXO010000051.1:0-25259 GCA_963626825.1 bacterium | reverse complement strand
GCACGTATCGTCCAGTGGGAGCTATATAAAAGTGTGAAATCAAAGGGAGCGCCGATGTGCCATAGAGTACGCTGTGTAGGCATCTGGTGTTCCCGCACCCGCTTTTAAAATGGGGTTCGGGAACGCGATGGTGGCATAGAACGCTATGAGAGGCCGATAGGTGCTCCCGCTAATTTCAAGTTTTGCGAGTAATCGTGAATGCATGCAGGAAATGTAATGCCTTCCTATTAGAATTCACTGTACCGTGTGCGATTTGGGCAAGGCATCGATAGGCGACTACACCCTGCCTGGCAATCCGTCCGATCATTAACCTGACTTGCGAATTCGGCCTAAAATCTTATGTATCAATTAAAACGGTGTGTAAAAACACCATTCCACGCGCCGTTTTTTAGTAAGCCTTGTATATAAGGAGACTTTGTCGGCAGCGCCGCCGGAATGGGCGGTCTCCGGCGGCTAAAGGTCAGGCTCTGCGGGGGGCTGTCAGGAAAATTTACAGCAGGGACGACAGGGTCTGGTAGTAGGTCTTGGAGACGGGGATGGCGGGGCAGGATGCCACGTCAAGATTGGCAAACACATAGCCGCGGGAATCCTTGCTTAGGATCTTCACGTGCTTAGGGTTCACATAGAAGGCTCTGTGGCAGCGCTGAAGGCCCTGTGCGTGCAGCATGGGCTCGAGCCGTTTCATCGAAGATCGGAGTGTGTAGCGCTTGACCACGTCGGCGTCGGTATAGACGATTTCTACGTAGTTCTCGCGCGCTTCGATGTACAGGAGGGAATTGGCAGCCACGACGAGCTTGAGTTTCTGACTGTCGTCCTTGAAATGCAGCCTGCCGTCTTCCGGTCCGAGAGGGGAGAGGAGCTCCTCGTTACGGCTTTTCAGGGTGCGCTCCATCCCGATGAGGATGTACGGCCAGATTATGATGAACCCGAACCTGGAGATGCACTTGGCCACCGCGGTGAAATAGGTGTCGGCCCGGCCCTGCATCAGGTACATGTACAGGCCGGCAAACAGACAGAAGATGATGACTTCCACGGCGCACCAGCCCAGATAGAATGTGTTGGAGGACGGACTAACCTTCCTGAGAAAGAAGAATGCCAGCCTGGTTCCCACCAGTACCAGCAGGAGTATGCATCCGACCATTATGAGGTTGAACTCCATAATGTCCGCCTGGCCAGTCTCCAGGAAGGAAACGGCCGCTTCCGGTCTGTACAGCAGCACGAATGCCACGAAAAACACCGGTATGCCCAAAAAGTGGATTATTTGTGACGGGAACTTGAAGAAGCTCCGCGGTAACTCGTTCGTTGAATGCATACGGGGCAAAAATACAAAAAAATGAGTAATTTTGCATTCCTACCATAGAATGTGTTACTATGAACGTTAAATCGGTAAACAAGCAGCTGGAAGCCAGTTTCAGGGAAAACTGGTGGAAGCTGGCCCTTTCGAACTACAAGGGTGAAACTATGAATTACGCGATGATGGCCGAGCGCATCGAGATGATGCATGTCGTTTTCCGGCGCTGCGGCTTGAATCCGGGGGACAGAGTGGCCATCTGCGGCCGCAACCAGGCCAACTGGGGTGTCTGTTTTCTCGCGGCCATGACTTACGGTGCCGTTCCGGTTCCGATTCTGAGCGATTTCAACCCTGACAGCATCATATATCTTCTCGGGCACAGCGAGGCGCGTGTCTTTTTCGTGGACGAGCCCGTGTGGGCGGCCCTGAATACGGACAATCTTCCCGAACTGGAAGTGGTGGTGAACATCTCCGACCTTCAGTGCCTTATGTCCGTAAAGGGGGATATCGACGCCATACGCAGGGACGTGGTGATGGAGTTCAGAAGGCAGTATCCGTGCGGACTCCGTCCCGAGCAGATCAACTACTACGAAGACAAGCCTGATGAATTGGCCATCATAAACTACACCTCCGGCACGTCGGGCTTCTCGAAGGGGGTGATGATTCCATACCGTGCATTGGCCTGCAATATGAATTTCGCAGGCAATGTGGCCGAACCGCAGATGGACAGCTCGTCGAAAGTGGTGTCGATGCTGCCGCTCGCGCATATGTACGGGCTGATGTTCGAGTTCCTGTACGAGATGAGCATTGGCGCGCACGTCTATTTCCTGACCAAGACTCCGAGCCCGAGGGTGATTATGGACGCGTTCCGGGAGGTGCATCCGTCCATTATAATTTCGGTTCCGCTCATAATAGAGAAGGTTTACAAGACCCAGCTCAAGCCGGTCGCCGAAAAGCTCAAGTTCTTCTTCGCCGCGCCTTTCATCGGTCACCTGATACGCAGATATATGAAAAAACGTGTCGTGGCAGCTTTCGGAGGGGAGTTCGAGGAGATTATTATGGGCGGCGCCGCGGTGAATCCGGAGGTGGAGAAGTTCTTCCACAGGCTCCGTTTCCCGTTCACGGTGGGCTATGGAATGACCGAATGTGCGCCTATCATCACTTATGTCAAGTGGCGCAGGGCCAAGGTCGGTTCATCCGGCAAGGTGATCCCAGGATGTAAAATCCGCATCGATTCCGCCGACCCGGCCAGGATTCCGGGCGAGGTGCAGGTGAGCGGACAGAACGTGTTCCTGGGATATTACAAGAACGAGCAGGCTACCAAAGACACTTTCACCGAAGACGGATGGTTCAGAACCGGGGATATGGGCATCCTCAAGAACGGCTATCTTTACCTCAAGGGCCGCTGCAAGTGTATGATCCTGGGACCTAGCGGCCAAAATATCTACCCGGAGGAGCTGGAAGGCGTCATCAACAATTTTCCTTACGTGGTGGAGTCGCTCGTGGTGGAGGAAAAGGGCGGCCTTACGGCCATCGTCTACCCGGACTACGCCGCTTCCAGGATGTACGGCATCAGCAAGGAGGACATCGACGGCAAGCTTCAGAGTATGCTTCCGGAGGTGAACAAGGCGCTTCCGAGCTATGCGCAGATACGCAGGATAGAGTTCATCGACCACGATTTCGAGCGTACCCCGAAGCGCAACATCAAGAGATATCTGTATCAGAAAAACAAATAATATATGAACAAATTCGACCAGCGTTATCTGGAGATGGCTCAGGTATGGGCCAAGAATTCCTATTGCAAGAGGCGTCAGGTGGGCGCCCTCATCGTGAAGGACAGGATGATAATCTCCGACGGCTATAACGGCACCCCCTCCGGATTCGAGAACATCTGCGAGGATGAGAGCGGTGTCACCAAACCCTATGTGCTTCATGCTGAGGCCAATGCCATCACGAAAGTGGCCAAGTCCGGCAACAGTTCGGAGGGCGCGACGCTCTACGTGACCGCATCGCCCTGTATGGAGTGTGCCAAGCTCATCATACAGGCCGGAATAAAAAGAGTAGTGTACCAGGATCAGTACCGTCTGATGGACGGAATAGAGCTTCTGCAGAAAGCCGGTATTGAGTGCGTTCATATAGAGAAGATCGATGAGTAACAGGAGTACAACCATATTCGTGGCCGCGCTGGGCATAGTGATAGGGGCGATGGGCGTGTCGTTCTACAATTCCGTCCAGCAGCGCAAGGCCATTTACCGCACGCAGTACGCCGACTGGCGCAAGCTCAACCTTATCCTTCGCGAGGTGGATGCCAATTATGTCGATTCCATCGACAAGCAGGCCCTTACGGACGCCGCCGTGGAGGCCGCGCTTGCCAAGTTGGACCCGCACTCGGTCTATCTTCCTCCGGTGGAGCGCGAGGAGAGCGACAATTCTCTCGCGGCGGGTTTCGAAGGGATTGGCATACAGTTCAATGTGCCCAATGACACGGCTGTGGTGATAGAATCCATCGCCGGAGGTCCTGCGCAGAAATGCGGGATGATGGCCGGAGACAGGCTTCTGAAGGTGGACGACGTGGATATCGCAGGCGTGCATTATCCGCAGGACAGTATGGTAAGGCGCATGAAGGGTCCGGCCGGCACCAAGGTTAAGGTGACCGTCAAGCGCGGAAGCGAAGTCATACCGTTCGACATAACCCGCGGGAAGATTCCTCTCCATTCGGTGGACGCCGCCTTCATGACCGGCCCGACGACGGGTTACGTGAGGGTGTCCAAATTCTCCCGCAGCACTTATGAGGAATTCGTCGGTGCGCTGAAGCAGCTGACCTCCGAAGGGATGGAGCACCTGATAGTGGACCTCAGAGACAATAGCGGCGGGTATTTCGACCAGGCCCTGCTGATGAGCAATCTTTTTCTTCCGAAGGATTCCCTCATAGTGTTCCTTGAGGGAAGACACCGTCCGAGAGAAGATTATCGTGCAGATGGACGTGGCTCTTATCAGGATCTTAAGGTCAGCCTGCTTATTAATGAGGGCAGTGCATCTTCGAGCGAGATCTTCGCCGGAGCCCTTCAGGACAATCACCGCGCTACCGTGGTGGGACGCCGTTCTTTCGGAAAGGGACTTGTGCAGGAGCCTATCAATTTCACTGACGGCAGCGGCATCAGACTTACCGTGGCCAGGTTCCACACTCCGTCTGGAAGATGCATACAGAAGCCTTACACCGACGATTACGCATATGAGGTGTACAAGAGATATTCGGACAGTGAGATGGTGTCAAAAGACAGTATGAAGCTTGAGAAGGGCGGCATACTTCCGGATGTGTTCGTGCCGCTGGACACCACCAGGGCATCGCAGTTCCATCTTAAGTGTAACCGCAAGGCCAGCACGCTGAGATTCGCATCGGATTATTTCGACAGGCACAGCGCAGAGCTTTCGTCCATTTCAGACTACAGGCAGCTGCTGAAGTACCTGAACAATGCGCATCTGGATACCCAGTTCCTTGATTTCGTAAAGAATGTGGACGGGATAGTTCCCGCAGAGGGTGAATGGGAGTCTTCGAAGGATTATCTGATGACGCAGATCAAGGCTCTGGTGGGCCGCTATTCACAGCTTGGAGACAACGCCTTCTATCATCTGTACCTGTATATAGACGACACCTACAAGGCAGCGGCTACTGAGCGATAAACTGGTATACGATATTTCCTACCTGACGCGCCGGGGCATCGCTTTTCTTCGAAAAGAGACTTGCCTTGGCCGCTTTTTCTGCGAAATCCCGCAGGCATTTTTCCGAAGACGAGATGTCGTCCTGCACGTGGGCGGATATCACTCTTCCCATAGGGTCCACGATGATGATAACTGTCACTTCACCTTCTCCTATACATTTATAGGCCGGGATGGGAAGTGAGCTTCCCTTTCTGCCTTCCAGGCTGTAGGACAGCACCGAAGGTCCGGAATACACTTCTTCCTGGCTGTCCAGGCTTTTGAGCGAGTCTTCGGCCCGGCGCTCTATGGCGGCGTAATCCTCGTCCCGGCGGGACATATTGTTCTCATAGTCTTTCTGTATTCGCTCTGCCTCGCGGTAGAGTTTCTCGGCGTCCGTGCCGCGGTCGTCCCTGAGTGACGCGTTCACGCGCACGTTCTTGATGTCGCTGCCGTTTCGGGAAGGAACCGATACGCCTTCGTCGCGCAGTCTCTCGTTAAGTTTTTCGTTGATGGCCTTGCTCATGGCGAGCTGCTCGGCGAGCTTTTCCATCCTGTCCTGTTCAGAAAAGTCCAGCAGCATCCTCTCCTGCCTGTCGGCAAGCTGAGGATGCACCACTGCAAGCATTAAAACAATTATCACCGCGAGATGTATGCTCACGGTGATAAGTATTCCTGCTATTTTGTCTGAATCAAGTCGTTTCACTTCAAGAATTTCTCAACCGTGGCGGTGATTACTTCTATTGCTACCTTGTTGTGTCCTCCCTGCGGGATAATGACGTCGGCGTAGCGTTTGCTCGGTTCTATGAACTGCAGATACATAGGCTTGACGGTGCGGGAGTATCTCTCGATTACCCAGCTTACGTCCTTGCCCCTTTCGGATATGTCCCTGGCCATAACGCGCATAAGACGGTCGTCGTCGTCAGCGTCCACGAACAGCTTTATGTCCATCTGGTCGCGGAGTTCCTTGCAGGAGAAGATGAGAATGCCTTCGATGATGATCACGTCGGCAGGATCGACCTTTACGGTCTCAGTCTTGCTTCTGGTACAGGAGATGTAGGAATAGACAGGCTGCTCTATGCTTTTGCCTTCCTTCAGTTCCTTGAGCTGGTGGCACAGAAGCTCCCAGTCTATGGCGTCCGGATGGTCGAAGTTGTGAGCCCTTTTCTCCTCGTCGGTAAGGTCACTTGAGTCCTTGTAGTAGGCATCCTGGGGGATGACCACCACCTTTTCGTTCTTCAGTTTTTCTTTGATGGCCCTTACCACGGTGGTCTTTCCGCTTCCTGAGCCTCCTGCGATTCCGATTACAAGCATATTAATATTCTGCGTTTTTAGGGGTTCTTGGGAATGGAATCACGTCGCGGATGTTCTGCATTCCGGTGATGAAGAGAAGAAGTCTCTCGAATCCCAGACCGAATCCGCTGTGAGGGCAGCTGCCGAAGCGGCGGGTATCTATGTACCATTCGAGGTTCTTCCTGCTCATCTTAAGCTCGTCTATACGTGCCTCGAGTTTCTCCAGGCTGGCTTCGCGTTCGCTTCCGCCTATGATCTCGCCTATCTTCGGGAAGAGCACGTCCATCGCGCGGACCGTCTTGCCGTCCTCGTTCTGCTTCATATAGAAGGCCTTTATATCTTTAGGGTAGTCCGTGAGGATTACAGGCTTCTTGAAATGCTCTTCCACGAGGAATCTCTCGTGTTCGCTCTGAAGGTCTGTGCCCCAGTCTACCGGATATTCGAATTTGTGCCCGTTCGCGATGGCTTCCTTCAGGATCTTGATTCCTTCAGTGTAAGGAAGACGCACGAATTCGGTATTGCATACGCCCTGAAGTCTTTCGATCAGAGTGTCGTCGTAGCGGTCGTTGAGGAACTGGATATCGTCCAGACAATTATCCAGTGCGTACTTGACCAGTGACTTGATGAAGTCCTCCGCCAGGTCCATATTGTCCTTGATGTCGTAGAAGGCCATTTCAGGCTCAATCATCCAGAACTCGGCCAGGTGGCGCGGGGTGTTTGAATTCTCGGCGCGGAATGTCGGGCCGAAAGTATAGATCTCTCCGAGTGCGGTGGCTCCGAGTTCGCCCTCGAGCTGTCCGCTCACGGTAAGGCTGGTCTGCTTGCCGAAGAAGTCCTTCGTGTAGTCGATCTCGCCTTTCTTGTTCTTAGGGATGTTGTTCAGGTCAAGTGTGGTGACCGCGAACATCTGGCCTGCTCCTTCACAGTCCGAAGCCGTGATGAGAGGAGTGTTCAGATAGACGAATCCCTTGTCGTGGAAATACTGGTGGATGGCATAGGCCATCTGGCTGCGAAGCCTTAGCACTGCGCCGAAAGTGTTCGTGCGCGGTCTCATATGGGCTACGGTCCTGAGGTATTCGAAAGATGTGTCCTTCTTCTGGAGAGGGTAGCGCATAGGGTCGCATTCGCCGAGAACCTCGATGTTCTCAGCCTTGATCTCTACGGTCTGACCGCTTCCCACCGACTCCACGAGTTCTCCCTCCACGCTGATGCAGGCTCCTGTCGTGATCTTGGACAGGATCTCATTGGTCTTTTCGTCCTTTGTCACGACGATCTGTATGTTCCTGATGGTGGAACCGTCGTTGAGGGCGATGAACGCAATCTCTTTGTTGCCTCTCTTGGTCCTTACCCAACCTTTGGCCAGGACCTTCTGACCTGCCTGCATTCCAAGCAGATCCTTAACCTTTGTTCGCAGTATTTCTGTAGCCATTTGTTTTTATTTTAAAAAGCGGCCCTCCTTTATGCCGGGGGGCCGCTCATATCAGAAGGGCCTTGTTATTCGGCCGGTTTTCTCGCTGTGTACATAATCTTGGTCGCTGAACAGCGGCGAAGCTCCTGCTTCACATCGACGATGATACCCATCCTGACATCCTGGTCTGCCCTGATACATACGGTCATAAGCGGACGGTCGGACTCGTTCATGGCTTCACGTTCAGATGCCACGAAGTCACGGATGTCCTCCTTGGTCTTGAATGAATCGTTAAGCTGGATACGGGCATCGGTACCATATTGAGCCTGAAGAGACTTAATAGGAGTTCCGATGTTAATGTAGCTTGCCAGATCCTTACGGTCGAGCTTCACTGATTCTGAAGCCTCAGGGATGCTGACCTGAACCTTGTTCTCGGTCTCACGCATCTGAGTGGTCACCATAAAGAAGAACAGGAGCATGAAGACGATGTCGGACATTGAACCTGAGTTTACGCCAGGTACATCTTTTTTGTTAGAACTGCCTCCAAATTTTGACATAATGTTATCTCCTATTATCTGCTACCTTTAACATCCATAGGCTCGGCCTCTGAAATTACCTGAGGCACAGCCTTCTTTACCCAATCTTGCTCCTCCTCGGTGAGGCGGGCGTAGGTCTTTCCGAAATTGGCCCTTGAAAATTCATCACGAAGTTCGTTGACAGCCTTTACAAGTTCGTTCTGTACGGCGATGTAGGCCTTGTAACTTGTACCACGGTCGTTCTGAAGGGATATCACACCCTTGGATACCGGCACTGTCTTGCCCCAGCCTTCGATGAGCTTCATCTCCTTGTCAGGCTTGTTGGGGTCATCGTTAGGATTTGAAAGGAATTCCTTGACCTTGTCTTTAAGAAGGGTAACGTCGAGTTGTTCGGAACCAACCAGGATCTTGTCGGACGAGCTGATCCTCACGATGATGATGTTACGCCTGTTGACCTTTTGATCCTCGAGCTTTTCGTTCGGATTAGGCATAGGAGGGAGACGGCGTGCAAGACCCGTCTGGCTTCCCATGGTGGTGGTCATAAGGAAGTAACACAGCAGGAGGAATGCGATATCCGCTGTGGAACTTGAGTTGATTCCCGGTGTTTTCTTCTTACCCATAATTTATTGTCTCGCGTCTCTTTTGTTACGGATACTCTTGTAAACTTCTCCCACGATGATGGCTACGATGGCAGCTGCACCGACGAGATAGGTAAGGTTGAGTATCGTGTCTGTGAGTTTAAGAGTGCTTGCAGATGGCTGCTGGGCCATGCCCATCGCAGGTGCACCTGGAGAAAGGAAATATACCGCTGCGCATACTGCTGCCGCACCTCCGACGACGGCAAGAAGTTTCCAGAGGAATTTCTTGTCGTTCTTGATACCGATAGCTCCGGCCACGAAAATGATGGTCAGAAGAGCTATGGCAATCATCGCGTAGGTCCAGTAGAAGAATACTTCAACTGACATGTCGTTGAATCCCTTCACGAACGCGAAGATGGATACGCCGACACTTATCAGAATCAAGCACAGCAGGATAACCTTGATGATTTTAATATAATTGGATTTCATTATTATTTGGCTTTGTATTCAGTAAGTGCGTCAACAAGATCTATAGAAGCCTCTTCCATATCGATGGTAAGTGCATCGATCTTGGCGAGGATGTAGTTATAGAATACCTGAAGGATCATGGCTACGATCAAACCACCCACGGTAGTGATCAAAGCGACTTTCATACCACCTGCAACGACGTTAGGAGAGATATCACCTGCAGCCTGGATGGCATCGAAGGCCTCGATCATTCCGACCACTGTTCCAAGGAATCCGAGTGAAGGTGCCAGCGCGATGAAAAGTGAAATCCATGAAAGGTTGTTCTCGAGAAGGCTCATCTGAACTGAACCTGAAGAAACGACATTCTTTTCTACAACATCGATACCCTGATCGTAACGGTCAAGACCGTCGAAGAAGATCTTCGCTACAGGGCCGCGGGTGTTACGGCATACATCCTTAGCTGCCTCTACGCCACCCTCAGCGAGGGCTTTCTCAACCTTAGCCACGAGAACCTTCGCATTGACCTTTGAGAATGAAAGGTAAAGGATTCTCTCGATAGAAAGGGCAAGACCGAGAATAAGACAGATGACGATCAGCGCCATGAAGCCTGCGCCACCTTCGATGAACTTGGTCTTAAGAGCCTGGTGAAGAGGAACCTCGTTCTCTACTTTAAGCGGGTTGGTTCCAACGGCAGTTGAGACCTCCTCTGTAGCTTCGGTGTTAGCCTGAGCCTCATCCTGTGCGGATGCTGCGTTAGCGGAGAGGACCATAATGGCCATTGCTGCCAAAAACATTGAAATCTTTTTCATAACTGTTTTTGAATGTGTTTTGAATTAAAAATTATTTTGTTCTGAGTTATTATCAAAATCGTTGCAAGTTAATAAAAAAATGCGGTTTCAAAAAATTATTCGCCTATTCCTGGGAAAAGTCTCAGCGCATTTTGCGTGGTTATTTGCGCCACTTCTCCGATGCTCGTTCCCTTGATGTCTGCAAGTCGTTGAGCGATAATAGGAACGTTCGAACTTTCGTTGCGTGTGCCGCGTTTCGGGGTCGGCGCCAGATAGGGCGCGTCGGTCTCGAGAACTATCTTTTCGAGGGGAATATTCTCGACTTCCCGCGCTATTCCGGCGTTCTTGAAGGTCAGTACTCCGCCTATTCCGACGCTCCAGTCTCCGTATTTCTGCATCTTGCGGAAAAATTCTGCACTCCCGCTGAAGGCGTGAAGGTTCCCGTGAAGCGAAAGCCCGCGGCAGGCTTCCATCACACTGATGAAATCTTCCGTGGCGTCACGCAGGTGTATGTTGACTGGAAGGCCAAGTCTGGATGCGAGCTCCAGCTGGCACACCAGGGCGTCCTTCTGCTCCCCTCTGAATTCCGTACTCTCATGATAGTCAAGCCCCACCTCGCCTATGGCTACGAACCTACGCGGCCCTTCCGCGAGTGCATGGATCAGGTCCATTTCTTCCTGCCAATTCTTTCTCACCGAACCCGGATACAGCCCGAGCATAGGGTAGAGCACCCCGGGGTGCCTGTCGCAGGCGGCGAGCATCTCATCCCTTTCGGAAGAGTCGATGTCTGCCAGAAGCATCTTCTCCACTCCGGCTTCCAGGGCACGTGCTATCACTTCTTCCTCTTCGCCTTTGAAGGCCTCGTCGGTTATGTGGGTATGTGTGTCTATAAATCTCATTCCAGGATGCAATTTTACTCATTTTTTATGAGAATATGGCATCTCTGAAGCAAATCAATTTCCAGAAATCCGTCCTTCTGAAGCATCATACACAGGGTTAGAACCCGGTTATAGGTCAGTCCCGAGCCTTGCGCCACCGTCTCCAGGTCTATCCCCCGGTGTGCCTGTATCTGTCTGCCGGTCAGAAGGATGTCTTCCAGCATCTCCGGAGGCAGATTTGCGTAGTGGCGCTCGAGCCTTTCAGTGAAGCTCCCCCTGGGCGAGAGAATTGTTCTTCCCAGGCCAAGCCGCGAAGACAGATTCTGCAGGTTCGAGATAGGCTCCGCGATACGTTCTTCGAGAAGATTGTTGCAGCCCTGCGAGCGGAGGTCGTCTATTCTTCCGGGGAGCACGAACAGATCCCTGTTGTAGTTGAATGCGTGGCGCGCGGTGATGAGTCCGCCGCCGTGTTTCTTGGATTCTATCAGGATAGTGGCGGACGAGAGCCCGGCGATGATGCGGTTTCTGCGCAGGAAATTGGCCGCTGTGACGGGATACCCCACAGGGAAGTCGCTGATCAGCGCGCATCCTTCCGTACAGGAAAGCCTTCTGGCAAGCTCCCCGTGCGAGGAAGGTGAAAATGTCTCTATTCCCGTAGGCAGAACCCCGATGGTGGGAAGTCCGTGTTCCAGGGCGCTTCCATGTGCGATGCCGTCCACTCCCAGAGCCAGTCCGCTGACGATGCAGGGCCGTATCGGTGCACGGGACAGTGTGTCCACGATGCGTCTGCACCATTCTTTCCCGTAAGGACTTATGTCTCTGGTGCCCACGATGGAGATCATTTTCTGCGAGAACAGCTTCTCCGGCGGGGTGACGCTTCTGTAATACAGGCCAATGGGAGCGTCTTCGCATTCGCGCAGAGCCGAAGGATAGAATTCATTCTCGATGGAGATGAAGTGCGCTCCGGTGCGGGCCAGCTTTTCCAGCTCCCGCCGGCTTTCTTCCAGCGCACCGTCTCCGAGTTTGCCTTTGTAAGGGGAGTCGGGACTCAGGAAAGAGTCCCTTGTTCGTTCAGGAAGCGAGAACAGGGCCCCGACGGAGCCCAGTTCGTCCATAATCCTGTGTGCAATCTGTGGCTTGAAGCCAAATACACGATTGAGCGTAACCGCGCCCAATGTGCTCAGGTCTAATGAAGTTTCCATATCTGTAAGTCATAGTCAAGTGAATTCGAAATCTAGTTTTCCGCGGCCTTGCAGCGGAGTTTCTTTTCGACCAGTTCAATGGTCTCGATAAGTTTTTCGTCGGTCTCGGCGCAGATGCTCATAATGCAGAGCAGGCCTTTCTTAAGTTCCACGCACATAAGCCTCATAGGGGATTCGTCCTCGCAGAGAGCCTCGAATCCGTAGGCCTTCTTGCCTGCGAACGGCCATTCCGTGATAGGGTCGAAGTCCTCGGGGTCGCTGTCGTCGAAGCCCACGATGTCGGCATAATTGGCCAGGGCCTCGTCAGCCGCGGTGGTGTCGGAAGGCATCTTGCCGGAATAGATGTCCACGACGGCCAGATCCTTCTGGGCCTCGTCGTCAGGCAGATGGCATTCGATGTGTGTCACTTCGGTGCCGTCGAATTCCGTGTAGGTGCTCTCTTCTTTCTCCCAGCCACCGCTGAGATCCAGTGTAATGTTATATTCTGCCATAGAAAAATGTAATGTCTAATTAAAGAATCAGCATCGCGTCACCGTAAGGACCGAACCTGTAGTCGTTCTTCAGAGCCTCTTCGTATCCCTTCATCACCAGGTCATATCCTCCGAAAGCGGCCACTGACATAAGCATAGTGGACTTTGGAAGGTGGAAATTGGTAATGTAGGCGTCCGGAATGGAGAACTCGTAAGGAGGGAAGATGAACTTGTTAGTCCAGGTGTCGGTAGGTCTCACCTCGTGGTTCGTGGTTACATAGGTCTCCAGCGCACGCACTACGGTCACACCTACGCCCACTACCTTATGGTGTGAACGCTTGGCGGTGTTGATGGCCTGTGCGGCTTCCTCCGAGATGATCATCCTCTCGCCGTCCATCCTGTGCTTTGACAGATCTTCCACATCCACTTCGCGGAAGTGCCCTATGCCCATATGCACGGTGATAAAGGTCTTGTCTATATCCTTGAGAATCATTCTGTTGAACAGCTCGCGCGAGAAGTGCAGGCCGGCCGCCGGAGCTGATACCGCGCCTTCGTGTTTCGCGAAGATGGTCTGATAATTCTCCACGTCGCTCTCATCCGGAGTCTCCTTTACCCATTCAGGGACAGGGGTCTGGCCAAGTGCGAAGAGGTCTCTCTTGAACTCCTCGTAAGGTCCGTCGTAGAGGAAGCGGAGGGTGCGCCCCCTGGAGGTGGTGTTGTCTATGACTTCAGCCACCATAGAGTCGTCCTCTCCGAAGTAGAGTTTGTTGCCGATTCTTATCTTGCGGGCAGGCTCCACGATGACGTCCCACAGCTTCTGCTCAGCGTTCAGCTCGCGCAGAAGGAACACCATAATGTCCGCTTCGGTTTTCTCTTTCTTGCCGAAAAGCTTGGCAGGGAATACCTTAGTGTCGTTCAGAACGAAAAGGTCACCCTTTCCGAAGTAGTCTATAACGTTTTTGAACAATTTATGCTCAATCTCTCCCGTATCCTTGTGGAGGA
Organism: bacterium; assembly: GCA_963626825.1. Taxonomy (GTDB): domain Bacteria; phylum Bacteroidota; class Bacteroidia; order Bacteroidales; family UBA932; genus Cryptobacteroides. The sequence goes on along the minus strand of CAVFXO010000051.1, from coordinate 11,649 downwards.
CCATAAGCTTGCACTCGTCTCTCCAGCGGGTAGGCTCCTTGGCTATTTTCTCTGCAGGAAGATTGAAGTCAAATTGAGAAAGTTTCATATACAGTAATTCTATAGAGTCAATTTATTTATATACGGGCATTGGCCCCGAAAAGTTTCAAATGGAACTTATTTTATGTTCATAAGTATGCGCCTGGCAGAAGGGTGGAGGTTGTTGCACCTGCTGCCGAGGTTATTTACGAAACCCAGCGGGTGGCCGTTATAGCAGATGGCGTTATATCCGAGACTCTGGTCGGGGAAACGCAGCGCATCGTGGTGCAGGAATTCCAGCGCGCCGATCCTGTCCACGTCTATGCGAGGATATTCATCTTCATATCTTATGCTGAGCGCGTAGTCTGAATCCGGCACGAACTTGCGGCCTTTCTGTTCACCTTTATATATACCGTAACGCAGAGGTTTTATTACAGATTCCAGCGTGGGTGTCTTCCCTGAGACCGACGCCGTCTTGACGAGAGACCCTACCCATTGGCCTTCACCGGGCACTTCGCCCGCTTTCAGAAGGTGCCCGTACTGTGTGAGGGTGACTCCGCTCGAGGCAAATTCGTCCACCGGAGCGATGATCTCGCCTCCGAGATTCTCCGCTGTCCAGAGAAGGTTGTCATCGTTCTCCCGTTTCTGGTAGGTGCAGGTGGAATAAACCAGGATTCCGCCTTCTTTTAGAGCAGGCCACACGTCCGAGAGGATGCGCTTCTGCCTGGCCGCACAAAGCTCTACGGTCTGTTCGCTGAAATCCTGCACTGCACGGGCATCCTTACGGAACATCCCTTCGCCGCTGCAGGGAGCATCGCACACGATGATGTCGAAAAATCCTGTCAGACGCCCCAGAATAGAAGGGTCCACGCTGCATACGAACACATTAGGATCGCCCCAAAGCGCGATATTGTCCGACAGCACGCGGGCACGCTCTTTCATCACTTCATTGCTGACCAGAAGAAAATCATCCCCATAAAGGTCTCTAAGCGAGCAGGCCAAGTCTGTAGTCTTGCCTCCGGGAGCGGCGCATAAGTCCAGAACTTTCAGCCCCGGACGGCCGATCTTCGCGAGAGCCTTTCTGAATATATGGCCCACATACATCGCAGATGAATCCTGCACGTAGTAGCAGCCTGCGTGAAAAAGCGGGTCAAGCGTAAAGACGGGACGGCTTTCCAAGAGCCTTCCGTACGGGCTCCATGGAATGGGAGTACCTTCCGGACCGTCCGATCCTTTGAATGGATTAAGTCTTATGGATACTGGAAGATTCGTCATTAGAACTGAGCTCCGGCGTTAACCATTCCGTCCACGATCTTGTCGAGGGCTTCCTTGATCTTTCCACCCAGCATCATCTTGATCATTCCGCTTATCTGGGCGTCCACATCGATAAAAAAATCGGTCCTTCCGCCGCCTATGTCATTAAAGTGGAAATCGATAGTGAATGCGAGAGGGGAGTTGAAAGACTCCAGGGAGATCTTGGAATAAGGCTGTCGCTCAATTACTTTCAGTGCGAAAGTCATACCTTGAGCGGTGGCTGTAAGAGTATCGTAGTCTGCCTCCACAGAGACTTGCTCATTGGCAGGCATCATAGCCTTAAAATTCCGAAGGTCGGTGAAAACCATATAAAGTTCCATAGGGGTGCGCCCTACATATCCGTGTTTGCTGCTGTATTGAGCTGCCATTACCAGCGATTTTTGAAATTTTGTGCAAAGATATGTTTTTTTCATAAATTTGCCCCCTGAATAATCGCTCTATGCACAAGATATATTTTGACAATCGGTGTATCGTAATATGCGATCCTTCAGACGATAGCCTGTCGGATGCCAATGCCGTCATCTTCCATCCTGCCAGCGGAATGGACATAGCCACGCTGGCCCATATGTTCGAGGTGACCAGGTCGCTTTCGAAAATCTACATCCCAGCGGAAGATACGGATGCGGCTTATGACAGCCTTCGCGCCGAGTTTAAGGAAGTCAATGCGGCCGGCGGACTGGTGCGTAACAAGCGTGGCGATTATCTTCTGATAAGCCGCAGCGGCAAATGGGATCTCCCGAAGGGACACCAGGAAGCAGGCGAGGACATCAGCGTGACCGCTCTTCGTGAAGTTACCGAGGAGACGGGAATTACCGATCTCGAGCTCGGAGACCTGATCTGCATCACTGACCATTGCTATTTCAGGGATGGAAAGTGGCATCTGAAGCACACCTGGTGGTATGATATGCTGGATACGGCCCCGCTCGACCTGATTCCGCAGCGCGAAGAAGACATCAGCAAAGCGGCCTGGGTGGCCAAAAGCAGCCTGCCGCCGTTCTTAAAGAATACCTATCCTTCTATTCTGGAAGTCTTTAGAGAGTCTCACCCTTAGTGCTCTGCGCCGGATCTATCTGAGCGATCTTGCGGGTCGGGATGCTGACGAAAGCGATTATCACCGCGAAAGCGGCCAGATTGGCCAGAAGGATAACCGGAACATTCACATACACAGGCACATAGCTTACAAAATAGCTCTCGGGATTGAGCCCTATCAGGTGCGTTCTGTCCTGCAGAAGGCATATCGCCAGGGCCGCAGCGTCTCCCAGGGCCAATCCTTTCACGGTGCTCCACGCCGCCGTGCGTACGAATGCGCGGCTGATCTCCCGGCTGGTCATTCCCAGGGTCTTGAGCGTGCCTATGGTGGAGGTGCTTCGTATGACCATTATAAGGAATGCCGAGATCATATTGAACGCCGCCACGATGCACATAAGAGTCATTATCACCAGGACATTGGTGTCGAGCACCTGTATCCAGTCGTAGATGAGTGGATAGCTCTGCGTGCTCGGCTCGGCGTAGTACCCTGTGGAGTATGCCAATTCGGGACTTATCCTGTTTATGGACTCCCTGCCGCGAAGGTGCGGCCGGAGCCTTACTTCCATACAGTCGGCCCGGTCTGCGGCATATCCCTTCACCCTTTGCAGGTCGGAAGTGGATGCGTAGGCTATGAGCGTATTCTTGTCCAGCAGGGCCGGATCGGGGATAATGTCTTCCACTATGAAATTTCTGGCCTTGACCTTATCTGCGATGAAATATGACAGGAGCGTGTCGCCGCGTTCCACGTTAAGACTTCTGGCCAAAGACTGCGGAATGACCGTGCCCAGACGCGAGGTGACCTTGTCGGAATTGTGGAACAGGACTCCCTGGAGCGTGCCGCCGCGCTTTATGATGGAAGGCTGACAGACTGCGGGAGATACCGATCCTATGCGCCTGTCTTTCTTAAGCTCCTCCCAGGCCGGATTGGCTGTGTCCACGGTGCCGTCAGGACTCAGTAGCCTGATTTCGGAGCAGACGGCGGAGATGCTGGAGTAAAGCTCCTTTTTGAATCCCCACAGAATGCTGATGGACAGCACGATGATGAAGGCTGAGACTGCCGTGACCCCCCACGCCAGACGACTTTTGAATTCAAGCCTGCCAGCTATGAATTTTCCCGCGGACATATCTACTTGCTAACCTGTCTGTTCTGGGTAGGAGAGATATAGAACGGCCAGAAGATTCCGAGCTTGAGACTTGGCATAAGGCCGTTGGTCACTATATGCCTGTGGGCGCTGAAGTAGTCCGCGTGATCCATTGGCCAGCCCTGTCCGAGGTTCTGGGCCTTTATGAAGATGCAGCAGGTCTTCCACTGCATATTGATGAACACGTCGAAGAACGGACCGTTGTTGTATTCCCATTCGGTCTGGTTCTGGAACACGCCGGTGATGTAGTTCCACTGCGGCGAGTACCACTTGGTGTTGCACCAGGCGTTTACGCCGATCTGCATATTCAGCACGTTCTCCTTAATAGGGAACTGAACGAAATATTTGAGGTTCAGGGCCAATTTCGGGAGCGGCAGCGCCGTCTGGTCGCTGGAATGCTGGAACAGGACCCTGTTGTCGAGGTGAAGTGTGTTCCAGAGCACGGCCTCGTAGCGGAGATTGGCATTGAACACCGAGATGAGGTCGCCGCTCTGCTGCAGAACGCCGGTCGTATTATAATAGGTGTAGTTACCCAGCAGGGCGTAGCCTCCGTCCAGCGACAGTTTCCAGTGCGGGATGTTGATGCGGCCGGTGAACTGCGTCTGGGATACCTTGTCCAGTGATTTGTCCCAGCGGAGCATCTCGTTGACGGTGGAATAGAAGTGTCTCTGGTAGAACTCCGGCTGCTTGATTACGGAAGAAAATTCCGCCCCCAACTCTACGGGAGAGGTTTTGTTCTTGCGGAACGGGTAGAAGCGGGTGTTGAGTGCCGCCGTGACGTCGAAATCGGCTGCCGCGGCACCTATCAGGGTGTAGTGGGTCTTGGCATTCCATCCGGTATTCTTCCCGAGCGACCCGCTCGCTCCGGCATAGAGGTAGATGTTGTTCTCGCCCAGGGACGTGGTGTCCGTGTCGGTGACATAATGGTAGCGGCTGTATTCATCGCCTATGCCGACGTCTATCTTCGATATGACGGAACTCTCCTTCCACGGCTGAAGCCTGATATACAGTTTGTTGTCGAACACTCCGCGGCCAAGTGAATCGGCGCTGGACCCGTTCTCGAAATTACGGGCGTAGTGGCTGTATTCCAGCGCGTGGCCTATGAATGCAGTGGTGATGTCGTCCTGAGCCACGTAGGTGCTGTCCTTGGCCTTACGCAGATCGTTTATGAAATTGAACGGAATGCGAAGCTGCTGGTCCACGTAGAAGGTGGTCTTCTGAGTGGTGGAGGCGGCTGAGGTCATCGCTACGCCTACTTCCTTCGAGTCTATGGTGGTGTCCCTTATCTCGGAAAGGTCGGTGATGCCGCCGTTCTCGCCCATCGAGATGTTGTTCCTGATGAGGCCGGCGTTGACGAGATATTTCTTCCCGAGGTAGTTCACGCCGAGTCCTATGGTGTTGTTCGAGGTCTTTTCATTGAGAAGTATTCCCGCGCCGCCCCATTTCTCGTACAAGATGCTGAAATTCAGGGCCGGAGTGATGTTTTGGGTGGTCAGGAAGTGGAGGTTGTCCGATTCCTTCGCGTCGCCCGCCATAAGCGTTCCGAAGTAGGCAAGCTCCGTATGCGGAGTCTTCGTGTTATATTGTCTGAAAGTCTCCGGAGTGTAGCTCCATGCGCTGTAGGAGTTCCAGAATCCTGTCTGGTATGCTTTTCCGCGCAGGAAGAAATTGTAGTATTGGACAGGAGATCCAGCTACGCCAAGCCAGGTAGCGTTTACGTCCCGACGCTGGAAGTCGTAGTCGTAGAAATGGTAGTTGTATCCTGAATCCGGAATCTCCACTTTCAGGTCCTGGAAATCCCTGTCGGCAGTCCACGAGATGATTCGCTTGTAGTGCATCGAATCGGGTATGGCATAGGTGTCCAGAATGCGCGGTGTGTTCTTCGTGATGCTGTCCTTGATGGCTTTTTTATCCTCCGCGATCAGGCGCAGCGAGTCGGTGCGGGCTTTCTTGCGAAGTTCCTTCTGCTCGTTGTCGTATTTCTTCCTGTCTTCCTTAGAGAGGGAACTGTACCATTTCTCGAAGGCGGCCTTGGCCCGGAGAGTGGAGTCCACTTTGTACAGCGAGTCGAGTTTGACGGCCTCGCACAGCAGCAAGGAATCCCCGCTCGCGCGCAGCGAGTCGCTGGTCTGCCTGTGGGTCAGTGAGTCCAGCAGTTCGACGTAGTATTTGTATCTGAACGGGTCGATGTCCTTAAGGGAGTCGGGCGCGAAGATGGTGTCGCGGGCTGTGAGGACTGGCCCCAGGGCGGAGTCTATTGGCCCGAAAGACAGACTGTCAGGCCCTCCCAGAAGGGAGTCGGCTATTTGCACCGCGTCGAAATTGCCCTTGCGGTTCCTTTTGTAATTGTCTTTGGGATAGACTACCGTGTCGGGAGCGGCGCTTTCGGACGTAGCGGCCGACGGCAGGACGGGTCCTGTCATCATCTCCGAGGCTATTCCTATGGTGATACTGCCTAACAGCAGAATGGGAAAAAGTATCTTTCCTTTAGGGTTCATTCGTCAACCAGATAAATGTCATCTCCCTTCTGCGCGAAATGGAATCTCTCCCTGGCAAATGTCTCCAGCGAGTCCCTGTCGTGGTTGAGGAGGTAAATGGATCTGTCCAATTCCTTGATCTGGGCCGCGTTGTCCCTGATCTCGCGGTTCTGGCCCGAAATGGTGATGCCCGCCTTGATCCATTGGAACACGTTGCCCGGCTTGGAGCACAGGAAAATCACGGCTATGGCAAAGGCCGCGATGGTCACACGTATGAGGGAGCGGGTCTCTGCCCTGTTCCCGTCTTCGCGCTTGTCCCAAATTTTCCTCATTATGCCCATAATTGCGCAAATTTAACTAAATTTGCCGAGTTCTAAAACATAAGAATTATATGAAACCTACACTTCTTGTTCTCGCTGCCGGAATGGGCAGCCGATATGGCGGACTGAAACAGATGGACGGACTTGGCCCATCGGGCGAAACCATTATAGATTATTCTATTTACGACGCTGTGCGCGCCGGCTTCGGCAAGGTCGTGTACATCGTCAGGGAGTATTTCAAGGACCAGATGGAACAGACCGTCAAGGAGAAATATTCCGGTGTGAAATGCCTGGACGGCGCTCCTCTGGAGTTCCAGTTCGTGACCCAGGAGCTCAATAAGATCCCTGCCGGTTACACCCTTAATCCGGAGAGACAGAAACCGTGGGGAACCGCTCACGCAGTGCTTATGGCCAAGGACGCCATTCACGAACCGTTCGTGGTCATCAACGGAGACGACTTCTACGGACAGAGATCATTCGAGATCGCATCCAAGTGGTGCGCCGAGCACGAGCATTCTCAGAATGTCTATGCTCTCGTAGGTTTCGAGATTGACCACACTCTCTCCGAGTCCGGCGGTGTATCGCGCGGCATCTGCACTTATGATGCGAATGGCAAACTCCTCGACGTAGTGGAGACCCACAACGTTATGTTCGACCAGGACGGCGTGCTTCGCGGGGACAGCTCCGTAACTTCGCTTCGCGGCGAGGTGAAGGCCAAGGACCTCTGCTCTATGAATATGTGGTGCTTCACCCCTGACTTTTTCGTCAAGGCGGAGAACCTGTTCAAGAAATTCCTGGACGAGAACCATTCGGAGCTTAAGAAAGAATTCTATATTCCGTTCGTGGTGGACTGCGACATCAAGTCAGGTACGGGCGAGTGCGATGTGCTCAGCACCCCTGACAAGTGGTTCGGCGTCACCTTTAAGGAAGACAGGCCTCTGGTCGTAGCGAAATTTGCCGAACTGGTAGAAAAAGGCATCTATCCATCTCCTCTCTATGGCAAACGGTAGAAAATTATCGTGGGCACCGTCCTGGAAAGGTATCCTTCTGATAGCGCTCACATTCCTTATGGGCGTCGTACTCGGCTCCGTGCTGACTCTGATTCTCGCGAAGGCGGGAATTGGCACGGAGGTGTCGATGCTCGTGTCATATCCGGCGATGTTCCTGTTCACGGGGATATTGGCCTGTGTCCAGGGAAAGAAGAAGGGCACTGCGAAGAGTGTTCTGGATCGTCCGGTGAGCGGGCGCGACTGGCTTTTGTTCCCGCTGGTGGCGGTGCTCACATTTGCGGCTTCATTCGTGTGCGACGTGCTCAATTCGCTGCTTCCGGAGATGCCCGAATACCTGCAGCAGGCATTGGCATCCGCTACGGGAGGAAATTTCTGGCTGAACTTCATATCGGTGGCGCTGATGGCTCCGCTTCTCGAGGAATGGCTCTGCAGGGGAATGATCCTGCGCGGACTTCTTAAGAACGGCACGCATCCGGCATTTGCCATCGCGCTGTCGGCCCTGTTCTTCGCGGCCATCCACGGGAATCTGTGGCAGGCGCTTCCGGCATTCCTGCTCGGCGCCCTGTTCGGGTATGTCTATTATAAGACGGGAAGCTTGAAACTTACTGTCCTGATGCACTTTACGAATAATTTCACTTCGCTTCTGGTGAGCCGGATAGACGAGATCGGCGATACGGACAGCTGGATAAACGTTATGCCGGAAGGGTGCTACTGGGTGCTATTCGTGTTCTTCGCTCTCAGCCTGATAACGGGCATAGGTGCGCTGAGCCGCCTGCACATCGTGGACTCTGAGAATGTCGGCTCCGTGCCGCAGGGCCAATAGGTGGTAATATTCGGTATTCCCTTCAGTGAATCTCTTGTCGGCTGCTCCTATAAGAATAGGGCGGCCGAATTTTTTTAACGCCTCGAGGTTTTCGATTATCTCGATGTTCTGCTGCGCGGTCTTCGCGAATCCCAGCCCGGGGTCCAGAATCCAGTCTGTGATGCCCTCGGTGCGCGCTTTTTTCGCGAACTTCGTGAAATGCTTCGTCAGCGTGTCCAGAATCGGCGTTTGCTCGTCCGCCAGCGAATCCATAGTGCGCGGATTACCTTTCTTGTGCATCGCGATGTAGGGGAGGTGGAGCTCGGCCACAGTCCGCAGCATACAAGGGTCGTCATCTCCGGCGGAAATGTCGTTCACGATGAATGGGCCCACGGTCTCGAACGCCCTGCGCACGATGACAGAGGATGTGGTGTCTATGGACAGCTGTTTGTCGCTATGCCAATCCTTAAGAAACGCTCTGAGTCTTCTCCACTCTTCTTCCACGCCGACATCTGCCGCACCGGGCCTGGTGGACACGGCTCCCACGTCCACGATGTCCGCCGCACTGTCCAGGATCGAGAAATCATACCGGCTTTTCTCGAAAAAGGAGTCCGGTGTAAGATTTATTATGCCCATTATCTTGACCATAGCACAAATTTAGTTAATTTTGTAGGAATGCAGGTAGGTTATTGCCTGCGAGACTTAATAGTTATGCTGATAGTATTGGAAGGCCTCGACGGTGCCGGTAAATCGACACAGGTCAGAAGATTGAAGGAATATCTGGACCGCAGGTGCGGCGGATGCGAATACATACATTTTCCACGTTACGACGCTCCCGTGTACGGAGACCTCATTTCGCGCTTTCTGCGCGGGGATTTCGGGGCCAATGACGCCGTGCATCCGCAGCTCGTGGCGCTTCTTTTCGCCGAGGACAGGCACGGGGCCGCTCCTGCCATCAGGCAGATGCTCGCCGAAGGCAAGACTGTGCTTCTGGACAGATATGTCTATTCCAATATCGCCTACCAGTGTGCCAAGCTTTCCGACGAGGCCGAAGCCGACGCTCTCCGGCGCTGGATTTTTTCGACTGAATTCGGGGATTTCGGCGAGCCTGTGGCGGATCTGAACATCTTTTTGGACGTGCCGATAGATTTCGTGGAGAAGAATCTGACCCACTCCCGTCAGGGAGATGACAGGAATTATCTGGCCGGGGCGCAGGATATTCACGAATCTTCCATCGGTTTCCAGCAGAGAGTCAAGCAGATGTATCTCAGACAGGCGGCTGACGACGCATCCCTCAAGGTGGTGGATTGTGCTGACAGCGAAGGCCGTATGCTGGATGCAGATTCCATATTCGTTAAGATAAAGAAACTGGTGGATGAGGCGCTTTAGTTTTCTTCGCAGGCTCAGCGCATTCGTGCTGGGCGCCGTTTTTCTGGTCAGCGGCCTGTTCAAGGTGATGGACCCTGTCGGAAGTTCGCTGGTGATGGAGTCTTACTTGAATTTTCTTCATCTCGGATTCCTGAGAGGCTTTTCGGGAGGATTGACCCTGGTGTTCGATCTTCTGGAATGCTTCGTGGGAGTATCGCTTATAAGCGGAATCTGGGTGAGGGTTATGCGAAACATTACGCTGGGCCTGCTCTCCATATTCACTTTTCTCACTCTGCTGCTTCTCATCTTCAATCCTGAGATGGACTGCGGGTGCTTCGGGGAAGTAATCCATCTGACTCATTTGCAGAGTTTTATAAAGAATATTGCGCTTTTCGCCCTGTGGGCATTGGCATTCCTCCCGTATGCCAGGAGCTACCCTCGCCCGCTGTACAGGAAGGTGCTGAGCGGCATCTCCTATGCTATGATAATCGCCTTTACCATATATTCTTATGCCAATCTTCCCCTTCTGGACCTTACCAATCTCAGCACGGGTCATGAGATAGAGGAGGGCGACATCAGTCTCTTGGACAGGGACGGGGAATATGTGGACTCTCACCTGCTGAAGGGCAAGGTGGCGTTCATCTCGGTGTACAACCCTTCGAAGGTCAGCCGGGAGCAGATCGCAGCCGCCCGAACCCTTGCCAGAAAGGTCGGGATGCGTACGGTGCTGGCTGTGAACGGGACTCTGCCTTTCGATGAAGACACCGCGTATCTCTCTGACAGACGCACGCTTATGAGTATCAACAGGGCCAATCCTGGAGTGACTTTCATCTCCGGCGGGCAGATTGCGCAGAAATGGACATTGCGTGAATTCCTGTCCCTCGACGAGGAGTCCCTGCGGGCGCTGACTTCCACCGATCCGTCGGAACTCATCATAGACGAGTCCCTCGACGGAAAGCGAAAGTTCGAGATCTTCGCCCTGGTGTTCTTCGTTATTCTGTTGGTATAAAATGTTAAACAGATGCTCCGATGCTTTCTGCCGATTCGTTTTGGCCGGTATGACTGCGTGGAGGTGAAAAATTATTTGCAGTTACAAAATAAATTTGTACCTTTGCATTCCCATCGCGGGGTAGAGCAGTTGGTAGCTCGTCGGGCTCATAACCCGGAGGCCGGAGGTTCGAGTCCTTCCCCCGCTACTAAACAGGACAAGTCGCAAGATTTGTCCTGTTTTTGTTTAAAATGCGCCAGATGTGTTTTTCTGATATAGGTTGACTCGGGTTTATTTTTTCTTCATATACCGTTTGATGTACGGGTGATCCAGTCGGCGTAGCGCATCATACTGAGGTCGGTAAGGTGGATGTTTTCCACAAAGGCTACGTCATCGCGACCTACCATATCGTCGGATTTCAGGTAATAGATGTTTTTTTTTCCGTTAAGATCGCCGTTCCCGAAGTGGTTGAGTGATGCGGAACTTGATATGAATCTTGTAACTGTTTCATCCAAGGTTCTGGGAAATGCCGGGATCGAGCAGTTGGATTACCAAGGGCAGGCATTGAATCTGTCTTCACTGGTAAGGGCGATAATGGAGTGTCTGCTGCTGTCTCCGTCCAGATATGATTTGATGGACGTGTATTATCTTATGGAGATGCTTTCTTTCCTCAGGGTTTCTTTCGTGCAACAGCTGCTGGAGGAATGCACTTCCGTGAAGGTCAAGCGTGCGTTTCTGTAAATGTCGGAAAAGGCGCGTCACCGCTGGTTTGACAAGCTCGATTTGTCACGCATATCACTTGGCAGCGGCATGCGGGGTCTTATGAAAGGGGGCGTTTTTCGGGTTTTCCGCACCCTTTCGCGCAGAAAGACGGCATAGCAGGTAATGTGGTCGCGGGAACTCCGCTTCGCTCCGCTCTCCAAACTGTCATCTGCGTCCGCAAGCTGCATGTTACAGCCGTTGATCATGCGTATGATCTTCTCTGACGTGCCATTACAGTATATCAGTACGAGGCTGGACTGCTCCCTCGACCACACAACCTGCTATGCAATAGCAACACTTATGTTACCTAAACATTTGGGATAATGAACTCTGGCTATTTTTTCTGTAATAGACATTTGAGGCGATAAAATCGGCAAAAGTCAGACGCGAGGAGGGCCGCCCCATCGAGCCCCCCGCAG
>CAVFXO010000050.1:0-20552 GCA_963626825.1 bacterium | reverse complement strand
TATCCCTAAGGACATAGTCTGATGCACGTCCCACGAATATGGCGCTCTCTCTCTGCGCGATGTCTCTGATGGTGTCGCTCTGAATTTTGAAGAGCTCGTTATCGCCGAGACCTGTCCCAAATGCCCAGAATCTGTGCTTTTCGTCGCTTGACGTGAACAGTTCCTTGCGGATGCCGCTTTTCTTCGCCGCTTCGGTCAAAAGTTCTCCGTCATAGACGTTGATGCCAAGCAGCCTGCCCAGTTCATCCGCGGTAGCTTTGCCGCCGCTGCCGAACTGTCTTCCGATGTTGATAATTATGTGTTTCTTGTCCATAGCTAAATTTTACCTTCAAAGGCTGTCGCCCCCTCTCCGTCCTTCAGTTTGTCAAGCTTTCTGAAAGTGATTGATATGCAGATAAATGCAATTATTACGGATACCACGTCCGAAATAGGGAACGAGTACCATACACCGTTTTCACCCATAAATATAGGTAAAATATAGAGAAGTGGTATCAGAATGATGATCTGTCTGCTCAGCGACAGGAATATGCTCTTCTTTACCATTCCTATGTTCTGGTAGAAGTTGGCGGCCACCAGATTGATGCTGATGACACCTATTGCCATATTCATTATTCTGAGTCCGTAGATGGAATGCTCCTTCAGCACCGGATCGCTCGTGAATACGCTTACCAGAACCTGAGGACAGACCACGGAGAAAATGAAACACAGAATGGTCATTACGGCGACGCAACCGGTAGTGAGCCAGTAAACCTTTCTCACGCGCGAGTACAGCTTGGCCCCCCAGTTGTAGCTGGCGATAGGCTGCATTCCCTGGTTGAATCCCATGCATATCATAAGGAAGAAGAAGGTAATCCTGTTCGCCACTCCGTAAGCCGCTATGGCTATGTCTCCGCCGTGCGCCTTGAGCTGCTGGTTGATAAGCATGGAGATGATGCAGCTGGCGAAGTTCATAAGAAAAGGCCCCATCCCTATAGTGAGCGAAGCCTTGGCTATCTTTTTGTCCCATCCGAACGCTCCGCGCCTGAAATGTATGATGCGCGAACTGTCTCTCAGGAAGATTATCGCGATTACGAGCGCTATCAGCTGGCACAGTATGGTGGCTATGGCCGCGCCCTTGATGCCCATCTTGAAGGTGAAGATGAAGATGGGGTCCATTATCGCGTTGGATATCACCGTGAACAGGGTAAGTCCCATCGCGGTTTTCGGATTCCCGCTTGCTCGTATGATGTTGTTCAGACCCATATACAGATGGGTCACCACGTTGCCTATCAGGATATATGTCATATAGTCCCTGGCGTAGGGAATGGTGGCGTCAGATGCCCCGAAGAAATAGAGTATGGGGTCAAGGAATGACAGAACGAGGACGGAGAACAGGATGCCGAAGATCGTGTTCAGGGTCATTGTGTTGGCCAGGACCTTGTTCGCCACTCCATAGTTCTTCTGCCCGAGCAGCATTGAAGTCATGGTCGCCGCACCCACGCCTACAAGCGTGCCTATGGCGGCACTGAGGTTCATAAGCGGGAAGGTGACCGCGAGTCCGGACATCGCCAGGGTCCCGACTTCGGGGATGTTTCCGATATAGATGCTGTCCACCATGTTGTACAGCGACGATGCGGTCATCGCTATGATTCCCGGGGTGGCGTATCGTTTAAGCAAGGTTCCGACTTTTTCTGTGCCAAGTTCGGTAGGCGCTCCGTTGTTCATTTATGAATTGTTGTCTTTTTAACGGTTAGTCTTCAGGGTCGTCCGTGAATTCGACTTCAAAGTAGATAGGGCAGTATGCCGGGATGGCCGTGCCAGAGCCGCTTGAAGAATATGCGTATGATGAGGTCATATAGATGCGGCCCCTCTCGTGAGGTCTCATCTGGAACAGTCCGTAGGCAAATCCGCTTATGACACTTGATTCGCTGGATGTCATCGTGAGGTCTGTCGCCGACTCTCCCCAGTTGATGAGGACCGGTTCGCCGGTGGCCGAGCAGCCGAACACCTTGGCGGAGTCCGCTAGGTTCGTGTCAATACCGGTTCCGTCTATTCTTCTGCAGATGTAGTTGATGTAAACCTCTGCAGATGAACTGTATGTGGTGTCAGGATTGTCTGAAGGCCTGTCCTGCACATAATAGACTCCCGGCGCCAGCGAGTCGGCCTTCTCCCATTCGTCTCCCATGGTCTTTTTCAGAAGAGCCATTTCCCATTCTTCTGTATCCTTTACGGATTCTGCTATGGTGAAATCGTAGATCTGCGCCACGGTGCTTGAACTTGACGCCGAGATGTAATCTTCTTTGGCGCCGTATCTGTCGGTGGTGAGAAGCCAGCCCGGGATTATGACCTTGCAGCTGCCGCCCACTCCCATCTGCGAGAGGATCTCTTCTATTCCGGCATAGGCGCTGTTGGAACCGCGATACGAGAACTTCGGGCCGTAGTAATTGCTCTTTTTGTACTCGCCGATTCTTTTGGAGACATCCTCGGATGTGGTCTCCACCACTGTTCCGTTAAGGTATGTGACTGTATAGTCGAGTCTGAGGAACGGATTGTCCTCCACTGAACTGACACTCCGGTTCGTGACGTCTCCCGGATCGAGGCTGATGACCCAGGACCCCAGTTCCGTCTCCGTCCACGAGGATTCCCTGTTGAAGGCTATCCATGCGTCGTACTGGTTTTTAAGTAGTTCGCCGGAATTGGTCGAACCTTCCTGTGCGCAAGATGCAAGCAGCAGCGCGCTTGCGGCGAGTACCGATGTAATATGTTTCATAATGTAATTTTTTCTAAATATGCGTCAATCTCTTCAAACCCTGCAATGTCCTGTCCCATAAAGAGTTTTCCTCCGGAAGCCAGCTCGTGTCCGCCGCCGTGGAAATATCTTCCCGCCAAAGCTCTGGCCGACCATCCCTTCTTCGCGCGTATGGACACTCTCACGGTGTCTGTGTCTTCGCGCAGATAGATTGAGATTTTGACCTTGTCTATGGACAGAGGTACATTTACCAGATTTTCGAGTTCGCCCTCCTTCAATCCAAATCTGTGCCATGTTTCGCGGCTTACCTTTATTATGGCTATGCCGTCTTCTCTTATGCTGAACTGGTCTGAAAGGATGTATGCAAATGCCCGGACCCTGTTCTCCCGATATCTGTTGTATATCTCCGAGATGACATAGTCGCGGTCCACTCCGTAGGAGAGCAGTTCACCGGCCATCTGAAGGGTGGACGGGAATGTTGCGCAGGAGAAATTGTTCGTGTCGGTGGTCATTCCGCACATAAGGCAGAAGCCGCACCTGCTCGAGAAAAGGGCCTTCCGTTCCTGCTCGTCCGCACACAGATCTTTCAGTATATAATAGACCAGTTCGCTGGCGGACGAGATGTCAGTTTTGCTGAACACCAGATCGAACTTGTCCTCTTGCGGGCCGACGTGGTGGTCGAACAGAACCTTTTTCGCCCCGGAAGCCAGAAGCGCTTCGGAAGGGTAGCCACACCGTGCCGGGTCGCAGAAGTCTGTGCAGAGAATGAGATCCGCTTTTGTAAGTGCCTCGACAGCCTCGTCTCCATATACGGTCCGCGTGTCATCTATGAATGCCAATGTCTGCGGCAGTTCCTCGCGGATGACGGTTACGCCAGTCTTCCCTTTGGTCTCCAGATATGCGTACAGCGCGCCGCTGCTTCCGGCGGCGTCACCGTCCGGATGCTCGTGCGTAATGATTACGATATCATCGGCCTGCCCTATCAGGGAGGCCAGCAGGGTGAGTTTCCGTGCATCTTCCATCGGCGCAAATTTAGTAAGAATATTGCATTTAATAAATGATTTTGTTAACTTTGCTAGGTTTAATGGAATATAAAATCAAAAGATAAAAAAATGATTACAAAGGACACTTGGCTTAAGTTTATGCAGAACAAGGTACTCAATAGACTCGTTACCTGGTTCATCCTTCCTGTATGTATACTGGCACTCGTCTATGTGCTTGTCGACAGTATTTCTCAGCCTGTTGAATTCAACAGGGCCAAATCTGCCCGCGAGCAGGTCGGCATACAGCGTCTTAAGGATATCCGTACTCTTCAGGATGCATACAAGAGCGTTAACGGTAAGTATACCGATGATTTCGACTCCCTCAGGACCTTCTATCTCTCCGGTAACATCGTAGTGAAGATGCAGATCGGTTCGAAGGATGATTCACTCTCCATGGCTCATACCAAGGAAGTCCGCAAGACCGTTCCTTGGCTCAGAGGCGAGAGCCTTAACAAGTTCTATCACCAGAGATACCTTCAGGGTGACAAGCAGCTTGTGTTCACCGTGGATCAGAAGATACCTGTCATAGACACTCTCTTCAAGGCCCGTGCGGATTTCGAGATCGATTCTCTGCGCACCATTCCTTTCTCAGGCGGCCAGGCTGTGGAGATGGAAGAAACCGTGAAGACCGTTTCTGGTGTGAAGGTTCCTCTCTTCGAGGCGCGTATGCCTTACAAGAAGCTTCTCCTCGGTCTTGACAACCAGCTCCGCATCAACCTCGATGCAGACTGCCGTAACTCTAACCGTTACGAAGGCCTTCAGGTCGGCAGCGTAAGCGCTCCTAACAACAATGCAGGTAACTGGGAATAGTAACAAGGTGACTTTAGTTCCCACATCATTTTACGACAAGGCTTGTGCGAGAGAATATCTCGCACAAGTTGTTGATATGGCACCCGATGCGCAGGTCCAGTCGGTTTTCCTTCCGGATTTTGACGCGTATTTCATATATGAAGGGGAGGAAAGGCCTGCGCTGCTTGATTCGCTGTGTTCGCTGCTGTCGATAAAGGAATATAACAAGATCCTGTGCCACTGGGACGGGGCGGTCTTGAGCCTCTGCATAGCGCAGGGTAAGTCTCTCCTTCTGTCCAATACTTTCCAGGCCGGGGACTTCGTGACGGTGATGTATTATGTCCTTCTGTCCCTTAAATCCCTTCAGCTTAATCCTGAAGTGTCCACAGTGTATTTCCGCAGCCCGCTTTCTTCCGAACAGCAGGTAAGCCTTTATCACTATTTTATGGAGGTGAAGGCCTTATGAGAATCATCGGGGGCAGACTGAAAGGGAAAACCATTCTTCCGCCGGCCGGCTACAAGGCCCGCCCGACCACCGACTTCGCCCGCGAGGCGCTTTTCAACATCCTGGACAACGAATACGAATTTGATGACCTTCAGGTGCTGGACCTTTTCGGAGGTACCGGCGCCGTGTCTTTTGAATTCGGTTCGCGCGGAGTCGGAAGAGTGTATTGTGTGGAGATGGCCAGAGAAAACGCCTCATTCATCAAGACCGAGGCGCAGAGGCTTGGCCTGGGGAATGTCACTATGGTGCGGGACAATGTGTTCGATTTCTTGAACGTGTGTCACGAGAAATTCGACATAATCTTCGCAGACCCTCCCTATGCGCTTGAAGGTCTGGAGACCATTCCGGACAGGGTCCTGGAGAAGAATATCCTGCATCCGGACTGCTATTTCATCCTTGAGCACGGGCCCGGTCACGATTTCAGCGGACATCCGAGATTCTTCAAACAGAGAAGTTACGGTAAAGTTCACTTTACCTTTTTCAAATAAAAGATGGACCTTTTTAGAGGCCCATCTTTTTTGCTTCATCCCAGATCTCGTCCATCTGGGCCAGCGTCATATCTTTTAGCGACAGCCCTTTCTTAATGGTGTGGTCTTCCAGATAGGTGAATCTTCTGCGGAACTTGTCGCAGCACCTGTTAAGCGCTTTTTCCGGATCCACGCCGTGCAGTCTGGCCGCGTTGATGACGGAAAACATAAGATCTCCGAATTCTTCCTCTATGTGGTTCTGTGACTGCTCGTCTATGGCTTCGGTCACTTCGCCAAGTTCCTCGCGGACCTTGTCCAGTACCTGTCGCGGCTCTTCCCAGTCGAATCCGCATCCGCGTGCCTTTTCCTGCATCGACAAGGCTTTCAGTAGGGCCGGCATAGTCTGCGGGATGCCTCCCATCACGCTTTTGTTCCCGTCTTTTTCCTTGGCCTTCACCAGTTCCCAGGTGTCAGCTATCTCCTTGGCGGACAAATTCTTGTCTGCGAGGTCGCCGAACACGTGCGGGTGGCGGAAGCGCATCTTGTCGCAGATCTTCTTTAGGCAGTCCGCGATGTCGAATTCGCCTTTCTCCTCGGCAATTTTGGCATAGAACACTATATGGTAGAGCAGGTCGCCCAGTTCTTTCGAGATGTCCTTCGGATCGTCGCGGAGGATGGCGTCGCTGAGTTCGTAAACTTCCTCTTCCGTCATCGGACGGATGCTTTCCATAGTCTGTTCCGCGTTCCAGGGGCATTTGTCCCTGAGTGCGTCCATCACTTCCAGCAGATCCTGGAAGGCGTCTTTCTTTTCCTGTAAGGTATGCATAGGCGAGTTGAATGAAACCGGGTGCAAAAATACAGTTTTTTATACAGTAAAAAAATTGCTAAATTTGCAGCCTTATGGCACAGAATACATTATTAGAGAGAGTCCTCTCACTTCAGGACAAGTTCCAGAGTCTTCAGGATCAGCTTGCAAGCCCGGAAGTGATGTCGGATATGAAGAAGTTCGTTCAGCTTAATAAAGACTACAAGCAGTTGGAGCCTATCATCAAGGCTGGACTTGAATATAAGAAGACCCTGGATAACCTCGCTTCCGCGAAGGATATCCTGGTGAACGAGAAGGATGACGAACTCCGTGAGATGGCTCGTGAGGAGATCGCGGAACTGGAGCCCAAGGTGCCTCAGATGGAGGAACAGATCAAGCTCCTTCTGATTCCTGCGGACCCTGACGATTCGAAGAATGCCATCGTGGAGATCCGCGGCGGCGCCGGCGGCGACGAGGCTGCCATCTTCGCAGGGGACCTTTTCCGTATGTATCAGCACTTTGCCGAGAATAAGGGGTGGAAGCTCGAGGTGACCGACCAGACTCCCGGAACTTCCGGAGGCTTCAAGCAGGTCGTGTTCAAACTCAGCTCTTCTACAGACGGAGTTTACGGCACTATGAAATATGAATCCGGCGTGCACCGCGTGCAGCGTGTGCCTCAGACTGAGACTCAGGGCCGCATCCAGACCTCAGCCGCTTCCGTGGCAGTGTTCCCGGAGGCCGGAGAATTCGATGTCGATCTTAAATGGGACGATATCCGTCTGGATCTTTTCTGCTCGTCAGGACCTGGCGGACAGGGTGTGAATACCACTTATTCCGCAGTCCGCCTTACCCATATCCCTTCAGGACTGGTCGTTCAGTGCCAGGAGGAGCGCTCTCAGCTCAAGAACAAGGACCGCGCGTTCGAGGAACTTCGTACCAGACTTTATAATTTGGAGCACCAGAAGTATCTTGACGAGATAGCTTCAAAACGCAAGACTATGGTCTCTACCGGAGACCGTTCCGCCAAGATCCGCACTTACAACTATCCTCAGGGCCGTGTGACCGACCACCGTATCAACTGGAGTATGTATAACCTCCCGGTGTTCATGAACGGAGACATCCAGGAGGTTATAGATCAGCTGCAGATAGCGGAGAACGCCGAGCGACTGAAAGAAGCCGGCGAATAATTCTTATAGAGTAGATACCTTATCCAATACTAATTTTACAAGCTGCGCTACGCGTGGCTTGTAGTCTGTATTGGCATCCTTAAGGTAGCGGTGCGCGATGGCGCAGCATACTGTTATGGCTTCGTGGCCGAGGTGTCCGGCGATGCCCGCGATGGCAGAGCCTTCCATCTCGAAGTTCGTGATCTTGCGGTCTTCGTATCTGAATGACTCTATGTCTTCAAGCATATTCGGCATAGCGAGCTGCTGGCGTACTACGCGTCCCTGAGGACCATAGAATCCCGGAGATGAGATGGTCATACCTCTTACCGTAGAGTCTTCGAACAGGTGGATCAGTTTCTCGGAAGCTTTTACGAAATATGGAGTAGGAAGTTCCTTAGGCCAATTCATATGCTTCATAAATGCCTCTTCCATATTTACATCGGTAATTTCCTCGCGGTGTGCATACCAGTTCATAAGACCGTCGAAACCGATGGAAATGTGCGACAGGATGAATGATCCGAGTGGAATTTCAGGCTGTAGGGCGCCGCAGGTGCCGAGTCTTACGATGTTAAGTGTAGTGTGCTCTGGCTTTACTTCGCGTGTAGCGAAGTCGATATTGGCAAGTGCATCCAATTCTGTCATTACGATGTCGATGTTGTCTGTGCCGATACCTGTAGAAAGTGCGGTGATCCTGCTTCCGTTATAAGTACCTGTCGCCCATACGAATTCGCGGGAAGCTCCTTCGCACTCTATCGTTTCAAAGTATGGTTTGAACATGGCCACTCTGCCAGGGTCGCCCACCAGGATGACGTTCTTTGCCAATTGTTCCGGACGGATGTGAAGATGAAATATGGATCCGTCTGAATTGATGATAAGTTCTGATTCTGCTATTCTCATAATAGTGTTATTTATTATTTTTTTCTTTTGCTTGATCTCAGTCTGCCTGCGCTCTGCACCAGCAGTTCGTCCGCCAGCACACCCTTGATGGCCAGCAGGTCGAATACGAATGCAAATGCCGGAAGTATGGCTGTCCACCTGAACACGAAGCCTTCGCCCATTGTGAAGTAATCCACTATCAGCCAGATCTGAAGGGCCAGCAGCAGGGTGGCTGCCGCACCGGCGAGCCTTATCTGCAGACTGCGTCTTGACCAGCTGAACAGAGCGACCAGATTGGCCGCCAGGGACAGGATGATCAGAATCGCGTAAGGCAGCTTGCTGATGTATCTGATGTCTTCAATGGGGGCGTCAGGCGTGTAGATGGTGCCTACGTTGCCGAAAGTAAGCGCTATGAGCAGTCCCGCTGCCAAAGCAAAATAAAGTGTCTGTATTCTTTGCCACATAATTTATCTGGAATTGAATCTCGCGATGAATTTTTCCTCATAAGTCCTGGACACGGGGATGGGATCTATCTTCAGTCCGAGATTTATGCTGAACGAGCCGTCCTTCTGACGCATCATCTGCTCGATCTTGTTAATGTTCACTATATATTTTCTGTGGCAGCGCACGAGGTCGCTGTCCGAAAAGCTTTCCTCTATGGTCTTAAGCTTGCACCGCAGCATGAACTGCTTCAGTTCGTCGAAACTGTCCTGATACCAGACCTTTATGTAGTTGTCGTCCGATTCTATGTAGAACAGGTTGTTCTGGTTGACCACCAGCTTGAGCGAGCCGGAATTGTCGTAAAGCATTATCTTTTTATCGTTCTGCGGCGTGGGAACGGTGTCGGAGACGACGTTGTTGAAGTTCATCAGCCGTATGGTCTGGTCCCTCTCGGATACCGCGCACCACAGGATGGATATGGTGTCAGGTATGCCAAGTCCGAAGATGCAGAACGTAAGGCAGTTGAGGAAATGGATCCAGAAGCCGTGCACAGGGGAGGAGATCCAGCCATTCAACACGCCGAAATGTGTTATGACCGTGTATGACAGGCTGATGATGACCACTTCGCCCAGGCACCAGAACACGTATCCCAGTATGGTGATGTTCCGCTCGCGCAGGTGGTACAGCCATACCTTCGAGAGGGTGAACACCAGATAGCAGAACGCCCAGAATCCCAGGGTCAGCCACATCGCGCGTCCCGGAGACAGGTCGAACCACCCCGAGAAGGAGATCGTCAGCAGCAGCGACGACACCAGGGAGAACAATGCGGTGAGTACCACATTGAACGACAGGTGTTTCTTGCCGAGGATATATTTGGGTAGCGTACCGGTCAGTGCCATACAGGACAAAGATACAAAAAAATGCTATCTTTGCCGAAGTGTAAATGTTTTCAATATGGACAAAAGAGTTGTCGTTACAGGGCTTGGTGTCCTGTCGTGCATAGGTAATGATGTCGATACCTTCTGGCGCAATCTTGTGAACGGCGTCTGTGGAATAGACTATATAGAAAGCTTTCCAACGGACGGATTTGCCGTGAAGATAGGCGGCGAAGTGCGCAATTTCGCGCCCGAAAACTACGGAATGGACAAGCCGTTCATCCGCAAGCAGGACAAGTTCACCACTTTCGCCGTCGCTTCGGCCTGGCAGGCCATAAAGGACAGCGGTCTGGTTTCGGGCGAGAACATTGACCCGTTCAGGCTCGGCGTGTACATCGGCTCGGGAATCGGAGGCTTCGAAACCATTCAGAGGGAGGTGTCCAAGATCCTCGAAGATCCTACAGGCCAATGGGTTTCGCCTAACTTCGTGCCTTGCATCATAGGCAACATGGCTGCCGGCCAGGTGGCCATAAAATTCCAAGCCAACGGTCCCTGCATCGACGTGGTGACCGCCTGCGCCACCTCCACCCATTCCATAGGCGAGGCTTACAGGGCCATAAGGCACGGATATGCCGACGCCATCCTCTCCGGAGGTACTGACAAGGCCGTCATCCCTATCGGCATCGCCGCTTTCGCGAATGCCAAGACCCTATCGAAGATAGAGGATCCGAAGAAGGCTTCTCTGCCGTTCAACGCCCGTCGCGACGGTTTCGTGATGGCCGAAGGGTCTGCAGTGCTGGTGCTTGAGGAACTTGAACACGCCAGAAAGCGCGGCGCGAAGATATATGCCGAAGTGGTGGGATACGGCTCCACCTGCGACGCCTACCACGCCACCGCTCCGAACAAGGAGGGTACCACTCAGGCCAAGTGCATCACGGAAGCGCTCGAAGAGGCTTCCTTCGATCCTTTAAAGGACAATCTGTACATCAACGCCCACGGCACGGCGACCCATCTGAACGATCTCTGCGAGACCAGAGCCTGCAAGATAGCCCTCGGCGATTATGCGTACAAGGCCCATATATCGTCCACCAAGTCTATGCACGGCCACATGCTGGGAGCTACCGGAGCCGCCGAGGCCATCGCCTCCATTATGGCGCTTCGCGAGGGGATAGTGCCGCCTACCATCAATCTGGACACACCGGACCCGGAACTGGATCTGGACTACACACCTAACGAGGCCGTGAATACGGATCTGACTCTCGCCATCTCCAATTCGTTCGGATTCGGCGGACATAACGGATGTCTGGCTTTCAGAAAGCTGGAGGATTAGCTCGCGATTTTGCCAGGCGAGGATATTATTTTGAGAATGCTGACCGGTGAGGACTTTTCCTCGCCGGTCGTTTTTATGAGTTTGGCCTGCAGAAGGCCTCTTTCCTTAAGATAGGCTTTTATTCTGGCGTGGTTCACCCCGTGTGACTTGAGGTATTCGAGGCTCCGGCTTCCCGCGCAGGCGCAGATGGCTAGAAGCAGGTGGACGGGGATGATCTTGTCCGACAGGGCGATATTGGCCTCTATTATACTGAGGTTCAGGGTGTTCTGCGCGTTCCTGGAGAAGACTATGTTCTGGCTCTGGGCGTATGGGAGGCTCTGAGGCTTGAAAATGGTCTTTTCGAGGTGGGATTTCAGGTCCGAGGGGTCTATGCCCAGTTCCTGAAGGGTCCGGCAGGCCTGGTTGTCCCTGTGGCGCAGGATGCCCAGCAGAAGATGGTCCGTGGAAATGGCCCTGTCTCCCGCTCTGCAAGCTTCCTCCCTGGCATAAGTCAGGATGCTTAGAACTTCTTGTGAAACCTGAGTCTGCACGTGACAAAAATAGCAATATTATTTTTGTCCGGCACGAGTTTTTTTGTTAAATTTGTACACTTTAGAAATAACGAATGAGTACGGATAATTTAGAAATTGAAGAGAAGCCGCAGGGGATAATCGAACCTGTGGAGATAGATCACGAGATGCGCTCCGCATACATCGACTATTCGATGTCTGTGATAGTGTCCAGAGCCCTTCCTGACGCCAGGGATGGTCTGAAACCGGTTCAGCGCCGCGTCCTTTTCGGTATGGACGGACTTGGACTTAACTTTGGAGGACAGACGAAGAAATCGGCCAGAATCGTCGGTGAGGTGCTCGGTAAATTCCACCCTCACGGAGACAGCTCCGTTTATGACGCCATGGCCCGCCTTGCACAGCCTTGGAATCAGAGATATCCTCTGGTATATGGTCAGGGTAACTTCGGTAGTATGGATGGCGACCCTGTAGCCGCCATGCGTTACACCGAGGCCAAATTGGCCCGGATATCCGACAGCGTTCTCTGCGATCTGGACAAGAATACGGTTGATTTCATGCTTAACTTCGACGATACCATCTGGGAGCCTACGGTCCTTCCTACGAAGATCCCGCTTCTGCTTCTGAACGGTTCGTCCGGCATCGCGGTCGGTATGGCTACCAATATGGCTCCGCATAACCTTTCGGAAGCCTGCGACGCCATCTGCGCATACATAGATAATCCCGATATTGATGTCAATGGCCTTATGGAACACATCAAGGGTCCTGATTTCCCTACGGGAGGCATCATTATGGGCCGCCAGGGCATAATCGACGCATACACCACCGGGCGCGGAAGGGTAGTCATCAGGGCGAAGGCCGACATCGAGGAGAAGAACGGCAGAAGCGTCATCGTGGTCACCGAGATACCTTATATGGTTAACAAGGCCGAGATGATCTCCCGTATCGGTGATATGATTCGCGATAAGAAGATCGAAGGCATCGCTGATATTAAGGAACTTACGAACCGTGAGGGCATCAGGATAGAATTCCTGGTGAAGAAGGACGCTAACGCCAATGTCGTCCTCAACACCCTGTACAAATACACCGCTCTCCAGTCAAGTTTCGCCATCAACAACGTGGCACTTGTCGGAGGCCGTCCGCGCACGCTCACTCTTAAGGACATCATCAAGTGCTTCGTGGATTTCCGCCACGAGGTGGTGGTGCGCAGGACCAAGTTCGATCTGGACAAGGCAAAGGCCCGCGAGCATATCGTGGAAGGACTCCTCAAGGCGATAGACGTCATCGACGAGGTTGTGGCCATCATCCGCGGCTCGAAGAGCGTCGAGGATGCGAAGGCTGAACTTATGAACCGTTTCGACTTTTCCGATCTTCAGGCCAACGCCATCGTGGAGATGCGTCTGCGCCAGCTCGTCGGACTCGAGAAGGAGAAACTGCAGGAGGAGTTGAACAAACTCGTGGAATTCATCGCCGAGTGCGAGAAGATACTTTCCAGCGAGAAGCTTCAGCTCGAGGTCGTCAAGTCTGAATGTCAGGAACTTAAGGAGAAATTTGGAGACGCCCGCCGAAGCGAGATTACCCTCAGCGACGACGAATTCAATCCTGAGGATTTCTATGCCGACGAGGATGTGGTCATCACCATCTCCCATCTCGGATACATAAAGAGGACCTCCCTTAACGAATTCAAGGTACAGTCCCGCGGCGGAGTGGGCAAGAAGGCCGGCACCGTGCGCGAAGAGGATTTCATAGAGCACATCTATGTGGCCAATATGCACTCCACGATGCTGTTCTTCACCGAGAAGGGTCTCTGCTATCGTCTCAAGGTATATGAGATTCCGGAGGGAAGCAGAACCGCGAAGGGCCGTGCCGTCCAGAATCTGCTTACCATCGATCAGGACGACAAGATAAAGACATATCTGAACGCCGCCAAGATCGAAAGCCGCGAATACACCGATAGCCATTACGTGGTGCTCTTCACGAAGAACGGCATCATCAAGAGGACCTGTCTTACCGAATTTGCCAATGTACGCAGCCGCAACAAGGGTCTTATCGCCATCAGCTTCAGGGAAGGCGACTCGCTTCTCGACGCCATACTTACCGGCGGCAACGAGCAGATAATGATCGCAGCCCGCGACGGACGCTGCGTGCGCTTCAATGAAAGCGAGGCTCGCGAGCTCGGACGTAACTCTATGGGCGTGCGTGGTATCAATATTGCAGAAGACGATGTGGTGGCCGGCGCCATCAGCGTGGATCTGAATGCTGCGGATGCGGCAGATCACACTGTTCTGGTCGTCAGCGAGAACGGTTACGGCAAGCGTTCCGAGGTGGACGAGTACAGGCTCACATCCCGCGGCGCGAAGGGCGTAACCACTTTGAAGATAAACGAAAGGACGGGCAGCCTGGTAGCCATCAAGTCCGTTACGGCAGACAATGACCTTATGATCATGACGAAGAGCGGTCTTACCATAAGACTTGCGCTGTCCACCGTAAAGGTTCAGGGACGTGCCACACAGGGTGTCAAGCTCATCAATATCCGCGAGGGGGACAGCATAGCCGCGGTTTCCGTTGTCGCCCACGAGAATGAAGAGGAGATCCCTTCAGAAGAAACAGCTGCAGAATCAGTAAACGAATAAAACTGAAATATTATGAAAAAAATCTTTTTAACCCTTGCTCTTCTGGCTTCACTTACCGTTGCCAATGCGCAGCAGGGAGTCAAAAGTCCTGAAGCAGCACAGAAAGCTGTAGAAAAGGCGCTCGTAAAGACTGAAAACCCTAAGCAGGCCGCAAAGCCTGATGTATGGATCAAACTTGGCAAGGCCTATCTGGATGCCTATACAGCACCTATGGGCAGTGCCTGGATCGGAGCCCCGCGCGCTGACCTGGCCCTCATCCTCGGAGACGACAAGCCTTCAAGCGAGGAATGGGTGAATCTCTCAGGCGCCGACTACATCAAGGCAGTCTTCGAGACCCGCAACTATTATTATAATGCGAATGAGATTCTCCAGCTCATCGAGGTGACCAAGCCTGTATATGAGGATGTGCTCGAAAGGGCTCTCTCCGCTTATCAGCAGGCCGCTTCCCTGGATGTCAACGGCAAGAAGGCGAAGGATCTCAAGCTCGCTTTCCAGACTCTCGATTCCAAGTTCACCGATGAGGCTTACACAGCATATACGCTCGGTAACCTTGAGAAGGCTTCATACTATTTCGAGAAGGCAGTCGAAGCTTCTGAGCAGCAGCCTTATGCCGTGGTTGATACGAACGCAGTATATAACACCGCCCTCACTTCTTACATCCTCGGCCACAACGACAAGGCCAAGGAATATTACGGGAAGAGTCTCGCACTCGGATACTACGGTGACGAAGGAGACGCTTACGCCAAGCTCGCCGACATCGCATCCAAGGAAGGGGATAAGGAGCAGTGCCGCGCCTATCTGGAGGAGGCTTTCCAGAAGTTCCCTCAGAGCCAGAGCGTTCTCGTGGGCCTTATCAACTTCTATATGAACTCGGGCGAGAATACCGACCGTCTGTTCGAACTTGTGAACGCTGCCAAGCAGAATGAGCCTGACAACGCATCTCTCTATTATGTAGAGGGTAACATCAACCTTCAGCTCGGCCGTGAGGAAGAGGCTATCGCCGCTTACCGCAAGTGCTCGGAGATCAATCCTGACTATGAGTTCGGTTATATCGGAATCGGTCAGCTTTATTATAACAAGGCTGTCGCCATCCAGGAAGAGGCTACCAATGAGCTTGATGACAGAAAGTACGAGGCTCTGGTAAAGGATTTCGAAGTGGCTTTGAAGAACTGCATCGAGCCTTTCGAGACAGCTTACGCAGTAACCAAGGATGCCAATATCAAGCTTGCTGTGGCTGAATACCTCAGAAACGCCTGCTACCGTTTCTCTTCAGATTCGGCTTACGAGGCCAAGTATCAGAAATACAACGCTATCGCTAAGGGAGAAGTGCCGGCTGAATAGTCGCGCTACTGCTTGTCGAAAGCTTTAACGATTTTACCTACTAAAGGGTGTCGGACGATGTCTTCGCTTGAGAAGACGACAGTTTCGATGCCCTTTATGTTTTTAAGCAGGTTGACGCCTTTGAGCAGGCCGCTGTCCTCGCGGTTCGGCAGATCGACCTGGGTGGCGTCTCCGGTCACTATGAACTTGGCACCGGCGCCCATTCTCGTGAGGAACATTTTCAATTGGCCTATGTTCGTGTTCTGGGCTTCGTCCAGAATCACGCAGGCACGGTCGAGGGTGCGTCCGCGCATATAGGCGAGCGGGGCTATCTGTATGGTGCCGTCTGCGATGAATTCCTGAAGCTTTTTGGCCGGAATCATGTCTCCGAGGGCGTCGTAGAGCGGCTGGAGGTAGGGGTCAAGTTTGTCCTTCAAGTCACCCGGCAGGAATCCGAGGCGCTCGCCTGCTTCCACTGCTGGGCGGGTCAGGATTATGCGCTTGATCTCGCGGTTCTTGAGGGCCCTTACTGCCAGGGCTATGGCTATGTAGGTCTTGCCGGTTCCGGCAGGGCCGATGGCGAATATCAGATCATTGTCGAAATACGCCTTCACCATATCTTCCTGGCGGGCGTTACGTGCGGTAATCGGCTTGCCTTCAGTGTTATAGACTATGGGGGCGCCGGCGTTTACCTTGAAATCCAGTGCGGAACTCTCTCCCGAGAAAAGGTCCTCCACGTCATAGACGGTGAGCGCGGTTCGGTGCATCATCTTCTGCGTAAGGAGCCCGAATTTCTGGGTGAAGTCCTCGATGTCCTTCTCCTTGCCGTCCAGGATGAGCTCATCACCCCTGGCGACCACTTTAAGGTTAGGATAATATGATGTGAATTCCTTTAGAACCGTGTCGCCGGCCCCGTACAGTCTTACCGGATCCAGCCCTTCTATGCTCAGCGTCTTTTTCATACCGCAAATTTATCATTTACCTGTGAGTATTCAAGCATTTAACGGTATTTTCGTCGGACAGAAAAATTATGTATCTTTGTCCGGTAACACCGGAATGATAATCAATATGATAACTATTTATCTGTCACATAATATCGTAGAAACACTGATAGGGGGGGTAACTCTCTAATAGATAATGATATATAATACGCGGACGGCGTCGGCACACAAAAAGTGCCGATGCCGTTTTGCGTATAAATCTGCGACACTGTCCAGAATCGTCCCCGGGCATAGCCGGTTGAAATTAATGTTAAATAATATACCACTTATGATGAAACACAGAATTTTGTCACTCGCGCTGTTGTCGGCCCTTCTTCTGGCCGGATGCGCAAAGCAGTCTGACATTGAGAGTCTTCAGGGTCAGATTGACGAGATTAAAAACACGCAGATCAAGAGTCTGGAAGGCCAGATCACCGGTATCAAGGCCTCCATCACGGACTTGGAGACCACAGATGCCGAACTTCAGAAGAGCCTCACCGTGCTGAAGGAGCAGCAGGAGTCTCTCGTCAAGACTGACGAGGAACTGTCGAAGGCGATATCTACCCTTAGGGAGGAACTCTCTGAAGATATCACTGCAGCCGAGGCCAATTGTCTGGCTCAGCTCGAGGCCTACAAAGCGAGCGTGGCCGGTGAGATCGCCGCCCTGAACTCTTCCATCGCCGCCCTTGAGGCTAAGGACGCCGATCTGCAGAAGCAGATAGATGAACTGCGCACTTATGCCGACAGCGGTATAAAGGACGCAAAGGACTGGGCGTCAGCCACATTTGCCACACTCGAGCAGTATAACGCCACCGCGAACATAGTGGCTTCCATCCAGGGTCAGCTGACCGCATTGGCCCAGGAGATAGAAGATCTGAAGAAGACGCAGTCCGGCGTGAGCAAGCAGGATCTGGATGACGCCATATCCGGTCTGAGGGAAGAGCTCCAGCCGAAGATTCAGAAGGTTGCCGATGATGCCGCAGCGGCTCTTTCTACGGCTGTGGACAATATCACAAAGGCTTATACATCAGCCATAAGCGAGGCCGTCGCCGCAAGTGAGACCTCCATCAAGAATTGGGTCAACTCTCAGCTGTCCGCCTATTACACTTCCACCGAGGTCGAATCGAAGCTGGACGCGCTCAAGACCTACTACGACACCCAGCTTGCCAGCCAGAAAACCTATCTCGAGAACCTTATCACCGCGCTTGAATCTGATGTGAACAGCAAGATAGCGGCGAATTCGACCCTCATCACCCAGCTTGACTCGGATCTTTCTGAGCTGCAGTCCGATATGTCCGCCGCCCAGCAGGATATCAGGACCAACGCCTCGAAGATATCATCCAATGCCGCGAACATCTCCGCCAATGCCAAGCTGATCTCGGGCAATACCGCTTCCATAAAGACCAACGCGTCATCGATCAGCCAGATAAAGACCCAGATATCCTCTCTCGAATCCGAGATGAACACGAAGATTGCCTCCCTGCAGTCGAGAATGACTCTCGCAGAGAACGACATCACTACCATCCAGAGCGACATCGCGGACATTCAGGCCGAGATCGAGACCGTTAAATCCGATTACGCTGCGAAGATCTCCGCTCTGAAGACCTCCCTCGAGCAGAAGATATCGGAGAACGCCTCCCTTATCGCTGCCAACAAGACGGCGATCGCCACCAACTCCGAGCTCATCGCTTCGAACAAGGCCGCCATCGCCAGTCTGAAGTCATCCACCGGCGAGGCTATCGCTGCCAATGCTGCCAAGATCGCGACCAATGCCGAGAATATCGCGCAGAATGCCACCGACATTGCGGACAACGCCGCCCTTATCGCTGCCAATGCGTCCGCTATCAGCAGCAATGAAGAGGCCATCGCGGCCAATGCCGCCGACATAGCTCAGCTGCGCATCGACCTCGCCACCCAGAAAACCGAGATCACCGCGGCCTATACGTCGGCCATAGAGACCGCCATCAATACGCTCAACGGTCAGCTCACTGGCCAGATAGCGCAGGAGGTGTCTGACCTAAACTCCAGGATAGACACCGAGGTCGAGACCATCAACGCCACGATAGACGCCTTGGCCGCCCGCGTCACGACTTGCGAGAAGGACATCAAGAGTATCAAGAATACGATATATTCTATGCAGCAGGACATCGAGGACATACAGGAGCAGATAAGCGCCATTCTCGCGCGCATCCAGTCTATCAGCTATGTCCCGAAATACTCTGACGGCAAGGCTATTATGACCTATACCGACAACGGCACCATCACCCCGGGTACGGCAGAGTTCACTTTCGAACTCCAGCCTGCTTCCACTGCGGACGAGCTCGTGAAGGTATGGTCATCTGCCGTTACCGTCAATGCCGTATATACGGTCACCAAGGCCGCTCCGGAGACGGTGAACCTTACCGTCGGGACCGTGACTGCGGATAGCGGCTACATTACGCTCACTGTCAGCGGCCAGGGCCTTAAGGACGAATACTTTAGGAACCAGTGCTCTGCCAATGTCAGAATGAAGATCTCCGACGGGAATAACGAACTGTCCAGCGCCTACATCCAGATGGTCCCTTGGACCACGGATGTGATCTCCTTTGCCGATGCCAAGTTCAAAGCCTACTGCGTGGAGAACTTCGACGCTGACGGGGACGGAGAGATCACCGAAGAGGAAGCTGAAGCCGTGACGAAGATCGAATGCAGCCTCGGCGGACTGACCTCTCTCGTGGGTATAGAGTATTTCAGCGGCCTGGAGTATATCGATGTCAGCTGTAACAGCCTCACCGTGCTCGACCTCAGCCACAGCCCTAAGCTCAAGACCGTGCTCATAGGTAATAACAAGCTTCAGAGCTTCGGAACTTCCGGCCTCGCCGCCCTCGAGACACTCGATTGCTCGAACAACAAACTTGGCACGCTCGATGTCAGCGAAAGCGCAGCGCTTAAGTCACTTACCTGCTCCGGAAACAAACTTGGGGCACTGAACCTCAGGAACAACAAGGCCCTCACCGAGCTGGACGTGAACAATAATAACCTCGCGACGCTCGACCTTAGGAACAACACTGCTCTGGAGACCCTTCACTGCCGCAAGAACAGCCTCAGCGTGCTGGCTGTCACCAAACTTGTTGCCCTTAAGGACCTTGACTGCTCGAACAACGCCATCACGGCACTGAACCTCTCGGCTCTCACCGCCCTGGAAGTGCTTCGCTGCGGAACGAACAGTCTGCAGAATCTTGCCGTCGGGGCCAATGTGAACCTCACGACCCTCGAGTGCGAGAAGAACTCCCTTAAGACTCTCGACATCTCGAAGAACGTGCTTCTCGAGACTCTCGACTGCTCCGATAACGCTCTTACCAGCCTGGATGTCTCCCGTAATGCGGCCCTCACGACTGTCGATTGCAGCGGCAACGCTGATATGGCCAAGCTTTGGGTGAAGGATGCTGCTCAGAAGAGCGCCCTTACCGTGAAGAAGGAAGATGCGACTGTCATCGCCTATAATGATGGAGGTATCAATATCCCTGACGCTGCGCTCAAGTCATATCTTCTCGCCCTCTTCGATGACGATGAGGACGGCGAGATCAGTATCCAGGAATCGGAGAACATAGAGAACGTGAACTGCGCGAACAAGGGTATCGCGGATCTTACCGGCCTGGAGTGCTGCGTTAACCTCAAGTACCTGAACTTCAACAGTAACAGCGTGACTAAGGTGGAACTCCCGAACCTCGCGAAGCTTGAGACCATCGTAGCTTATGGTAACCCGATTGAAAGGCTTAACATCAATAACGACACGGCTCTCACTAAGCTCTACCTGCAGGATGTAGGCATCAACGCCCTCAGCGGCAGCGCGGTAACTGTCACTGCCTACGACCAGGCTGCTACCCTCAGCCTCGCCTTCGCCGGAACGGAATTCACCGAGCTCAATCTCACCGGCAGCACGGTCCTTACGTCATACGACATCGCGGAGAACACCCAGCTCACGAAACTCATCGCCAGCGGGAATACCGCAGTAGCCGGAGTTGATCTCTCCACCCTCACTGCGCTTACTTATCTTGACATTAGGAACAACGCCCTCACTGCGCTTAATGTCGATACGAACACTGCGC
>CAVFXO010000049.1:1535-28877 GCA_963626825.1 bacterium | reverse complement strand
TTTACTATATTTGCAACCCCAAAGCCACTTTAGCTCAGTCGGTAGAGCAGCGCATTCGTAACGCGCAGGTCGCGAGTTCGAGCCTCGTGAGTGGCTCAAAGATTACTTCTTCGAGCGCTTTTGTATCGCATTTACCATGCATACGAAAGCGCTTCCTATTATGGCGGCAAGCACAGATCCCGAGAGCACGGCTATCTTACCGGTAGCTCTAAGTTGCTCAGTCACAGCTGGAATCTGATCCCCGAACGAGAGGGTGTCCACGAAGATGCTCATCGTGAATCCTATACCACCCAGGCAAGCCACGGCGAGGAACATCGGCCAGGTCGTGCCCTGAGGCTTCTCTCCTATGCCAAGCTTTACGCAGATCCAGCTCAGAAGCGTTATGCCCACAGGTTTACCGATCACCAGACCCAGGATAATGCCAAGTCCCACTCCTCCGGCGGTCAGTGCGCTCGGATCAAGCTCCACGCCCGCATTGGCAAGTGCGAAAAGAGGCATAATCAGGAAGTTTACCCAAGGTGAAAGCGCGCGCTCGAGGGTGTAGCTCATATTCATGGATCCGTTGGCAGTGCTCTTGATCACGCGAAGGTAGTGCCTCTGCGGACCGCTCGGGAAGCCCATTCCGGATTCGATATCGTCGTATTTGAGGAAGTTGTCCCACGAATCCTGTATGCGGGAGTAAACTTCTTTCTTGTCGTAGCGGGATTTGTTAGGAATCACGAAGGCCATAACCACGCCGGACATTGTGGCGTGGATGCCGCCGTAGTAGAACAGAATCCATATTCCGAGTGCGATCACCAGGTAAGGGAACATCCTCTTCTCGCCGAGCTTGCGCATCAGAAGGGCCAATCCTATAAGCAGGAACGCGGCCAGAAGCAGTTTGCCATTGATGGCGCCGCCGTAGAAGAGCGCCACCACCAGGATGGCTATCAGGTCATCGGCTATGGCCAATGCGGTAAGGAACACCTTCATCGCCACCGGAACCCTGTCGCCCAGGGCCGAAAGTATGCAGACCGCAAATGCGATATCTGTCGCGGTAGGGATTCCCCAGCCTGTGGCGCCCGGACCGCCGTGGTTCACCAGTGTAAAGATGAGGGCGGGGCAGATTACGCCGCCGAATGCCGCGATTACCGGAAGCATAGCCTTCTTCGGGGAAGAAAGCTCTCCGTATGCGACTTCGCGCTTGATCTCCAAACCTACGGTGAAGAAGAAGATCACCATCAGGATGTCGTTGATGAACTTGCCGATGCTCATATCCCGAGGGAAATAGAGCGTGAAGGCATTATCCGGACTGGCCAATTTGATAGTGAGTTCGGTATTCAGGAAGTCCTGATAGAATCCTTTGGTAGCGGGCAGATTGGCCAGCAGAAGGGCTACTATGACGCAAAACAGCAGCAATGCTCCCTGGAACCAGGGCTGATTGGAAAGTTTCGCTCCTTTCTCCCGGAAGATTTTTCTGGTTTTATTCCAGGCGTAGATAGGAATAAGTTTCATCTCAATATATAATTCTAAAATCGATGGTATCGTTTCCGCAGAAGCTTCCCCTTATCGTGCAGCCGCCTTCATTGCGGGTACTGACCTCGCGCGGCGAGTCCAGTTCGATGGCCACGAAATCGCCTGTCCTGAGGTAGCAGACGCCCGACACCCTGCTGATGGCCTTCTCTACGGCCTCGCGGCTGTCGGAAGGGTGCAGGAAAATCTGACGCCCGTCTTTCTGAAGGGAGAAGCGGTTGTCCGGCTCGCCAAGTGTGACGGGATTGTAGAGCGGATGGGGAAGAAATGAAGTGTGGTCCAGACAGCTTGCGCAGGCCCATCCCTGAACGGGAATATCCAGAAGTTCGGAAGGGTAGAGGAACACTCCGTAGTTGACGGCATCGTAGTACCTGGAGGCGAATTTTTCTCCTATGCTGCGGCCCGGTTTGCTTATGCGGGCGAACAGAACCGGGGAGAATTTCAGAGACGAGACGGACTCCGGGACGTAGAAATCCTCATTGTCCTTTTCCCATGTCGTATCCGGCCTGACTGTGACATTCCCTGCAGAGGTGAGCACTACGATATTCATGATAAACCTACTTCAATTTTGCGCTGCAAAAGTAAACAAAAAATGCTAAATTTGTACCCGTATGAAACGAAAAGACATCAAATATCCTGACTACCCGTTCACCAGAATGCTTCAGGTGAAAGTGGAGGATTCCTCACAGGGAAAACATCAGTTCGATGAAAACTATCCGTACCTTGACGACAGTTTCCACTACAGGTTTAACCGCACTCTCAACGCCTTCGTGCTGCGCTGGATAGACAACATCTATCACCGCGTGTGCCTGGGTCTGAGAATCGAGGGCAGGGATATTCTGAAGAAGTATAAAAAGGAACTTTCAAAGGGCGGTGTGTCGGTGTGCAACCACGTCTTCCGCGAGGATGCTGTGATGGTGTGCAGGGCTCTGGGCATCTACAGGAAGATGCACATCATAATGTTTGCCAAGCATTTCAATGCCAGCCCAGTTCAGTACTGGATGCTCCGCTATATGGGCGGCATTCCGATAGCCGAGAATATGTCCGGCCTCAAGGCCTTCAACAGTGCCCTGGACGAATACAATTCGCGCGGGGAGTGGATACACGTGTTCCCTGAAGAGGTTCGCTGGGATTACTATCCTTATATAAGGCCGTTCAGGAAGGGCCCTTTCACGATGGCCTACAAATATGACTGTCCGCTCGTGCCGATGGTCATCACCTACAGGGAGCGCAAGGGCCTCTACAGGCTCACCGGCTCCAAGGACACGCCTCTCTATACCATAAGAATTCTGGAGCCTGTCTTCCCTGACCGCACAAAAAGCCGCGAAAGCGAGGTCCGCAGGATGCTGGAACTCGCTCACGCACGTATGGTTGAAGGGGCTGGAATCGAGAACAATCCTTGGCCGGCTAATCCTTCCGAGTTAGGCGCTTGAAGATGCTCTCCTTCTCCTGATTCTGCATCAGGTGAACTATTTTGAACTGGCCGTCGCGAAGACCTTTGCGAAGGCTTTCCCGCTTGAATGCCCTATAACTGTCCATCTCCAGACGGAATGTGCTTGGATGTTTGAGTCTGAGGGACTTTCTCTTCGCGGCATATTCGGTGTTGTCCTTCTGGAGTTTCTGGTCCACCATTTCGGAGAACTCGCTGGCTGTTATCTGGTCCACGGGCTTTTCGAACTCGTAGAAGAAGTCGTAGCGTGATTTCTCCACATCGGCGAAACCCACGAAGAACTTGGCCTTCAGGGACTTTTCGCTTTCCGCCCAGTGTACGGCGTCGATGAACTGTTTCTCGTAAAGCTTCTCTCCGGTAATGCTGACTATGCCGTTGATCTTCTGGACCATATGGACACGCGGAGTGTTCCTGTATTTCGGTCCGCAGACCACCAGGTCGTTCATATTGTAGCGGTACAGTCCGTTGAAGGTGCTGATATAGACGCAGTAGTTCTTTCCTTCCTCCAGTTCGTGGAGCATCAGGAAATGCTTGTTCTTGCTCTCAAGTTCGCTTTCTTCCACGAATTCCATAAAATGGAACTGCGCGTAAGGGACGCTCCAGTTCGACAGATCGAAAGGCATTCCGAAACGGCATTCCGATGCGAAATATCCTATCTCGATGTGCCTGAGGTCCTTAGGGAAGGCGTCTATGAACTTGTCTATGTAGATCTGGGTGTTTCCGCACTTCCAGGTATTCAGTCCCGCGAATTCGGGCCAATAGTCTTTCGGAAGCGGATGAGGGTGCTTCTCCTTGATTGCGCGGAGCTCGCGAGCGCGTTTCGGATTCGGGTGCAGACGGCCCTTGAGAAGTTCCCTGATTTCAGGCTCGATGCTGACCTTTTCGCTCAGGGTTCCGTGCTCGATGTCGTCCGCATAGTCATCGTAGAATTCTTCCGCATTCTTGAGAAGCTCGGTGATGGTGGAAGGATTGGCAGTGACTATGAGGGACAGGTCCCGGCACTCTATGGCCATACGCATTATGGCGTAGTATCTGGCGGTGTAGTCGGAGATGTCCGCGAGGAAGTAGGGATTGGCTATCTTCGAGCGCAGAATCTTCGATGAGGAGGCCTGGGTGTATCCGGAGATGGATCCGACAGGGATGCCGGTTTTCGTGCGGCCTTCGATGGCGGGACTTACCACCACCAGGTATTTGCCTCCGACCACGCGCGGGTCACGGGACAGAATCCAGAACCAGAGGTTGGAAATCCTGTGTGACACGTGCTTGTAGGCGTAGGAAATGGGAAGAAATTTGGGCTTGGCGGTGGTGCCGGAAGTGGTGGCGTACATAAACGGATGCCCCGGAACCAGCACGTTCTCCTCTCCGGCCAGCTGCCTGTCCACATAGGGACGGAACGCCTCGTAGTCCGAAGGTGAGATCTTCTCCCTGTAGCGTGCGATGAGAGTCTGGTCGTCGGGAGCGTCGAGTATGTAGGCGAAATCGTGTTCGCGTCCGTAAACGGTGTCCCTGTTATAGGCCAGAATATGTCTGAGGGTATGGCACGAGGCCCAGAACGGATTCTGAAGGGCCCGGTCCATAATGGCCTTTTCCCTTCCGCCCTTGATTGAATAGTAGGCTTTTATAACCGATCCGATTATTTTCCCCATTTCTGTTTGAGCTTTTCCACGCCCGTGCTCATAGCGTATTCGTTTTCAAGTCTGGAGAACTGCTTTTTCGTGTCGAGCATAAAGGCTCCGTTCTGTATCCAGCTGAAATAGGCGCGGTCGGTACCGAACACCTCTCGTGCCTTGCGGCCCTTGTATTTGCCGAAATTGATCACCGCTTCGCCGTCCTCGCCTTCGATCAGCATTCCTGCGAAATCTATGGTTTTCCTGCTGGCGAATGAAGCGAGAGCGCTGATGTCGTTTTTCAGCGTGTCCGGGTAGCGGTCCAATTGGCCCTTGAGAACGGCGTAGGTGGCCAACGTGTCGGCCTCGGCCGTGTGCGCATTGTCGAAATCCTCTCCGCCGCAGTAGAATCTGTAGGCTGCCTTGAGGTTGCGGGGCTCCATCGCGTGGTAGATGTTCTGCACGTCCACCATCTTCGGGCTGTGCAGGTCCACGTCGAGCGTTTTACCGGTGAGTGCAACCCTCTCGAATTCCTCTGCAAGCATAGGCAGATCGAATTTGGCGGAATTGAATCCTGCCAGGTCGCTGTCCTTGAGCCACTCGGCCACTTCGTCGGCCACTTCGTAGAAGGTAGGGCAGTTCACGAGCATATCGTCGGTGACGCCGTTCACTTTCGAAGCTGACGGGTCGATCGGCCTTTGGCATTTATTTTCGTAATCCCAAGGCTTTATCTTCCACGTTTTTACGGCATCCGTGCCGTCAGGGAAGACTTTTACGAAGCTCAATTCTATTATGGAATCGTGCGGTATGTTAAGCCCCGTGCTTTCTATGTCGAAGAATAACAGGGGGCGCGTAAGGTTCAGGTTCATAAATAATTAACGATTAAGATATCATAATCGGCATTATGATGCCGCAGATCTTTTCGGTCTTGGCCTCCTCGTCGGAAGGAACTATGAGGGCTGCGCGTCTGGCGTCGGCGAATTTCATCACTATGCTCTCGCAGCTCATATTTGAAAGAATTTCGATAAGGAAGCTGCTCTTGAAGCCAATGCTCAAAGTGTCTCCCTGATATTCGCAAGGCACCTTCTCGTATGCCGCGATGGCGAAGCTGAGGTCCTGTGCAGTAATCTCCAGCTGGCCTTCGCTGAGCTCGAACTTGATGTGGTTCGAAGCCTTGTTTGCGCACACTGCCACACGTTTCACGGTGTTCAGAAGCTGTACGCGGTCTATCTTGAGGATGTTTGAGTTGTTCTGAGGGATGACGTCGCGGTATTTAGGGTAGCGGCCGACTATAAGGCGGCAGATCATCGTGGTGTCGTCGAACTTGAAGATGGCTGAACTCTCGTCGAAATTCACTTCCACCTCTGCGGTGTCCTTGCCTATGGTGTTCTTCAGTACGAGGGCAGGCTTCTTGTGCAGGATGAAGGATGTCTTCACCGGGCTCTTAAGCTGATCGTCGGTGTAGCAGATAAGCTTGTGCGAATCGGAAGCCACGAGGGTAGTCTGGTCCGTGTCTATGTCGAAGAAGATACCGTTCATCGTAGGGCGCATCTCATCGTCTGCGGTGGCGTAAACCGTGGAAGAAATGCCGTTTACCAGCGCCTGTGCCGGGAACACGATGTTCTGCGTATTGTCGCAGCTGTCGGAGATCTCCGGGTAATCCTCTGACGGATAATATGGAAGCGAAGAATTACCGCTGTTCCAGGTACATTCGAACGAATTGGCCGAAGTGGTCTTGATGACTATCGGCTGGTCCGGAAGTGATTTGATGAGCTCTATAAGCTGATGCGAAGGAACGGCGATGCTGCCTTCTTCCCTGCATTCAACGTGGAGAGTGGTGCGCAGCGTAAGTTCCTGATCGGAAGCTGTGATTACGAGTGAATCGCCTTCTGCCTGAAAAAGGAAATTGTCCAGAATAGGGAGGACCGTCTTCGAAGGGATGGCCTTGGACACGTCCATCAGACCTTTAAGAAGCTCTGCGCTAGAAACATTGAATTCCATATATTACCGTTTTAAGTTTACTATGTTTATAACCGCACAAATTTACAAAAAATATTTGTAATTCCATTGGCACACAATTTGACCAATGACACCATCGGTTTTGATACAAAATAAAAACATTATAGTTATGAATATTCTAAGCAAATCTTTAGCGGCTGCAGCCGTTCTGGCTATCTCTTCTGCCAATTTGTCAGCAGCCCCGGACGATTATCCCGATTTTACCTACGCCGCCGAATCTTCGGTCGAAGCCGTGGTGTATGTGGAAGTGACCGCGAAGGCCAATACGGCCCGCCAGCAGATCTCCGACCCGTTCTTCCAGTTCTTCTTCGGAGATGAGTACGAACCTCAGGCCCGCGAACAGAAGGCCAGCGGGTCAGGTGTCATCATCCGCCCGGACGGCTACATCGTGACGAACAACCACGTGGTGGCCAATGCCACTTCGGTCAAGATTACCCTGAACAACGACAAGGTGTATGACGCGACCATCGTGGGGACCGACCCTACCACCGACATTGCCCTGGTGAAGATAGATGCCAAGGGTCTTCCGTACCTTAACTTTTCCGATTCCGACAAGCTGCGCCTGGGCGAATGGGTGCTGGCCATCGGATCGCCTTACAACCTCAAATCCACCATTACCGCCGGCATCGTGAGTGCCAAGGGCCGCTCAATGCCCAATTATAAAGGTGAATTCAAGATTGAGTCCTTCATTCAGACTGATGCTGCCGTCAATCCGGGCAACTCCGGCGGCGCGCTCGTGAACAGAAAGGGCGAGCTGGTCGGCATCAACACCGCCATCATTTCCCA
Organism: bacterium; assembly: GCA_963626825.1. Taxonomy (GTDB): domain Bacteria; phylum Bacteroidota; class Bacteroidia; order Bacteroidales; family UBA932; genus Cryptobacteroides. The sequence goes on along the minus strand of CAVFXO010000049.1, from coordinate 21,503 downwards.
GACCGGTTCATACGCAGGATATTCTTTCGCCGTGCCGTCCAACATAGCCAGCAAGGTCGTGGCCGATCTGATCGACTTCGGAGCGGTTCGCAGGGCACGTCTGGGCGTGACTATGAGTCCTGTGGATGAAAAAGTTGCAGACGATATGAAACTTTCTTCCCTCGAAGGCGTATATATTGTTGAGGTTTTGAAAGGCAGTTCTGCCGACAAGGCCGGCATTAAGAAGGGGGATGTCCTTCTGGAGGTCGGCGGGAAGAAGGTCAAGAGTCCTTCAAGTCTGCAGGAACTCGTCAATTCATATCATCCGGGCGACGCCACTACCGTGAAGGTGGCCCGCGGACAGAACACCCACAACTTCAAGGTGGTGTTCCAGGGTGAGAACGAGCAGACGGGATATGCGCAGGAGGACGGTACCGTATCCTTCTATGGCGGTTCCCTCAGGGCAGCTGACAAACAGACGCTTGCGGATCTTCGGATCAAGAATGGCGTGGAGGTCGTCTCTGCCGGAAAGGGCAAGCTCGCAGCCAGCGGCATAGTTGACGGCCTTATAATAAGGTATGTCAATGACCAGAGCGTTTCGAAGCCTCAGGATGTGATAGATGCAGCGGCACGTGCCAAGAGGGCTATCGTCATAGAGTGCATAACTCCGGCCGGCCGTTCTGTTTTCTTCGCTCTTGCCAAGGAATAGAACGTTTTAGATAAAGAATGAGACAACTTAAGATTACAAAAAGCATCACCAACCGCGAAAGCGCCTCGCTGGACAAGTATCTTCAGGAGATAGGCCGCGAGGAGCTGGTGTCTCCGGAAGAAGAGGTTGAATTGGCCCAGAGAATCCGCAAGGGTGACAAGGTCGCACTTGAAAAACTTACGAAGGCCAATCTTAGATTCGTGGTGTCCGTTGCGAAACAGTACCAGAATCAAGGACTTAGCCTCCCAGACCTTATTAACGAAGGTAACCTGGGACTGATCAAGGCTGCGGAGAAATTCGATGAGACCCGCGGTTTCAAATTCATCTCCTACGCCGTATGGTGGATCAGGCAGAGCATCCTGCAGGCACTTGCCGAGCAGAGCCGCATCGTACGTCTTCCGCTTAACCAGGTAGGTTCGCTGAACAAGATCAACAAGGCTCTCGGACGCTTCGAGCAGGAGAATGAACGCCAGCCGTCCACACAGGAATTGGCAGAGATGATAGATATCCCTCGCGAGAAGATAGACGACACACTGAGGGTTTCAGGACGTCACGTGAGTATGGATGCTCCGTTCGTGGACGGAGAGGACAACTCCCTTCTGGACGTGCTCCCTAACGACGATTCACCTATGGCGGACCGCGGACTTAATAAGGAGTCTCTTTCTACCGAGATCGACAGGGCGCTTCAGATTCTTACTCCGCGTGAACGTGAGATAATCAAGTGCTTCTTCGGCATAGGTTGCCAGGAGATGACCCTCGAGGAGATAGGCGAGAATCTGGACCTTACGCGTGAACGTGTGCGCCAGATCAAGGAGAAAGCTATACGTAAACTTAAGAAACCTGCAGCCAGCAAGCTGCTTAAAACATATCTCGGCTAATGGGAGCAGAGCAGTTGCTGGCCTCGAAGGCTTCAGAAGCCATAGAGGCACTTTATTCGGCAAAAGTAGATGCCGCTACTCTTCAGGTAGCAGCTACACGCAAAGAATTCGAGGGAGACTACACGCTTGTAGTTTTCCCTCTTCTTCGTACTTCTCACGCCACTCCTGAAGCTACAGGACAGGCTATAGGAGAATGGGTGGTGGCGCATTGCCCTGAGGTAGGATCGTTTAACGTAGTCAAGGGATTCCTTAACTTCTGCCTCTCGCCGAAGTTCTGGAACGAGTCGTTAAGTCAGATCTCTTCTGACGCAGATTATGGCAAACTTCCTTCTACCGGAAAGACCATTATGGTGGAGTTCTCCTCACCTAATACCAATAAGCCTTTGCATCTCGGACACGTGCGCAATAACCTTCTGGGTTCATCCGTATCGGACATTCTTAAGGCTGCCGGTAACGATGTGATAAAGGCCACGCTGGTCAATGACCGTGGCGTGCACATCTGCAAGAGTATGTATGCCTGGCAGAAACGTTTCGATGGCGCTACCCCGGAAAGTCGTGGACAGAAAGGCGACCACCTGGTAGGCGACTGCTACGTGGAATATGCGAAGATGGAAAAGGAAGATCCTTCAGTTCTGGAGGATGTCCATAAGATGCTCGTGGATTGGGAAAACGGAGATCCTCAGGTTCGTGCTCTCTGGAAGATGATGAACCAATGGGTGTTCGACGGCTTCGAGCAGACATACAAATCACTTGGCATAACGTTCGACAAGACTTATTATGAGTCACAGACTTATCTTTTGGGCAAGGAATTGGTTCAGAAGGGTCTGGATATGGGCGTCTTCGTCAAGGATCCGGACGGCAGCGTATGGTGCGACCTTACTGCCGACGGGCTTGACCGAAAGATTCTTCTCAGAAGCGACGGCACCTCCGTGTATATAACACAGGATCTGGGAACAGCCGAGAAACGTTTCGAAGAATCGCACCTCGACTCTCACGTCTATGTGGTCGGTAACGAGCAGGATTATCACTTCCAGGTACTCAAACTCATACTTTCCAAGCTTGGCTTCGACTGGGCTCAGAGAATTTACCATCTGAGCTATGGTATGGTCGAGCTTCCTGAAGGCAAGATGAAGAGCCGCGAGGGTACGGTGGTGGATGCCGACGATCTGATAGAGAAGATGTACCAGGAGGCAAAGGCTACTTCGGAGGCTTCCGGAAAATTGGCAGATATGTCTCAGGAGGAGAAGGATGAGCTGTACCATATGATAGGTCTCGGCGCTCTCAAATACTTCATTCTCAAGGTCGATCCGAAGAAGACCATGCTTTTCGACCCTAAGGAAAGCATTGATTTCAACGGCAATACCGGTCCGTTCATCCAGTACACCCACGCGCGTATCAAGAGTATTCTTCGCAAGGCTTTGGGTGAGGGAATTCAGGCCAATGTGGACGAAAACGTGGAACTTTCCGCCAAGGAAGTGCGACTGGTGAAGATACTGTCTTCTTATCCGGGCAAGGTGAAGGAGGCCGCGGATTCTCTGTCGCCGGCTCTTATCGCCAATTACTGCTATGACCTGTCTAAGGAATTCAACCAGTATTACCACGATACCCCTATCCTTAAGGAGACCGACCAGTCGCTTCTCTCTATGCGCCTGTCGCTGATTTCGACCGTGGCTGTGGTGCTTGAGAAAGCAATGGGGCTTCTCGGAATACAACTTCCGGACAGAATGTAAATATTTTCTGTAAATAGTTTTTTCTTAAGAAATATTGCACTATAATTGCACCCTAATTTGATTCTTGATTATGGCGACAGACGGTAAGAAAAGACACGTTGTTAGTTATGAGAATATGTCCAGCGAAGTGGCTGCGGCATTTGCGGAGAAATACCCGAAGGGATATAACGATTATCTGGAAGATCTGGTCAAGTACCCGAAGCCGGACGGAACTTTTTTCTACGCAGTTACCATAGAGACTGAAGACGGAATTTACCTGGTCAAGCTGAAGGTGGACATCGACGATCCTGAGGATCTTCAGAACTGGCTTGACGGAGAGGGCGATTCAGAGGAAGTGGCCATAACCGGTGCTCCTTCAGATTCCGGAGAAGGGAATAATCTTCCGGACGACAACATCTCCCAGTACGGGTCAGGCGACGACGATTCTGCAGATTCAGATGAATAGCAATTCACAGAACGTAAATAAAGAAAACAATAGATTATTGATGCTGAGCCTCCTTGTGGGGCTCTGCGTCGGTTTTGTGGCAGTCCTGCTGAAGGGCGGCATACATCTTATACAGCAGTGGCTTGCCCCGCTGACCTCGAGATCCTATCTCTGGGCCATTGTATTGCCTTCCATAGGTATGCTCCTGGCTCTTCTGATAGTGAGGTACGTGGTCAAGGATAACATAGGACACGGAGTTACCAAGGTTCTGAAGGCTATTTCTAAGAACGAATCCAGAATCAAGCCTCATAATATGTGGTCGTCGCTGGTGACTTCGATGCTGACGATCGGATTCGGCGGATCTGTCGGTGCGGAGGCTCCGATTGTCTATACCGGTGCCGCGATTGGCTCGAATGTAGGCCGTCTTGGCAAGCTTTCCTACCGCAATATGACCATTCTGGTGGGTTGCGGGGCGGCAGGAGCCGTAGCGGGCATCTTCAAGGCCCCGCTGGCAGGCCTGCTGTTCACGATGGAGATACTCCTTTTCAACATCTCTCTGGCGAGCCTTATGCCGTTGCTTATATCGACAGTGTCCGCCACTGTGGTAAGCTATGTCTTTACGGGAATGGAGGCGGCCTTCGAGTGTTCTCTGGAGCCGTTCGTCCTGAAAAACATACCGTTCTATCTGATTCTCGGCGTGTTCACCGGATTCCTGTCGCTTTATTTCACGCATACTACGCTGAAGCTTGAGGACAGGTTCGCGAAGATGCGTTCGCCGTGGATAAAATGGCTGGTATGTTCACTGGGAGTGGGTGTGCTGGTTTTTCTGTTCCCTCCGCTTTATGGTGAAGGGTACGGTGACATCACCAAACTTCTGAACGGAATAGGAGGGGAGATGAGCGGATCGCCGCTGAATGTCCTTATGAATTCCAACTGGGGCGTGGTGGCTGTGTTCGCCGCCATAATGTTCTTCAAGGTCCTGTCGATGACCTTGACCAATGCTGGTGGAGGAGTCGGCGGTACGTTTGGTCCTACGCTTTTCGTGGGTGCCATTGCGGGCTTTGTGATAGCCAGAATCCTGAACAACAGCGTCTCCGGTGTGTTCTGGCCTCTTCCTGAGCAGAATTTCGTGCTGGTGGGTATGGCAGCGCTTATGGCCGGCGTTATGCAGGCTCCTATGACTTCCATCTTCCTTATCGCCGAGATGACCGGTGGATATGATCTGTTCCTGCCTCTAATCGCAGCTTGTACGGTGTCGTTCTGCGTAACACGTATCTGGGAGAGATATTCTATATACACCAAGCGTTTGGCACAGAGCGGAGAACTCCTTACACACGATTCCGATCAGGCTGTGCTTACATTGCTCAAGACTTCGGAACTTATACGTGATAAATACCCGCGCATCAGCCTGGATGCCACTCTGAAGGATATAATGCCGATAGTAACCGACAGTACCGTAGCTGTGTTCCCGGTCGTAGGGGAGGATGGCATCTTCCAGGGACTGGTCGAGATGGATGATATCCGTAAGAAGATGTTCGATACGGAGAATTATTCCACTACGCACGTATATAACCTGATGAAGCAACCGGCCGCCTATCTGGGCGTGGATGAGAAGGCTTCTTCGGTTATGGACAAATTCGAGAAGACCGGCGCCTGGCGTCTTCCGGTGCTGGATGACCAGCGTCATTATCTGGGATTCATCTCCAAGTCTCGAATCCTCTCTGCTTATAGAGAGGCGCTCAAAAGCATATCGGTAGAGGACTAGGCCACTAGACCCAGTCCTATTCTTTTTCTCTGTTCATCTACTTGAATGACACGCACTTTCACCTTCTCGTGAAGTTTTAGCGTGCGTCCGCGCAGTTGCGAGACATGTATCAGGCCGTTCTCGTGTATGCCAATGTCAACGAATGCGCCGAAATTGGTGATGTTCGTGACTATTCCCGGCAATTCCATTCCCTGTTTGAGATCCCCCAGTTCGTGAATGTCATCCGCGAAACTGAAAGAACTTGCCTCGCTGCGCGGGTCCAGGCCCGGTTTGGCCAATTCTTTTATAATGTCGTTAATGGTAGGAAGACCCTTGTCGGCGGTGACGTACTTCTCAGGGTCTATCTTCGCGCAGAGGCCGGCATTACCCACAAGTTCGCTGGTGCTGACCTTAAGGTCGCGCGCCATCTGGTCCACTATGTGATACGACTCCGGATGTACTGCACTGGCATCCAACGGATTGGCGGCTCCGCGTATGCGAAGGAAGCCCGCGCACTGCTGGAAGGCTTTGTCTCCCAGTTTAGGCACTTTCTTTAGCTCCAGACGGCTTTTGAATGCGCCATTGGCATCGCGGTAAGCCACGATGTTAGCAGCGAGCGCAGGCCCTATTCCAGCCACATAGGCCAGAAGATAAGGTGAGGCGGTATTAAGATTTACACCCACCGAATTCACGCAGGCCTCGATGGTATTGTCAAGTTTTTCTTTAAGAAGTGCTTGGTCTACGTCGTGCTGATATTGACCTATGCCCAGACTCTTAGGATCTATCTTTACGAGCTCGGCGAGAGGGTCCATAAGGCGACGGCCAATGCTAACTGCACCGCGCACCGTCACGTCCTGGTCCGGCATCTCTTTTCGTGCCACTTCTGATGCGCTGTAGATGCTGGCACCGTCTTCGCTGACCGTCCATACCTTGCAACCTTCAGGAAGAGAAACTCGTTTAAGAAAATCTACTGTCTCGCGGCTTGCAGTGCCATTACCTATGGCTATGGCCTGTACGCCGTATTTTTCCACCATATCGTCGAGTCTGGTAAGGGCTTTGACCTTCTCGCTCTGAGGAGGGTGGGGGAATATGATTTCGTGATGAAGAAGCGCCCCGTGTTCGTCCAGAACGGCTATCTTGCACCCGTTGCGGAATCCCGGGTCTATGGCCATAGTGCGCTTTTCACCTACCGGAGCTTCGAGAAGAAGCTGGCGCAGGTTTTCTCCGAATACGCCTATGCTTTCTATGTCGGCCTTCTGCTTGGCCTCCTTTATGACTTCGTTGGTGATGGAAGGGCTCAGCAGTCTCTGGTAACTGTCATCGGCCGCGGAGCGTATCTCGCTGTCCAGTTCCTTATTCGAAGGTCTGCCTTTCTGTCTGCAGAACTGGTAATAGACATTTTCTTCAGTGCCAGGATGCGGATTAAGGCCAAGTGAGAATACACCTTCATTTTCAGCCCTTAAGATGGCCAGGAGGTTATGCGCGCTGACCTTGTCCAGAGGCCTTGAAAAACCCTCGTAAGATGCGTATTTTTCGCGTTCTGCCTTGTCTTTGGCTCCTCTGGCGAGGTCAACTTTAAGCGTGCTTCTGCGATAGTCTTTTCTTAGCGTCTCACGCACTGCGGCGTCTTCGCTAAGTCTCTCGGCTATGATGTCCCTGGCTCCTGCCAGAGCCTGATCTACGGAAGTCACCTTGTCGGTGAGGTAGTTCTGCGCGCTGGCCTTTGGAGAGGAAGTCTTATAATTCCAAATGGTATCTGCAAGTCCTTCCAGGCCAAGTTCTTTCGCTACGGTCGCGCGTGTTCTGCGTTTAGGACGATAGGGCAGATACAGGTCTTCGAGCGTGGTCGCATCTGTAGTGGTCTCGATCTGCTTTTTAAGCTGAGCGGTCAGTGCTCCAGCCTTTTCTATGGTCTGGAGAATGGTGTCTTTTCTCTTCTCCATCTCGGTGAAGATGTCGCACCAATGTTTGGTCTCAGCCACCTGGCTGTCGTCCATTCCGCCTGTCTGTTCCTTACGGTAGCGGCTGATGAACGGGATAGTGTTCCCATCTTCGAACAGGAGTATGCAATTTTCTATCTGCCAGTCTTTTACTGACAGATTCCCGGCTATAGCCTTAATGTAGAGTGGTTTCATCTATTAAATTTCGCAGGCGATTATTTCCTGAATCGAAGTCCGATCACACCCCAGAACGCCTCTCCGAAGATGGATCCCGACATCTTGGATGTGCCGGCCTTGCGGTTAACGAATATTACAGGTACTTCCTTGACTTTGAATCCCTTGCGCACGGCGGTGTACTTCATCTCGATCTGGAATCCGTACCCTTTCATCTTTATTCCGTCCAGGTCGATCCCTTCCAGAACTTTGCGCGAGTAGCACATAAACCCGGCCGTATTGTCCATAATCTTGCTGTGCAGGACGGTTCTGACATACACGGACGCTCCGTAGGACATCAGGATTCTTCCTATAGGCCAATTCACCACTGACACGCCGTCGGCGTAGCGCGAGCCTATTGAGAAGTCCGCACCTTCCTGCTCGCAAGCTGCAAGCAGTCTCGGAAGGTCCTTCGGATCGTGCGAGAAATCCGCATCCATCTCGAAGAGATAGTCATAGCCTCGCTCAAGTCCCCAGCGGAATCCGGTAAGATAAGCGGTCCCAAGTCCAAGTTTTCCGGTTCTTTCTATGAGGAAAAGCCTGTCCTGGAATTCATTCTGAAGGGATTTTACCTTGTCTGCCGTTCCGTCGGGTGAGCCGTCGTCTATAACCAGTATATGGAAACCCTCTTCCAGAGCCAGGACGGCTCTGGAGATGGCTTCGATATTTTCTATCTCGTTATATGTAGGGATGATAACGAGCTTACTTTTGTTTTGATTCATCTATTTCTTTAAGCATTTCTTTTACTGCAGCTTCCAGCTGGAGGTCGCGTCCTTCAAGTACACTTTCCGGAGTGTTGTAAACCAGGATGTCAGGCTCTATCTGAAGGTTTTCCAGCGCTCTGTTCTCCTTAAGACCCCAACAGGTTACCTGAGGGATACCGAATACGATGGAAGGGTCTATCTGATTTTCCCACCATACGGCGGTCATCGTTCCGGGAACGGGAGTTCCTATGAGCTTTCCGACCCCCAAAGTCTTATAGACGTAAGGGAATCCGCTGGCGTCTGAATAGTTGTCTTCGCTGATGAGAACGCAGCTTGGCTTGGTCCATTTGCTGAACGGTTCGGTGCCGATGTATTCTCCTCTCGGACGGAATTCGATGTAGGCCTTTCCGTTAAGAAGGGTCGCCAGATCGTCGTGAAGCCAGCCGCCACCGTTGTGACGTGTATCCACGATTACGGCCTCGCAGTTACGATATTTTCCTAAAAGCTTGGAGTAGACATTCCTGTAACTTTCAGAGTCCATACCTTCCACGTGGACATATCCTATACGTCCGCCTGAAAGCTTCTCTGTCATCTCTTCTTTCTGACGTACCCAGCGTTTGTAGAGAAGATCGTTGTCGGAGTAGTTCGCTGTAATGAACACCTCGACAGGCTCTTTCACTTTATTCTTCTTTATCTGAAGGAACACGCGTTTGCCGGCCTTGTAGCGGAGGGCATCATACCACTGTGTGCCTTCGGCGATCTCTTCTCCATCTATGGCGAGAATGACATCTCCTGCAGCTATCTCCGGAGCGACTGCGCTCAGTTCGCTACCAGGAAGCACTTCCGCTATCTTCAGCCCCTTTCCGTGGTATGAAGAATCGTAGAGAACGCCCAGACGACCTGCGTTGACCGATGATCTGTGACGGTATCTGGCTCCGGTGTGCGACGCGTTGAGCTCGCCGAGCAGCTCGCTCAGGAGATCCTGGAAGTCGTATGAGTTGTTGATATACGGAAGGAACTGGCGATAGTTCCTGCAGAAGCCGTCCCAGTCTATTCCGTGGATATTCCTGTCATAAAATTTTTCTGTTACCTGCTTGCAGACGTGGTCGTAGATGTATTCTCTTTCACGTGCTGGCTGATAGATGTAATTGCTTGCAAATGAGACGCTTTCCGTCTTGCCGCTGGCAGGGGAGAACTTGTCTATTCCGCGTCCGAAGACATAGACGTTCTTCTTGTCCGGGGTGTATACGAATGATCCTCTGTAGTTTTTACGGATAACTTTGATGTCGCCTTCCTTTACATCCATACTGCAGAGATCCGTGCTCTGTTCATTGACGCGGAAGAAGTATAGGGTCTTCGCATCGTCGGTGAGGAAGTAGTCACCGATGGAGCCTGAAATCGGGGTGAGGCGAACTATGCGGTCTTCGCGTCCTTCGAGAAGCAGGTCAAGGCCTTTCTTCTCGACCTTTACGGAGTCTTTCTTCTCTTTTTTCTTCTCTGCCTTTTCCTCCTTTTCGCTCTTCTCGTCGAGAAGTTCGTCTATTTTCTCCTTTTCTTCCGAGCGGGTGAACTTATAGTATTCCTTGGCATCGAAGAACATCGCGTAGATGTCATAATGTGCGCCCCAGCTTCCGTGGCTGCGATATCCGTTTTTATCCGACATCCACATCATAGCCTTGCCGCCGAGAATCCAGTGGAAATTGGCATCGGTGTAGCCGCTCTGGGTGAGGTCGGTAACTTCTTTCGTGTCGATGTCTATGACGGCCACGTCGGTGTTGTTCCAGCCGCCGTTGGCGCCGTAGTCGCACAGGATGTGGTGGCTGTCAGGGCTCCATTCGAAGGACTGGTCTCCGTCGGTGTAGGAGTAATTGGCACCGCTCAGAAGCGAACGTTCCTCGTTCTTCTCGGTGCTTTTTATTACGATCTCGGTGCGGTCTCTCAGGAACGCCACCCATTTGCCGTCAGGGGAGACTGAAGGCTGGAAACAGGTCTGGCCTTCGGTAGAGAACAGACTTTCCTTGATCTCGTAGGAGAGAGAGAAGTATTTGTCCTGTTTACGTACGAGTTCTGCTTTCCAGATGCCCCAGTTGCCGTTTCGCTCTGCGTCGTAGTAGAGCGTGCGGCCGTCTTTTGAGAAGGAGACGTTTCTTTCCTGGCTCGGGGTATCGGTGATTCGCTTGGTGACCTTGGTGTCCGGAGATACTACGAACACATCTCCGTGTGCCACGATGGCGATCTCTTTCCCGTTTGGACTTACAGCCATATCGGTGGCGCCGCTGCTGATATTACGATAGATCTGCTCGCGGTCATTGCCTTCCAGAACGACTTTGACATCCACTTTGACCGGCTCTTCTCCCGGGGTGCAGGTATACAGGTCGCCGTTATAGGAGAATGCCAATTTGTTAGCGCGTGAGATGGAAAGGTTTCTTACTGGATGTGTAGGAAGGCCGGTTATCTGAAATGCCGCCTCCGGGGTGTTGATATTGGACTTCCATACGTTGAAATTGCCCCCTTGCTCGCAGAGGTAGTAGTAATCTTCTCCGTTGGATGCGAATACAGGGTTGCGATTCTCGCCGACGAAGCGGCTGATCTTCTGATATTGGTCTTTCTTAGGAAGGTATTTCCAGATGTCGCGGGTAACGGAAGATGTATGGTGCTTTCTGAGTGGGTCTTCGTAGCCCTTGTAGTCTTCGTAGAGGATGATGTCGTTGGCATTGACCGAGAGATTCATCATCGGAAGAGATGTGAACAGTGTGGATTTGCCGTCTGCGATGTTTACTGTATAGACTTGTGCTGCCCAAGGGTAGTCGCTGAACTTCGGATCTGCCTGGATATTGGCATAATAATAGATCAGGCCGTTCTGGGATACGAACAGCGGTGTCTCGGCCCCCGGGTATGTGGTGAGTCTTCTGGCCTTGCCGCCTTCGGAAGGGATGATCCATATGTCCTTGCTTCCTTCTCTATATGAGCTGAATACTATGCTTTTTCCGTCGGCTGTCCAGAGCGGATCGGAATCATATGAGGAATTTACTGTGACTTGATGTGCCGTTCCTCCTTCTGCGGGAACGGTGAAGATGTCTCCCTGGTAGCTGAACGCTATGCTTTGTCCGTCTGGGGAGATGGTGCTTTTCCTTATCCAACGGGCCTCATCCTGTGCGGACAGGCTCAGCGTTACGAGGGTTAAAGCGAAGATAGAAAACAACTTTTTCATTCTAACTTGGTTTGGATGATTATATCCTCAAAGATAGTAATTTTATGAGTTATCTGTGAGGCAGGGGAAATAAATATTATCTTTGCCCGCAATATGCTTGAGACATCAACTCTATTGGTCTTGCTCGCTGTGGGATTTGTGGCGGGCCTGCTCTCCGGAGCCGTGGGATTCGGCGGCGGAATGATTCTGCTACCGGTACTGACTACGTTTTACGGAGTAGAAGTGGCTGTCCCAGTATCCACTATAGCTCAGATGCTAAGTAACTTGTCCAAGATGGGGATGGGTTTTCGCAATATTGAATGGAAGCAGGCAGGACGCTTCCTTCTTCTCGCCGCACCGCTCACTGCGCTCGGAGCTTTCGGATTCGCCGTCGTGCCCAAAGTTCCGATGACCAGACTTCTCTGTATCTTCCTAGTAGTCTTCGCGATAATGAAGATAATGGGCAAGATGACCCTACCGAAAAAACCTGCCACGATGATAATTGGCGGTGGCATTACCGGTCTTATCAACGGGCTTCTCGGTATCTCAGGGCCGCTCAGCAGTGCGGTTTTTCTGACCTTGGGGCTGACCCCGGTCGCTTACATCGCCAGCGAAGCCACCGCAGCCACGGCGATGCACATAATCAAGATATTTATGTATGGCAAACTTGACTTGATGAACTGGGACATCTTCGTCTGCGGTGTACTTATAGGCCTTGTTATGATGTTTGCCAATTTTATCGCTATCAAGCTGATACATAATATTAACAAGAAATTATACCAGAAAATCGTGGCAGGCGTGATGATCGCTGCTTCTATCTGGCTATTCTTTTCGGTTTAACAGTCCTGCTTCGGCAGCGTACTTCATCAGTTCGGCTACGCTTCTGACTTTCAGTTTCTTGAAGATATTAGCCTTGTGTCCGTCCACTGTTCTTACGGATATGTGCATAATGTCGGCGATCTCCTTGGCCGGCCTGCCTTCACAGCATAGCCGAACCACCTCTTTCTCGCGGTCTGTGAGTTTAGGAGCGCTCTCTTCGCTATCCGGAGTCTCAATACTGCTCGCAATCTCTTCCATTTCGCGGGCTTTCTTCCGGTCTGACATATCATACATTAAAGCCAAAAGCCTAGTCTTGGCCTCGTCATTCTTGCGAAGTATTTCTGTCTGACGGCGTTTTATGCTGAGCATTCTTACGAAGGTGAGCACCATTGCACAGAGAACTAGGATCACTACGGCAAAGAAAATAATCAGCATTCTCTGACTTTTTACCTTCGCGCTTTCCCGCTCCAGTTCTCTTTCTTTCTGGACGGTCTGATATTGAACCTTGAAGTCTTCTACTGCCATACGGCTTTTTTCCTTGGCCAGACTCTCGGACAGAGTGATATATTCTTCAAGTACAGTAAGAGCCTCATTTTTCTTTCCGTCCATCTCCAGAGATTTTCCAAGTCCCTGGAGGGCCTTTTTTTTCACATAGTCGCTTCCGCAGTCTTCCGCGATGTCCACAGCTCTCCTGTAAAATGAAACGGACTCAGCCCATCTCTGCTGCTTGAAGCTTAGTGCGCCCATCTGATTGAGACAGATCGCTGCGGAAACGTGTTTTCCTCCGTTATATCTCTCTAGTACCTTAAGAGCGCTTTCGTGTGCTTCTCGGGCCTGCTCGTATCGTCCCAGAGCGATGAGGACCGCTCCCAGTTGCGTGTGTCTTACTGCCGCCTTGATCGTTCGTCCGTCTTCCTCGTCAAGACGAATCGCCTCTTCGATGCAGGGGAGAGCCTGGGCGGGTTTGTCGAGCGCAAGCCAAATGTCCGATGCCAATCCGAGCCTGATGGCGAGCCGAGCCCTATCTCCGCTTTCCCTTTCATATTCGATGGTCGGGAGAACATATTCAAGAGCCACCGCGGGGTCTCCGGCCCCTAGATAAAGGCTGGCAAGATTGTTCATCGTGGCGCTCATAGCTCCACGGTCATCACTTTTGCAGTCGATCTCATAGACTCGCCGCATATAGTCAATCGCCTGTTCGAAAAGTCCTTTCCTCTGACAGATTACACCGAGACTATTCAAGCTGTCTCCAAGAAGATACTCGTCACCGCACTGCTCGCTTGCCCCCAGCGCCTGCAACCCCAGGGCATAGGCCTCGTCGAAACGGTTGCTGTAAAACAGGTGCAGAGTCATAGCGTTGAGAACTCCCGCCACTTCTTCCACCTGACCTTTTCGATAGGTCACAAGAGTGTCAAGGTCGCCTTTATCGTAAAGATATTGCAGAAGGGAATTTGAGATATCGGTTCTTTTTCCGCCGTTTGCCTCTTGCCAAAGCGTAAACAGAGAGTCTGCGGCATCTGCGGGAACTTCGTCCGCACGTGAAAAGTTTGCAGAAGCGCAGCCTAACAAACAGAGAAGGAGCGTTACCGCTCTATAAGCAAATATTTTAAGTGATATAGTTTCGTTTTCCATTATACAAATATGCTCAAATCCTCATAAATATCCAAACTTGTTTTTACCTGCGTCAAGGGGTAAAAACAGGTAATTTTACCTATTGACTATGCCCTTCTAAACCTTGTACCTTTGTGCTATGATAAAAATGCCTGAAGTGGCGATGGAAATATTTTCACTGGAAAATACAAATCAAATTTTAACGATATGAAAACACATTTAAGAAACTCTCTTCTACTGCTTTCTGCGGCTGTCATTACTCTTGCCGGCTGTAATAAATCAGAACTGGAAGGATTGAAAAACGAAGTAAGCACTCTCACCGACAGAGTGGAGGCCCTCGAAAACACTCAGATCAAGGCTTTGGAGACTCAGATAGCCTCCATAGAGAAGGAGATAGCTGCACTGCAGAGCGCTGATGAGGTGCAGTCCGATGCCGTCAGCACTTTGGAAGGAAAAGTGTCCGTGCTGTCCGATGAACTTGCAAAACTTAAGGAATCCGTGTCGTCACTTGGCACGACTTCAGACGAGCTCTCCGGGAAGATAGACAGCATAAACGAGAAACTTTCCAAGATGGAGGCCCAGATCGCTTCCATTCTTGAAAGTCTCAGCGAGCTGAGTGACAGAGTCTCAGAGGCGAGCGTGACTCTTTCCTACATTCCGGAATACTCTGATGGCAGCGCAGGTGTGCAGTACACTCGCGAAGGTCTGAAAATTTCCGGGGCGACGACCCTGAAATTCGCCGTTCTACCTGCCAGAGCAGCCTTTAAAATAGCCAGAGGCTGGAAAACAAGTCTTTCCGCCGATGCTGTTTACACTCTCACGAAAGCCGCAGGCGGGGAAAGCATTGAGCTGGGCATCAGCGATGTTTCAGCTGAAACCGGGGTCCTGTCCGTCAAACTGGATCCTGCCAATCTCGGAAAGGACTTCATCCTCGGCAATTTTGGCGTCTCATTGGCGCTTAAGGTCTCTTGCGGAGATATTCAGATCGTATCGGATTACATTCCTCTCTTTCCGGTGATGAATGAAAAGCCACTTATTACTTATCTCCTCGCGAATTTCGATACCGACGGTGATGGCCAGGTGGATAAGGAGTTCGATGCCGACGGTGACGGCAAGATAGATGGTATGGACAAGGCGACTGAGCTGAATATTTCCGGTTATGGATTCACTTCCATCGACGATATAATCTCTGAGATGCCGGCGCTCCAGGTTTTGGATTGCAGCGATAACAATCTAACCTCCATTGACCTTTCAAATAACACAGCGCTCACTGAAATTGACTGCTCCGGGAATAATCTCACGAGCATTGATTTTCGCAATAATTTGAGCCTTGTCAGCGTGGATCTCGGAGATAATGCCGATCTGAAGAAGATCATCTGGAAGAAGCGTGATTATCTTCTCAAATGCAGGTACTCAAATCTGGATATACGTTTTTGTTATTGGGCCTACAAAGCTGGTGCGGATATGATGTACCTCAAGATAGATTTCTACGACGCTAATCCATCGAACACATCTCTTGTCACAGTAATTGACGGTATGACATGGAACCAGTTCAATGTTGGGGTGAGCGAGGGTAATGTTCATGGCTCCCCTAAAAAATTTTCTGCTGCTGAATCAGCTTGCCCGACAGGCTGGAGACTCCCAACCCTAGAGGAAGTGAAAAGTTTGGGCGCCCATCATTCTGAATATACAACATACCTTGGAGCTAAAGGTTATTGGTTTTCAGGAAGTCAGGAATATTCGACGACCGTGCCAGCCATTTTCCTTCCGGTTAGGTCTGCAGGTAGTAACAGAGGCGGTTGCTGGTCATCAACGGTGATTAACGGCACTACAGGTGTTGGTATTGTATTTGACGTGGATTGTATGTACATAGGCGGCTCGATCGCATTTACAGACGAGTTCCCTGTCCGCTGCGTTAAAAATAGCTAAGCTTTAAATTTTAGTAAGAACGAATAAAGGAGAGCCTGACTGGCTCTCCTTTTTTTATGACAGAGGTTGTGCGCCGTAGATGGTAAAGTAGATTTCGAATGCGCACAGGAGTATGGTGATAAAGGCGATGAGGGCTGACCTTCCTGCGGGAATTCTGGATTTAAGGTACTCGAAATCCTTGAATTCCTTGCGTTTCCATAGCAGACTGACATTGGCATCAAGCCACGCTGCCAGTGCGGTGAAATCGAGCGTCCTGTGCTCCAGGAACCAGCTTTCCACGGCGGATTCCATCTGTGGGATGTCGCACCAGGAGAATGCCTCGCACCATTTGACGGTAAGGCTGCCGTCATCTTCGGGCTCCACTCCCAGGCACACCGTGAACTCATTTTTGTTCCCTCCGCGCCAATGGCTTCTTTGGTGTACGGCCGTCTGCAGGCCAAGCGAGGCGGGGTAGAGCAGTACGAAGACGTGAATCTGATTCCCTGCTCCGTGAAAGGCGTTGAACAGGTTGATCTCGCGCATCCATTCGAAAGGAATCTTCTGCTTGAGCTGCGGAGATACTAAAATGCAGTCTATGTCGTCTCCGTAAGGATTGTTATAGGTGCTGTGGGCGGGGTAGTCTATAAGGCCAAGTTCTCGCACATGTGTGGCGGGAATCTTCTCTGCTTTGAAGATGGAGTTGGAGTTCAGAATATAGTTCGTGTACCAGCCCCTGTAAGTGGTAGTGTAGGAATTGGCCTGTATCCGATCCCAATCGTACCGCTGGCCGCCACCTCCTGCCACGCAGTTCACATGGAATGGGTGAATATGCTGGACCGGTGTGCGCCATCTCGAGATCAGCGTCTCATACAGCGAATGGGAGATTCTCTCGCTGCGCCCGTTGTTATAGTAGAGATGCCATTCGTCCGGGTGATAGACGTGCCGGACTTCCGTGCGGGTTTGCTGCTTGCCGTTGCTGTCGGTGTAGGTCCTGGTGACCACTACACGTTCGGTCCAGGAGTTGTGATGCTCCGCAGCCGTGGCGAAGGCGCTCAAGTATTCGCGGGTCTGGCGCGAGCGCTTGATCATAAAAAAGATGATCGCGTCGAACGCCACGGCGCAGATGAGGTGTACCCACCAATATTCTGATGGGTATTGTGCAATAAGCCAGATCGCTACGGCCGGAGGGATTATGTAGTAAATCCTATGCAAAGAGATCTACGTTGTCGTCTTTTCTGGTCTTGATGACCTCGGATGTGGCGGTAGAGGAGATGACGGTGTATTCTATGGTCTGTCTGTTCTTTATGAACCAGCAGGCAGGCATAGTGGCGCAGAGCGTGCTATGTTCGCGGATGATATCGAGCATACGTTGTTGACTGGAAGCGAAATATGCCCTCTGTGCTTCGATGGACTGCATAAGCTTGTCGTAAAGCTTGGTGTCGAATGCAGGGTTGGATTCCTGAATCATCTTGAACAAATTCCCGCTGTCCTGGCTGTAGCGCCCTGAGATAAGTTCTGGATAGATCTTCTCAAATGTCTCGCGGTATTTTTCGGTGACGCCGGCTTCCTGCTTGAGCGTCTTCCACATAGTGTCGTGTACGGTCTCGATCTTTTTCTCCTGAGCCTCGGCTTCCTTACGCAGGGCCACCTCGCGGTTGTTCACTGAGAAATAATAGATCAGAAGAATAAGAAGCAGGCCCGCTGCCACGCAGACCAGAATAAGTGTTGTTGTCATATCAGTTAAGTGTTGATTTGCGTAAATATAGCAATTATAAGTCTAATTCCTTAAGGATTCTTTCCATTCCTGCGTATTTGTCAAGCACCCACAGGACGTACCGGATGTCCACGCACACGCACCTGTTGTAGCGGGCCGTGTAGTACATCCCGCTGTCCAGGGACTCCGTGTTCCCGTCGAAGGCCAGGCCTATGATCCGTCCGCGGCGGTCAAGCACCGGACTCCCGGAATTGCCCCCGGTTATGTCGTTGTCCGTAAGGAAGTTGACGGGTACTTGGCAACCGCCCACCAGCGCAGCGTAATCTTCCGGCAGGCTGTATTCCGGACGTCCGGTGAGGTTCTTTTCCACGATGCCTGCGGCCGTGCTTTTCCAGTCGTACTGCACCGCGTCCCACGGCTCCAGCCTGCACACCTTGCCGGTGGTGTATCGCATAGTGGAATTGGCATCCGGATACTGCTTCCGGCCGCGTGACGCATTCATCCTGTACAGGGCGCGGGTGTAGTCCCGGCTCAGGCGTGCTATCTCGCCCCGCTTTCTGAGGTTGTCGTCCCGCTCGTTGAAGGCGGTGATCTTCACGTCCTGCTGGAAGCGCAACAAAGGGTCGCTGAGAATCTCTTCCATACTGACCGGGTGAGCTCCGTGGCCGGAAAAGACGGACCCATCCCAGATACGGTCGGTAAGGGCGGCATAGTCGGTTCCGAATTCCCTGGCCAGTTCCTTCTGGTACGGCCCCCAGAAACTGGAGTCCACGTGCGTGTAGTACTGCTGCACGGCCAGGTTCACAAGCTCCTTCTCCACTCTCGGATCGGTCTCCTCCAACCCTTTGCGGATGAATTTCTGCGCCTTGTCGAAGTCCTTGGAATTGGCCACGCGCATTATGGTGCGCCAGATCATCGGTCCGCGGAACATCGTCTCTCTGAACCAGGCCTTGTTTCTCTCCACGAATGCTGTCCGGCTGTACAGGAGGTCGAGCGAATCTGTCAGATCGCCGCTTCCCAGCCACTTTTCGAGTTCCTTTTCGCTGGCAAGCTTTTTCTTCACTATGCCGTAGCGTCTAAGGCACATCTGCTCTCCCTGCTCACATTCGGCGACATTGCTGAGGCTGAAGAAGGCATCGGAGTACTTGAGCTTCACGCTTTCGTCCGCGGCCATCCATCTTTTCAGAATTTCAAGCTGCCTTTCCCGGGCTTCATTGTCTATGGGAAGGATAAGGTCCTGTCTGTAAGCCGTCTCGGCGGCGCTGCTGTAGCGGTCGGTCCTGCCGGGATAGCCTATGACGGTGGTCCTGTCGTTCAGTCTGTATCCATCCGTGGACACGGTCAGGTGTTTCGGGGTGCTCAGCGGGATGTTCTGCGCACTGTATCCGGCGGGGCTGCCGTCCGGTGCGGCGTAAATGCGGTAGAGCGCGAAATCGCATTTGTGCTGCGGCCACTGCCAATTGTCCGTGTCGCCTCCGAACGAACCTATGCTTTCGGGAGGCGCCGCTACGAGCCTTATATCGCTATAAACTTCATATAGAGATAGATAGAACCTGCTTCCCGCCCACATCGAGCTGAGCGAAGCCTCGAGCCCCGTCTGCTCCGAATATTTCTTTTCTATAAGGTATGCCAATTTTCTCGAGCCAATCTTCTCTCCCGCCTGCGCCAGACTGTCGCTGAAGTGCAGGACCTCATCGGTTATGTCGCGGAATTCCTTGAGAAAGAACATTTTCCTTCCCGGGACGGGAATCTCCCGCTCGAGCTCACCTGCCCAGAAACCGTCTTTGAGGATGTTCCTTTCGGGCGTGCTGAGGGCGCAGATGTCGGAGTATGCCACGTGGTGGTTCGTGATCACCAGCCCCTGCGGGGATATGACGCTTCCGGTGCCGAAAAAGTCTATGGCCACCACGGCTTCGCGCGCGTCTGACCTGAGGTCGTTTATCAGCCACATTCCTTCGTCCGCTCTCGAAGATAACGACAGCAGACAAAGCGTGGCGCCAAGTATAATACGGGTTCGTCTCATAGTGTAAATATATGGAGTAATCGTAAGATTTTGAATATTTTCGAGGAAAATCGCAAATTTTTGTCGAAAAATTTGCGATTCGTTTTTTTTTTTTTATGTTTGCGATTGAAAGGGGAAATAGAGCCCTTTTGATAAGAATGAAAAGGCTATTTGCAAAGTTTTTTATTTTGTCCGTACTTATGTTCGGATGGCACTTTGCGAGGTCTTTCCAGCAGGTTTCTTCTGATGTTTCAGTAATTGATATTCTTCGCGCGGAGCATTATCTGTCAAATGGCAGCGGAATGCGTGACGGCCGTAAGCATATCGAATATGAAGACGGATTCGTGTTGGGTCACAAGACGGTGAATCCGTTCGCCGTGAAGAACCAGAAGACTGCTCAACA
>CAVFXO010000049.1:0-1142 GCA_963626825.1 bacterium | reverse complement strand
TTGTGGGGTGCGTGAAGGATGAAATCATTCATATCAATTATGACAGTTTCATAAACAGCGAAATTACTTTCCAACTGGCTCCGATCGTAAAGGCGGCCTCCTCATCTTTTGCCTTGACAAATCTTTTCGAAGTCGCGGCGTACTATCTCGAACCCGGTTTACAGTGGGTTACATCTTCCCAAGATTGCCGGGAATACATTCCTGCCACCACGGTGTCATACAATGCCGGGCGTTGGGCCTTGTGTGACACTTATGAGTGGCCTCGGGACGGAGGCCGCCTTACGATCTTCAGCTGGAGCCTTAACAGCGAAGCCCTGTCATTCAATCAGGGTTCTTCTACCACCGTATTCATAGACAGGGAGAAGGGCGTGTGCCTGAAGACCCTGGATATGTCCCTGGAGAACAACACCGAGTTTATGGTGGCATTGGCCAATCCGACAGGGACTTCGTCGGTGGCCACGCATTTCAGACATCAGCTGTCGAAGCTGCAGATCTCTGCCCGCACAGGAGCTGACTATTCTTCGTCAAAAGAACTCCATATCACCTCCCTTTGCCTGAAAAATGTCGTGAAGGAAGCTGATTATCAGCAGGGTGAATATATGGGCGGACTGTGGAACGAGATCGACAGATGGACGGCACTTTCCACTTATGACGCCGTTTACGGGGATTATTCCTTGGCGCCTATCCGGCTGTCAGATCAGGAACTGGTTCTGCCGGGCGAGCAGTATCTCTATGTGCCGCAGAATTTCATTTCAGAACAGGAGCAGCTGGAGGTCTGTTATGTCATACGAGATCTTGAAACCGGATTCGCGGAATGTGTCACTGAATACCTGCCCCTGTCTTCCCTGGTGCCGGGCGGCGCCTTTAGAAACGGTGAAGTTCACAATGTCTGCCTCACCCTGTCCCTGGAACAGATTACCTGGGATCCCGACATAGTGGACTGGGAATGGTAAGAAGAAGACGTGGATATGTAAAGAAGTAGAAGTTATGAAAAAGACCAGTAAAGCAATTATCGTGTTATCAGTCCTCGCAGGAGTTTACGGCTGCGAGGTTACCCTTGACGATGCCGAGGCGGTTCAGTCCAATGATGATGTCAGAAACATTAAGACTACCATTCCCTCTTCCGGTCTGAAAACAGATCT
>CAVFXO010000048.1:0-9912 GCA_963626825.1 bacterium | reverse complement strand
GTAGAGACCAACAGCACCCGCGCAGTGGGAGGGATAGCGCGAAGCGTGTATCGTCCACCGATAGCTACCTTGGCATAATTTTTATTAAATTAGTCCCCCGGATAAGTTAGTTATTGATATTTCATAAGTGTTGGACTATGAAGCGTGGATATTTGGCTGCGGTGCTGATGATTTCGGCCTGTAGCGGGAATCAGATTACCATAACAAGCGATCCTGTTACGGACGACACGCCCGCTGAAGAAGAAGGAGGCGAGGCTGTAGTAGTCCCGGATGGGATCATAAGCATCGTGTATGCGCAGAACGGCGCCACCGTGACGGGTGATGAGGCTGGCATCGTGACCGTGGACGGATGTGACGTCACAGTGAACAACACCACGGACGCTTGCCTGACCTACGAGCTCAGCGGTACTTGTTCCGACGGCTTTTTTAAACTGTATAGCGAAACCAAGCAGGAAATTCGTCTTAATGGGTTGAATCTGACTAATCCTGACGGCGCCGCCATCAACAACCAGAGCCACAAATATACTTCTGTGGTAGTCTCCGGGGAGAATTATATCGCTGACGGTGCGGTGGAGTCTAGTGGAGACTACCCGGACCAAACCGGCGATGAAGATATGAAAGCCGCATTCTTCAGCGAGGGACAGCTCATTTTCAGCGGAGACGGCTCTCTCACCGTGACAGCTACGGGCAAATCCGCCATCACCAGCGATGACTATATCAGCATCACCGGATCTCCCGTAATTAATATAACCTCCACCTCCGGCCACGGGATAAAAGCCCAGGAGAAGATTCTGATCAGTGACGGTACGATAGATATAACCGTCTCTGCCACAGGCAAGAAAGGCATCACCACCGACGGTGACTTCTATATGTCTGGCGGCCAGGTGATCATCAAATCAAGCGCATCTTCCGGCACGGTGGACGGTGAACTGACCGGAGCGGCCGGCATCAAGACTGATGCGTCATTTACCATAGAAGGAGGAATTCTCAATATAACGGCCAGCGGAACGGGTGCCAAGTGCATCAACTGCGACGGAAACGGCTGGTTCAATGCCGGCACCGTGAACGTCACCGCTACCGGGGCCAATTATGGCAGCTCTTCGGGCGGCTGGCACGGCTGGGGAGACGACTCTTCGTCCAAATCGTCCAAAGCCATCAAGTTCGACGGAAATCTCGTCTTCGCCGGAGCCGAAGTGACAGCCAAAGCGTCTTCTCACGAAGCTATCGAGGCTAAGGGCACTCTCACGATCTCTGCAGGCAGCGTGAACGCCACCGCGAGCGACGATGCCATCAATTCGGGATCGGATATGACCGTTACAGGCGGTACCGTCAGCGCGGTCTCTACCGGTAATGACGGACTCGATGCCAACGGTAATATGTACATTCAAGGCGGATCTGTCTATGCCGTGGGCAGCGGCAGTCCGGAAGTGGCATTGGATGCCAATACCGAACAGAATTACAAACTCTACATCAGTGGCGGTTCCATAATGGCGTTCGGAGGCATAGAATCCGGATCAAGCATATCGCAGCCGGTGATAAGCGTATCTTCCTGGACCGCAAATGCGTCATATGCTTTATATAACGGCAGCACTCTTCTTCTGGAGTTTACTGCCCCGTCCAGAGGTGGCAGCGGCATGGTTCTTTCACATCCGGATCTGGTCAGCGGAAGCAGTTATACCCTTAAGAACGGCTCTCAGACGTCTACCGTAACCGCCTCGATGAGCGCTTCCGGGGGAGGCAACCGTCCCGGTGGCGGTGGCCCTGGCGGTGGCGGCGGAGGACGCCATTGACTTCATTATTTGACAGAGCTTCGCACAATGCCTCAAACGACGGCGAATGTAATTATTTGCATTCCGTCTGGGGTAGAATACAGATTTGCAGCCAATAAATTTGTAAATTAGCGCTCCGGTGCTGAAACCACAGAGCCATTGGCATAAGAAAAGCACACTAAGACTGAAATGAAGAAGATCATCATAGCGACATTGGCATTGGCCATAATGGCCATAGGGCGGACGTATGCGCAGGAGGCTCCGGACTCGCTGGAAACTTCCGGTGCGCAGACTCCGGCACAGAAGCATCCCCGAAGCAATATGACCGTCAAGGAGTGGAAGGTGGATGCCGCCACGAACCAGAAGATTCTGGACCACGTGACCATCTACAACGAGCTTGGCAAGAAGGTCGAGGAGATAGAGTATGACCTGAAAGGGCAGAAGTGGAGGAAAAGATACGAGCACGGGGCGAACGGCAAGGTGGCGCGTGAACTGGTTTATAATCACGCGAACAAGCTTGACAATATCCGTAAATACGAGTACGATGAGCTGGGCCGCAGGAAGACGGAATACATTTACGACGCGAAGGGCCGGCTGAAGAGGTACAAGATGTATGAGTATATACCCGGGACAAATGAATGAGCTTCTCCAGGATTTCCCTCCCATAACGCTTTCCGAGATGAACGGCATCTCCCTGATGAACAGGATTGACCGTAAGTATCTGACGGACAGCAGGGTGCTGGAGGATATCCTAAGGGACGCGATTCGGGACGGATATCGGGTATTCGAGCAGGCCGGGGAGCGTCTGCACGCTTACGACAGCATCTATTTCGATACGCCGGACCTGAAGATGTTCACGGACCACAGGCGCGGGAAGGCCGACAGGCAGAAGGTCCGCACCAGAAAATACGTGGAGACTAATCAGTGCTATCTGGAACTGAAACGGAAGAATAACCACGGCAGGACTCGCAAGAACCGCATCCCCATCCCGGCGGACCAGTTCTCCGATTACAGGAAAAACGGGCGTGCATCGGCCTGGCTGGCGGATAACCTGGGCGGAGAGGCCGGAATCCTGACGCCCTCGCTTGAGACTGTATTCCTTCGCATAACGCTTGTAAATGAGGCGCTTACGGAGAGGCTGACGATAGATACAGGCGTACGGTTCCGTAATTTCAGAACCGCTTCCGAAAAGGACCTCGGCCAGGCGGTTATAATAGAGCTCAAGCAGGACGGTCGCGTTCGCAGCCGTATGCAGGAGATACTGCTTAACCACAGGGTCAAGCCGGTGAGGGTGAGCAAATACTGCGTGGGGCTGGTGATGACGGACCCGGGTCTGCTTCCGGGTAAATTCAAGCAGAAAGTGCGTACAATAGAGAAAATAAATAAAAACTTATACGAAAAATGTTACAATCCTCTTATACCTCAGTCGCTTTAGAGGACTCCGACCTGCTTGACCTGCAGGGCCTGATTGATCCCGCGATGAGCACGGCGCAGAGTCTGGCCGAGTTGGGCATAAGGTTCTTCGTGAATCTTCTGGTCTGCTGGGCGTTAGTGCATTTCTTCTACTATCCGAAAAGCCGCAGGAAGGACTACGTGTTCACTTTCCTGACCTTCTCGTCGGCGATGCTTCTGCTGCTTTTCGCTATGGGCAGGGTAGATGTCGGAGTGGGCCTGACACTTGGTCTTTTCGCCATCTTCGGGGTCATACGCTACCGCACCGAGACCGTTCCCATCCGTGAGATGACCTACCTTTTCGTTATCATTGCGCTTGCCGCGGTCAACGGCCTCACCCCGCTTTTCACGATCGCGCAGGCCGGCGAGAGCACGGCGCATTATGCTCTCAATCAGGGAGATCTGCTCATTATGCTTTCTGCCAATCTTCTCTCGGTCCTTCTCATCTGGATCCTCGAGAGCCGCTGCCGCAGGAAGAAGACCGCTTCGAAAGTCGTCCTCTATGACCGCGTGGACCTCATCACTCCGGACTGCCGCGAAGAGCTTCTGCAGGATCTGCGCAAACGCCTGGGCCTTGACGTGACGGAGGTTGAGATAGGGAATGTGGATTTCCTGAAGGATTCGGCATATATCAGAGTTTATTATCGGACGGACGGGAAAGAAGCCCCTTCCACTATAGACAACATGGTGAAATACAAGCAGTTCACCGAAGACCAGAACATTTAAAGATGAAGAAGACCATATTCGGGGCGGCGCTTGTCGCCGCATTGTGCCTTGCCGGGGTGACCGCTGAGGCTCAGGATTTTTCGCTTGGCGCCAGAACCGGCGCGGAAGTGGATTGGAAAATAGTCAAGGGCTTGCACCTCAATGCCGCCTATGAACTCCGCTCGCGTCCGTCCCTGGCCGGGGTGGAGCGCAACCAGGCGAGCCTTGGCATAGACTACAAGGTCTGTGATTTCTTCAAGGTCGGCGCCGAGTACATTTTCATCGGCCATCAGACCTCTTCAGATGAACTCGAACCCCGTCACCGTCTGTCCCTTAACCTTACGGGCCAATACGACTACGGCGTCTGGCGTTTCTCCCTTCGCGAGAAGCTTCAGATGACCCACAAGGCCTATGATGTTAATGAGTATCAGGAAGTTCCGAACGCCCTTCAGCTCAAATCGCGTTTTACCGTCAAATACCGCGGATTCAGAAGCATAGAACCTTATGTTTACGCAGAGGTGCGCAACATCTTCAATGCTCCGCGCTGTTCAGCCACCTGGAACGAGGTCACGGGCGCTTACTCGGACTATAAGTTTTTGGGATATGACAATGCCTACGTCAACCGCTTGCGCGGGGCTGCAGGTTTCGAGTGGGAACTTTCCAAGCATCACAGCCTGGATTTTACGGCTATGTATCACTGGACGCACGACCAGGAGATGGACACAAACAAAAAAGGGACTAAACTCAAGTCCCTTTTCTGGCAGAACGACCATTCGGCCGTCCTCTGTGTTACCTATAAGTTCTCCTTCTAGTCTTTGATGACCAGATCCTTGAACTTGGCGTGACGTCCTTCGTCCTGAAGAAGGATGTTCAGTTTGAACTGGCCGTCGCGGGCACCTTCTGCGATGCATCTCTCCTTGAATTTCTCGAAGGATTCGCTCACCAGACGGTGTGTGATCGGGTCTTTCAGACGAAGTGAGTCTCTCTTGGCCACATATTCTATGTTCTGGGCGCGAAGGTATTTGTCCACCGCCTTGGTAAACTCCTCTGCGGCCTCCTGGCTGACGGCCTGATCGGCAAATTCATAATAGAAGTGGTATGCCGAGATGGCGATATCCGCGAATCCGATGAAGAATCTGGTCTTTAGACCGGTTTCTTCTTCTGCCTTGTGCACCGCCTCGATGAATTGGCGCTCGTGAAGCTTCTCTCCGGTGATGGTCACGATACCGTTGGTCTTCTGTATCATATGGACGGTAGGGGTGCCCTTGAATTTAGGACCGACCTCCAGAATGTCGTTCATGTTGTAGCGGTACAGGCCGGCGAATGTGGTCACGAACGGGCAGTAGCGCTCGCCCTCCACAAGCTCGTCGAGCTGGTAGAACTTGGCATCAGGATTATTGAGCTCATCTGCCTTCACGAACTCGTAGTAATGGTAGTGAGGGAAGAGCACGGTGTTGTTCGTGTCGTCGAGCACGAGACCGAAGCGGCATTCAGAGGCGAAGTATCCGAACTCCTGGTGGAGCATATGCTCAGGGAACGAATCCTTGAACTTGTCGAGATAGACGTTCGTGTTGCCGCACTTCCAGGTGTTGAGTATCTGCAAGTTAGGCCAATAGTGCTTCGGGAGCACGTCGCCGTACTTCGCCTTGAGGGCGCGGAGTTCGGCCGCTCTCTTTGGGTTCGGCTTCACGCAGGCTTCGAGTTCCTTGCGGATCTCCGGGTCGAGGGCGATCTTGTCAGAGATGGTACCGTTCTCGATATCGGTGACATACTCGTCGAAGAACTTGTTCACGTTGTTCTGAAGCTCCACAATAGTGGAAGGATTGGCAGTCACGATAAGGGTGATGTTCTGCTCCACGCCCATACGCATAAGCACATAGTAGCGGGCGTTGTAGTCGGCGATGGAATAGACGCACTGCGGGTTCGAGTAGAGCGCTTTTACGAAGCCAGGGCAGTCGCGCTGGGTTACGCCTGATACAGAGCCGAATACGGTTCCGTCAGGTGCGTATCCCTCGACCACCTTGCCCACGATGGACAGAATCTTGCCGCTGAAGACGTTGTGCCGGTTCTTGATGAAGTTGAAGAGCCAGACCTTGGTCATCTTGCCGTAGATGGTCTTCAGATATTTTTCCGTAATCGGAATCCACTTCGGCTCCGACGTGGTGCCTGAGGTGGTGGCGTAAAGCACCGGTTTGCCCGGGAAGAGGATGTTCTCCTCGCCGTGTTTGTGGCGCTCTACATAAGGACGGAAGTCCTCGTAGTCGTTGGGTTTGACATTCTTCTGCCAGAGTGTGAACAGTTCGTCATCGCTGCGCGCAGAAAGGATTTCCGCAAAATGATGTTCTTGTCCATACACAGTGTCTTTTGCGTACTCCAGGATTTCCCGGAGAGTGTCGGCACCGGTCTTGCGCGGATTCTTGCTCGCTTTCAGAAGCTTGCTGTACTGAATTCCGCCGGCCATTCCCAGAAGGGTGTTGGCCACCAGTTTGTTTTTAGTACTCATTTTGTTATACTTTTATAAGGTTTCTACCATGCACCCAGGGTGTCGTCCTCCACGGTGAAATCCCGTTTCAGACCTTCGCTCCAGGTGAATTTGTATATATTCCAGTTTTTGTATTCTCCTTCCATTATAAGCGGTCCGTCGAAGCTTGCGACGGCCGTGTAATAGGTGTGGCCCTCCTCGAACAGGGTGCTGCTTGTGCCGTCACCCACGCCGTCGTTGTTGTGGGCGTACATTCCGTATAAGATATTGGCCTCCCCGTTCTCGCGAAGCGTCTCGAATCTCGATGTGAAATACCGTCCCGGGCTGACTGCCAGCAGGTTGTCGCGCAGATCCACGCTGTCCACGGTCTCTCCCACCCATGGAATGACGGTGTTGAGCGTGCCGTCCTCGTTGTTCGGATAGACGAAGTCCCATCTGTCGCTGATGCGGTATCTGAAATGTATCTTGATCTTGCTCGTGGCGTCGGTGCGCACGGTCGTCAGAACCAGGTCTCCGTAAGGGGAGTTGGTCTCTGGGTCCACTATGAATCCGTACACCCAATAGTCGGTATCTGCTTCCAGGTCAGTGAAATAGTAGTCTTGATCGCCGTACTGCAGGCTGTGGCTTGAGAATGGTGCGATGTGCTCGACGCCTCTGTAGAGAAGGTCGAACCGCCAGTTGATGTACTCCTTGTAGGCGTAGTCCAGGGACAGGGTCATGAACTGTTTGCTGATCGCGGTCGGATCCACTCCGTCCCACACTTTCTCTGCGGCTATATAGTAGTATGCGTCCTTGTTCGTGTGGAAATTGGCCTCGATGAAGCCGCAGCTCGTCTGCGCGATGTCCATACTGAGAACCGCTCCGCCGGTTGCGTACTTGGCCTCCGGACTGCAGGCGGCAAGCCAGAGCAGAAGGGAGGATGCGAAGATGGTGATTTTCAATGCTTTCATATTACTCTTCCTCCTCCTTTAGCCAGGTTTTCACTGAATAGATGAACCGGAGTGCGGCTTTGGTGTGCGAGCCGTAGTGGCCGAAATTGTACTGGATGTTGGCATCGGTCCACTTGGCCTTCGCCTTCGACGCGTTGATGTATGGCACCACGTCGTCGTCCATCGAGTGAAGCATATAGACGGGCGCCTGCGGGGTCCAGTTGTAGGACACTATCGAATTGTCGGTCAGGCGTTTGTAGAGCTCGGACACCTCCTCGCTGGTAGGGTCCATACCCTTGGCGGTCAGCAGGTTGCTGGTCTTTGTGGTGCCTATCAGGTGCCGCAGCTGCGCGGTGGTGTATTTTTTCGAATTGATCCACTCGTCCAACTTTTCGTAGAGCCAGGGCTGGATCAGTTCGCTGATGTCTATGTCCAGGTCCGTTCCCACGCTCATTCCCTGGATGACCAGAGGCACGGCGCAAGGGATGTTTACCTTGTCGGAAGTGATGAATTCGTTGTATGTGGCGCGCGCGTCATAAGGACCGCCTCCTGCAAACACCTGTCTGATGGATGTACCGCCGGTGGTGGTATCCCAGTAGTCCTTCAGGAAGGATTCGAACATCCATTCCACGGCCATCGTGGTGGCGCCGCCCTGGGAGTATCCCATAAGGTAGATGTCGGAGTTTTCCGGCTCGTAATCGGTGCCTTTGAGGTATTTGGCCACGGCTGCGTACATCGAGCATACGTCGAAGGCCGTCTGCTGGAGCACCAGGTACGGATGTATATGGTGAGCGTCCACGCCATATCCCTGATAATCAGGAAATATCATGGCGTAACCCAGGCTGCAGAGCACGCCCTCGAAAGGAAAGCAGTTCGAAGGGGCCTCGGCGTTACTGCCAATGGTGTAGTGGCTTACCACTATGTATCTTTTCGGCTTACGGTCTTTCGGCAGAAGCACCTTTCCGGACAGCGTCAATTCCTCCAAAGTACTGAGGCTGATGGACTTGTATGTGCCAGAAAGTTCCAGAACCTTCGGTTTGTTATATTCTATGATATCCTGAACCAGGGCAGCCGCGGAGACGGAAGTGGTCTTGGTCTCTTCCTCCTCCAGCTCTGCGAGATAGCAGTCCTGCGGCAGTCCCCTGGACAGGTCCGTGACTCTTCTGGACGTTACGGTGAAGGCCGATTTGTCTGCGCCCTCTATGTCGTCGAAGTCCACGAAACCGTAGTCCCGGCGGTTACAGGAGAGCAGTGCGCCCGCTGCCAATATCAGAATAATTGAAGACTTGACTTTCATATGTGCCGGCCGTTAAAATCTGTAACCCGCTCCCACCGAGATAAGTCTCGAATTGAGCATATAAATGCTGGTCATAATGTCCCGGAAGGAATAAAGCCCTCCCAGCTCGGCGAAGGCGAACCAGTCTCCGCCCCATTCGAACGTCGCGCCTATGAATGTGAGATTTGCGGCCACGCCGCACAGTGTGTGGTGCCCGTATGCGTCAGTTTCGGAGCCGCCATTGATACCCAGGCCAATTCCGACGCCCGAATACAGGCTGTAGTGCTCTTTGTTCACCCACGTGACCTGTGCCGTCGGCATCAGCGTCAGATTCCAGAAATTCCGGTTCTTTGCGCGCGAAACCTCATCCCCCAGACCGTTGCGTGTCACCAAGTCCCACACCACGGCCGAACCGTCCACCTGAAACCCGAAGCTGACGTGTCGTGACAGGCGGTATCGATATTCTGCAAAAAGATGCTGACTGTAGCGGTAATGTTCCTTGTAGTCTCTGGTCCAGCTCTCGCTCAGATTCCTGACGGTGTATTGAGGATTCTGCCAGACGAACCATTCGAACATCTGATCTCCCAGGCCAAGGCGGATTTCGCTTTTCAGAGAATCTCTGTGTTCGGGACTTTCCGCCCGTAACGGCAGTCCTCCCAAAAACAGGATGGCCGCTGTCACTGCCAATGTGATCTTCCTAGAGAAATTCATTCGTTTCGTTTAAATCGCCACAAAGATAGTAAAAACTATTATAATTCTTTTTGTTAACTTTGCAGGACTTATTTCCGGGGATGTTTTGGTTTTGACAGCATCGTAGACGGTGGTAAGCACGTCGAGAGTCGAAGGCCCTCTCGCTAATATCAGCTTTCAAAGAATTAGTAGGCAACTACAATTATTCATACGCTTGCTAATCTCCAAGAGATTGAGCATTAATCGAAGCCGCCAAGGCTGCGGCTCGACGTATATCCCGCTGGAATTTTCGCCGGTTCTTTTCAGTATACGGGGTATCATCCAGACCGGATGCGCGGGTGCACGCCTTTAGAGCCCGCTAAGACTTAAAGGCTAAGGTGATGCTTCGCCCGTCTTTCGGCAGACTGATCCCTACAATCAAAGGAAGAATAAGCGTGTAGAAAGCCATTGGGTATAATGTTTGGACGGCGGTTCGAGTCCGCCCATCTCCACGATATTGATTACATATCAATAAGTTAGAGGTTTTACAAACAGATTTACAAACAGATTTTGTGAGTTTGTGTTTGTAAAACCTCTTTAGTTTCCGCTGAATTTCATCATACGGAAATC
>CAVFXO010000047.1:0-18122 GCA_963626825.1 bacterium | reverse complement strand
AGCCTGTGAGATCGCGGCGTTTACTCCGAACAAACGAATAATTTACGACAACAAGCTTATGACGGAAAATTACCCTTCTAACAGCTAGTTAGGAGGGTAACTTTTTCTGAGAGTGGGGTGATGGTTATGTCTGGATCTTCGGCAGGAAGTGCCAGGGCACATTCGCCCGGACTCAGCCGGACACTCCCGGCGGAAGATTCCACCTGCACATCCCCTTCGACGGCGATGAGCACCTTGAACTGACTGTCCAGATGCTGACTAAGAGGCTCCGTAAGAGAAAGCAGATCGGTGCAGAATTGCGGGCAGTGAACGAGTTCACACGCCTTGTTCTCCTCCACGGTGTAATGCGTTCTGTAATCGTCGTGAACGGTATAGTCTATCGCATCCTTAGCCTGCTCGGTATGAAGCTGACGAGGTTTTCCATCAAGTCCCAATCGGCCATAGTCATAGATGCGGTAAGTAATATCTGAAGTCTGCTGGATTTCAGCCAGATAGCATCCGCCCCCTATGGCGTGGATACGCCCTGCCGGGAGGAAGAACACGTCACCTGCAGAGACCGTATAGTCCTGAAGCACGTCTGTAATCCTATCCTGCTCCACCAGGGACACATATTCCTCCGGAGTGATGGCCTTCTTCAGTCCGCTTATAAGATGCGCACCCTCAGAAGCCCCGATGATATACCACATCTCGGTCTTTCCCTTACAGTTATGTCTGGCGGCAGCAAGCTCGTCGTCAGGATGAACCTGGATGGACAAGTCGCGCCGGGCATCGATGAATTTTATTAGCAAAGGGAACTGACCCGGATATATGTCTGTGATCTTCGCGCCCTTTCTCGGGCCCTCGGCCACTACAGACTCGCTGCCAGGGACAGAGGAAAGCACCCAGCTTTCCGTGCCCCAGACAAGAGTTTTAAGTATCGGTGTAAATTTATACATATCAGTTAGATAAGAGGCTCTGCAGTCATCGTCTCAGGCTGAGGTATGCCCATAATCTTAAGAATGGTAGGTGCGATATTGCAGAGAGCTCCGTCCTTAACGGTCTTCACGTCATCGCCAGCATTGATAACCACGAACTGAACAGGGTTAAGCGAATGCGCGGTATTAGGCGTACCGTCTTCGTTCACAGCATAATCGGCATTACCGTGGTCTGCGGTCATAAGAACTGCATATCCGTGTTCGATGGCAGTGTTTACGACCTCACCTACGAGCTTGTCCACTACCTCCACAGCCTTGCAGATGGCAGGATAGACTCCGGTATGGCCTACCATATCGCCATTGGCAAAGTTAAGGATGATAGCATCCTCCTTCTCGCTCTTGAGCACGTCGATGAGCTTCGAAGCCACTTCAGGTGCGCTCATCTCAGGCTGAAGGTCATAGGTAGCAACCTTCGGAGAATTCACCAAGATACGGTCCTCATTCTCAAACGGTTCCTCGCGGCCACCATTGAAGAAGAACGTAACGTGAGCGTATTTCTCGGTCTCGGCGATGCGAAGCTGATGTTTTCCGGCAGCGGCAAGAGTCTCTCCGAGAGTTCCTGTCACGAGTTCCTTGTCAAAGAGAATATGAAGTCCCTGGAATGAGGCGTCGTACGGAGTCAGACAGCAATAGTAAAGCGGAATGGTATGCATTCCCTGCTCCGGCATATCGGCCTGGGTCAGCACTGAAGTGAGCTCACGCGCACGGTCATTACGGAAATTGAAGAATATGATGGTATCGCCCTCTTCTATCTTGGCGAGAGGCTTCCCTCCCTCAGTAATGACTACAGGTTTAATGAACTCATCGGTCACATCCGCATCGTAAGAAGCCTGAATAGCCTCCTGTGCGCTTGCAAACTCGGCACCCTTACCGTCCACCAGCATATCGTAAGCCGCCTTGATGCGGTCCCATCTCTTGTCTCGGTCCATAGCATAGAACCTTCCACAAACCGTAGCCACGCGGCCGGTGGTCTGAGCCATATGCTCCTCGAGCTCCTTCACAAAGCCAAGTCCGCTGTGAGGATCGGTATCACGCCCGTCCATAAAGCAGTGCACATACACATTCTCCAGCCCGTAGCGGTGAGCCTCGGCGAGAAGCTCATACACGTGGTCCAGAGACGAATGTACTCCACCGTGAGAGCAAAGTCCCATAAGGTGAAGTTTCTTTCCGCTAGCCTTGGCATTCGCAAAAGCGGCAGCTATCTCTTTATTTTCCAGAAGCTTATGCTCGCGGCAAGCGATATTGATCTTCACCAGGTCCTGATACACCGTGCGGCCGGCACCTATGTTCATATGCCCCACTTCGGAGTTACCCATCTGTCCGTCTGGAAGTCCGACATACTCTCCGCAGGCCTGCAGAAGGCTGTGCGGATATTTCGCGCGCAGAGCGTCAATGTTCGGCGAGCCCTGCGTATAGATGGCATTGCTGTGGTCGTGACGTCCCTCGCCCCAACCGTCAAGAATCATTAAAAGTACTTTCCTGTTCATAATACGATATTATATAAGACCGCGCGCGTGAAGCATTGCCTTCGAATCCGGCTCGCGACCTGCAAATTCACGATACAGCACCATAGGTTCTTCGCTTCCGCCCCTCTCCAGGAACACGGTCTTGAACTTGTGTGCCAATTCCTTATCCCACACCCCGTTCTGCGAAGCCTCAAAGATGGAGAACGCGTCCTTGTCCAGCACCTCCGCCCACAAATATCCGTAATAACCGGAATCGTAGCCGCTGCCTCCGAAGATATGATTGAAGTATGTGCTCTGATAACGGAAAGTGATCTCCTTCGGCAGGCCAATCTCTTCCGCCACCTTCGCCTCGAACTCATCTATATCGAGACCTTCTACCGAAGTAAGCTCGTGCCAACGCATATCCAGCATAGAAGCGGCGCAAAGTTCGGTGGTCATAAATCCCTGATTGAACTTCAGAGCAGCATTTACCTTATCCACGAGAGCCTGCGGAATAACCTCGCCCGCATCATTCTTGGCATAAAGGGCGAGAAGCTCCTTCTGGAATGCCCAGTTCTCGTTGAACTGAGAGAACATCTCCACGAAATCACGCTTCACGTTCGTTCCACTCACCGATGCGTAATGACATTTCGAAAGCATGCCGTGAAGAGCGTGTCCGAACTCGTGGAAAGTGGTCTGCACATCGTCGATGCTCATATATTCGGCGAGATTGCCCACGTTCACGATGATAGGACGAACGTCATTGCCTTCCGCATCCACCCATTGGCCACGGACATTGTTCATCCATGCGCCGCCACGCTTGCTTGAGCGAGGGAAAAGGTCCGTAGTAAGAATGCCGACAAGCGATCCGTCAGGATTGGTCACCTTCCAGGTGGTCACAGCATCAGGATTATAGCTCGGCACGCCTTCAAGTTTCTCCACATTCACATCATAAAGAATGTGAGCCGCGGTGAATATTCCATTAAGCACGTTTTCAGCCTTGAAATACTTGCTCACCTCGTCCTCGTCCAGGTCATACTTGGCACGGCGCACCTTCTCGGCGTAGTACCACCAGTCCCACTGCTCTATCTTCGAGCCCTTCGGCAACAGACCAGCTTTAATATCCTGATCCATAATGGCCTGCATATCTTTCAGTTCAGCCTTCGCCTTGATGACTGCGGCATCCATAATTCCCTGAAGGAAACTGTCTACGGTCTTGGGATCGGCGGCCATCTTGTCCGAAAGGGTGAAAGCTGCGCTGGACTCGTAGCCGAGGATATTGGCCTTGCGGGTACGGAGCGACACGAGCTCAAGGATGAGCGCACGGTTATCGTTCTCATTCCCGTTATGGCAGCGGCTGCGATAGGCCTCGTTGTACTGACGGCGAAGCTCGCGGTCGGCCGTAGAAGTCATCTTCACAGGATACTCGCTCACGCTGAAACCGAACTTGGCCTGGAAGGCGTTGGATTCGGCGAGAATGTTGTTCCCTATCTTCTGGGTCAGCTCGGCGCAGCGGCTGTTGATCTGACGCAGCTCTGCCTGAGCCTCTTCACTCAGGCCAATTCCTTCGTGCTCGAAGCCCTCGTACCAGTTCTTGAGCACTATCTGCTGCTCGCGAGTAAGTGCGCTCTGATCAGCATCGTAAACCGCCTTAACTCTCTGATAGAGAGCCTTGTTGAAATTAATGTCGGCGCTGTGGTCGCTGAGCATAGGGATTACCTGCTCGAGCACCGCGTCAAGCTCCGGAGTCTGATCGGATTCCGAGATATTGAAAAGCACGCCCTGTACCTTCGAGAGGATGTCTCCGGAAAGTTCGAGCGGAGCTATGGTGTTCTCGAAAGTCGGAGTGGCCGGATCTGAAACTATGGCCGCTATCTGCTCCCTCTGCTGCTCGATGCCAGCCTTAACGGCCGGAACATAGTCGGAGGTGCGTATCTGGTCAAACGGTGGGATACCGTAAGGAGTATCCCACTGTGAAAGAAATGGATTGCTGTGGCAGGAAGCCAGAGAAATTGCCATAACCAATATTGCAAGTGATTTTTTCATTATTCTACCACGATGTCGTCGAGACTGTTAACGATAAACTGTACGCTTCCCTGATAGAGAGTGACGATACCCGTGACGGATATGGTCTTCGTTCCGTCCAGAACCTCCGCAGGAATCTTACTGTCGGCAAATTTCGAATAACCGCTGGTGCGGAGCTGAATCTCAGTGCTGCCCATCTTGAAGTACTGACTTACGGAATATCCGTTCGCATTCTTCGCCAGGCAGTATCTTGGCCACAGCTTCACGAGATTTTCAGGCTTGAGCCTATCCTCGACATCAACCTTCTCATCCTCGTCCTCAGGATATTTGCCATACACCCAGTAATATACGTTACGGCAGTATGCCGCGTCCTGAAGCTCTACGATATTCTCGTAGAAAGGAGCGTCCGCAGTCTTAAGATACTCAAGATCCACGCTGCCTACGGTACCGTAGTTATAGTCGTTGGCATTGCCTATATTGGCATCATCCCAATCGCCCTTCTGAAGGTGGGTAAGGAAATTGGCCTTGCTCATAGCCCAAGTGTCAATTTCCCAGGGCTTGTCCGAAAGGAACACGCGGTTGTTCGAGTTCTTGTTCGACTCCTCGCCGCTAAGGTAGAGAAGCGCGAACGCCTCGCCCGCGTACTTGAGGCCCTTGAGGGTCACGAGAGTACCGAGGTACTTGCAGGTGGAGATGGTCGCGTCCTTGCCCGGAAGGTCGGACTCGGAGATCACCGTCGGAGTCACAGGCTCGGCGCTTTCCGGAGCCTCGCGGAAGATGTGCTCCTTGATTACGCGTCCCGAACGGATATAAGTGGTCTCATACTCGGTGCCATACGTTCCGGAGAAAAACTCGGATCCGAGCTGGGTCATTCCGTTTCCGCCGTAATTACCTGACTTATAACCATAACTGCCGAGAGTGAGGCCTGACGTGTGGTCGGTAGGACCGCACTTGACATACACTTTCTGGCCAAGCTTGTACTCGTTGTAGAGGGCGCTCTTGCCAATTTTAACCTCGATGCCGCCGGTCTCGTCCTGAATATAGATCTGATTGTAGAAATTACCGGGGCGGTCGGTCGAGATGACGCGGCCCGAGATGACGATATCATCCTCTATAACGAACGGTTTGCCGTTAGTGTATAATTTGGAGAGTTCGGCGATGGTGTGGGTGACCTCGATGTCGCCCGGTTCCACTATCTGCGAGCCTTCCACATCCTCGTAATGGGCGGGATCGTCGTAGTTGAACGTGAATACCGGCGAGAACTCCTCGCAGGAACTGAGGAGAGCACAAAGTGCTACAGCTGTAATGATTTGCTTTTTCATATCGCGTTCCTCCCTAGAATCTGAAATAAACATTCAACATATAGTTCGCTCCCTGCATATAGAAATACTTGGAGTCAAACCTGTAATAGCGCGTATAGCTTCCGCTCTTCAGAAGACGTGTCTGCTCGTAGCCGCCTGTCTTGATGTTCAGGTTGTTAAGCAGGTTCTTCGCCTCGAGAGAGAAACCTATCTGGTAGGTTCTGTTGATATACCAGGACTTTCCTATGCTGAGGTTCAGCACGAATGCCGGGTCGAACTTCTCCTGCGAAGCCATATACTCGATCTCCTCGGCGCTGAGGCCCTGGTTCACGATATCCTCCGAGAGGTACCACGAATTGCGGTGCTCCTGACGAGCAGCAGCGCTAAGAGAATCGTCCGGACCCACTACAGCGAGTTCCGTGCGGTAAAGCGGATTCATACTCAGGTAAGAATTGGCATAATAGTTAACGCCAAGCGAGAAGAACCAGTATGAAGGCAAACGGTAGTTGAGGCCGAGGTTGGCTGCGAGTTGCGGGGTGCCTGATACGTAGTGCTTCTGAACCTTCTCGAGCTTATAGCGGCCCTGGTCGTCGATGAGGTAGTTGCCGTCACCGTCCTTAGCATATACAGGATGGGATGCCCAATAGGTAATAGGCTCATTCTCAACCACTACGGCAGCACTGTTATCCACAGTCTCGGTCATAGTAGGGGTAGAAGTGTAAACATATTCACCGAGGCTCAACGCACCCTGAAGAGTGAGGTTGGTGATGAAGAACGGAACCTTGAATCCAACCTCCACACCCGCGTGCCTTTCGTCTATGCCGGTCATCGCGAAGTTCGTGAACGAACGGTATGAGTCGTCGTAGAAACTCATCACCTTGCTCTGGTCGTTGATGGTGGTGTAGAAGAGGCTCGCGCGCACGTTGTATCCGCCGTTGCTGTACTGATAATTGACGTCACCTGAGAATGTCTTCGTGGTGGTAAGGCCCGATGCCAATGTGTTTCTGGTGCGCGGCGACAGGAATGCCCCGTTGAACTTCGGAGCGTCTGCGAAGTAACCTATGTTCGCATAGAAGCGATGTCCGCCGGAGAGAACATATTCCGCACCTCCCTT
Source organism: bacterium (assembly GCA_963626825.1). Lineage (GTDB taxonomy): Bacteria > Bacteroidota > Bacteroidia > Bacteroidales > UBA932 > Cryptobacteroides. The sequence continues at coordinate 11,263 of CAVFXO010000047.1, read as the reverse complement.
GATGGCGCCCACTACGAATCCTGCCACATCGCTCTTCCCGTAAGAAGACTGATAGCCGCCGTCCTTCGAGAGGTTTACGTCGTTGATGATATAGTCGCTGCCGTCCTCCTTCTGACCCGGGAACAGACCGTTGCGCATAAGACCGTCCCTCCAGAAGCACTCGTAACCCAGACGGGCTGCGACGTGTGCCTTGAAGGCGCCGCGGTCAAATTCGCCGTTGGCCCAGAGCTTCGCGCTGCGGACCTGTGCGTAGTAATCGTAGCCGTACTTGTCGCCGGTCTTGAGGACCTGCGCGGTGCCGTTGTCGAGCCAATAGTCGAGATCGTACTGGGTCTTGGCCTCGGAAAATGCGTAGTCACGCTCGGCGAAGTTATTGATGTTCAGGTAGTATTCACCTCCCAGAAGGTCCTTTACGGTCTGGAAATACTCGGTGCGGTTAATGCGCCCGTTGAATCCTCCCTTGAGGGTAAACCAGCTGAGCGGACTCCACTTGCCGCTAAGGGCCAGGTTAAGGTCGTTCTGGTCGGTGCGCCTGTCCTGGAGCACGTATTTTGAACGGCCGTTTGTAGAGTTGTAGTTTACATTGTAGAGATAATCCCAGTTGATGTGCTGGGTATCGGTGTCGAAAAGCCAGGCTTCACGCTGCTGGCCTGCCTGATACTCGTCATAGCGCGAGAGGTCAGGGTTCTCGTCATAGAAATAGCTCGGAAGATTACGGTAATAGTCCGGACGAGGGTCGGCCGAATCATACCAGTCGAGGGCGGAATAACCGTTGCGGCCGGTCCTGAAAAGGATGGAGGCGTTAAGTTCGAGATCCGTGCTCGGAGTGTAGGTGTACTTGGCCACGAAGACAGGCTCGAAGGTGCTGCGCACGCGGGCGTTGCGGATCTTGCCGTTCTGGTAACCCCAGTTGGAGTTGTACATATTGTCCTTCATAAGGTCGTACACCTCCTGGGTGGAAGCGTTCTGCGCGCCTCTCTCGCCAGGGGTAGCGAAGGTCATAAAGGCCAGTTTGTGCTCGTCGCTGAATTTCTTCTCGGCACCTGCATAATAAGAGAAATACTTATAGTAAACGCCTTTCACCCAGTCGTTTCCGCCAAGTCGGGCAGACACGTTCACCGCATAGCTCCAGCCATTGTCCATAACGCCCGAAGCGTAATTGGCCATAAGACGGAGACGGTAGAGAGCTGAGTTGGAGAGGATGCTGAAGCGAAGGCCCGGACGCACTGAAGACGGAGTACCGTCTATGCTGGTGATGCCGTTATATCCGCCGGCAGAGAGATCGTGTGATTCCATACCGATGGTGGTCTCCTTCGAACGAGTAGCCTCATTAAGACCGCTCCAAAGCGAGTACGGAGAATACCCCGTGAGGGCGTCGTTAAGAGGAATGCCTGCGAAAAGGACATCCTGGGTCTCACTGTTGTAACCTCTGTTCTTGAAACGCACGTCGCTGAAGCCATAACCTACTATATTATTATATGGGTCATTGGCGCCAAAAAGTATGGAAGGATTGTCGGAATACCCGGAATCCTCCATATCGAACTCGGCGTAGCTCGAATCATCCGCCTCTGCCACAGCCTGTTCAGGCACGAGCGAAACGAAGATAAGATCGCGTACGAATCCCTCCACGCTGAGGTTGATTTCCGATGAAGCGAAGCCTTGCGCCTGTACGGTAAGCCTGTACGCCCCGTTCTCCAGTCCCGTGATTTCGAATGTACCGTCCTGGGCTGACGTGGCCGAAGTCACAATCTGTTCACCCCTGATGACGGTGATGGAGGCATCCGCGATGGGTGCTCGGCCGGCACGGCTTACAACCGTAGCCTTTACGCCTCCCCACTCCTGTGCAAATGCGAGAAGAGGAAGCAGAAGAGCAGCGCAGACGCTGAAAAGTTTTCTGTTCATTATTTGTGGATTTTATTATTTGCCAATTACGATGAATGTAGGGAAGTGGTCCGAATAACCGCCCACGAATGCACCGTTGGAATATGTACGGAAAGGATAGCCCTTGTACGAGCCTTTCTGGGTAATCATGAACGGGCGCTTGAACACCACGCCGTCATACCAGTGGCCGTGGTTTTTGGTCACGGGCTGTATCCTGAGGCCGCCTTCCGGGGCTGTAGCCAGGTTATAGTTCACGAGTTCCTGGTCGTAGATGCACCAGGTGCCCTGATAGCAGAGCGAACCGTATCCGGCCTTTATCATCGAAATATATGGATTGTAGTAGTCCTGAGGACCCATCTCCTCTATGGTTTCCCTGCCGTGAAGGTAGGTGCACATAGACTCGTCGAACGGATCGTCGTTCATATCGCCCATCATCACGATCTTGATTCCCGGATGCTTCACCTCCATCTGACTGGCGTGCGCATAGGCAATCTCGGCTCCGCGGCTGCGAAGGTTACCGCCCTTGCCACCTATACGGGAAGGAAGGTGCATCACATAGAACGCGAACTCCTCACCGTCTATGAGGCCATAGACCATAAGGATGTCACGGGTGCGGAAGTAGTCAGTGTTAGTGTCTGAGAAATCGATGTCCGACCCTTCGAAAGTGAAAGGAATGGATTCGCTGCCGAGGTAAGTGAACTGATCGGGTTTGTAGAGAAGAGCCACATCCACACCGCGCCTGTCAGGGCTGTCGTAATGGACTATCTGATAATTGGCAGCGGCGATAGCCTCCTGACTTACCAAGTCCTCGAGAACCAGGCGGTTCTCAACCTCGGACACTCCGAGTATGGTGTGGAAACGGCCGTTGTTCTTCGCCATCTCGGCTATGACCCTGGCCATATTGCGCTGTTTGATGTCGTACTTGGCCTGAGTCCATTTGTTCTTTCCCTCAGGGAGATACTCGGCGTCGTTCTTTACCGGATCGTCATAGATGTCGAACAGGTTTTCCAGATTATAGAACCCTATCACGTAGTTCTGTTTCGCCTTCTGCGCGAATGCAGAAGAAACGGTCAGCAGAACACACAGCAGGGAAAGGATAATTTTTTTCATATTCCGATGTGTATAAGTTATTTCCAACAAGCCACCTTGGTCGGGTCCTGTGCCTCCACCTTGGCAGCCTGGCTTTCACCTATGGCAGCAGGCAGATTCACGAACAGGTCGATGCCTATCTTTTCCTCCAGCGCATCGATGGAGATGAGGTCCGACTGATATACGTTACTGGTGCTGTATGCCTTGTGTTCCAGATAGATGGCCGCTCCGCAATAGCCGGAATAGCCGTAGGTGCTGGAAGATTTGGAGTAGCGCAGAAGAGCCTTGTAATAGGCTACAGGCACAGCGACTTTCTTTCCATTGTTATCATAGACATAGCCGCCAACCTCGAATTCTTCACCGGACGTAGTGGAATTCTCGTTAACCACGCAGCCCGTGACTATATAGAGAGTGTCGCAGGAACGGGACCAGCCGCGGACCTTGTTTTCCAGATTGGCCCAGATGCTCTGATTAAAGTTCTGGCCTATCTGAGGGGTCATGTTGGTGCCGTAGAAAGTCTTGGGATTAGCATCCTCAGAAAGCCTGTCGGCAGAAGGGCACTGATGTCCCCTGTCGTAGCCGCGGTTGTATGCTTTGAAGAGCACAGCCTGCTGAGAGGAAGGCATATTCGGATCAAGCACTCCCCAGGCATTGGTTCTGCTGCCGCTGCCTATAAGGCCGCTGTTCAGCGGATAAGCTACCCAATGGGACACGAGATTATCATAGTCATAATAATACGAGTAATTACGTATGGTCTCGTTCGAAGATCCGAGCATAGTAGTCTTGCCCCATTCCAGGCCGTCATCTTCTTTAGTTTCAGGAAGTTCCATCCAGTGAGCCTGAGCAGTGGCATACATGGCGGAGCTTTTCGTGCCGCCCTGCCTGAGCTCGGCGCTGCAGGTCTTCCCGCCTGATGACAGGATGAGAGTAAGCGCCCTGGCCTCGCGGCCTGTATAAGACTTGTACGAAAGGACTATTCCTTTCTTCGAGCCACTGCCGCTGGTCTGCGAGAGTTCAGCCCACGGGTCCACGCCTTCTTCGAATGATAGTTCAAGTGTCCACTCCCCGCCTGCAGCCACATCCACGAACATATATCCGCTTGATTTGGCGACCTCGGTATTCTGAAGTGTCAGGTTAAGCGTAACTTCCTCTTTATCGGACTCAATGCTGCCCCCCTGGCAGGAGGACAGCATTGAAGTCGCAAAGAGTATAAAAAGCGCTTTGTAAAAAGCCTTCATCAATTATCTGATATTGATTTGTTTAAAACGGAGTTGAGCTGCTGCAGGACCTGTTCCGTCCTTATTTTTATCCGTCCCATAAATAGCTTCATTACCTACGGTGAATGTAACACTCTTCGCAGAGCCGGTCCAGCTGACCTCAGTATCACCTGCAGCCTGAGCTGCGACAGTGCCGCTATCAGCAGTTACTTCACCATACCTGAAACTAGCATCGCTAGCCAGGATAATCTTTATATCAGTTATCTCCGTCTCTGAAGATATGGTCAACGTCCCCTTGGCATACAGCCTGATGCTATTGTCATTCCTAAACGCAGGAGCGGTAGTTCCGTTCTTTTTGTCAAGAGTTATAGTATAGCCGCTCTTGGTAAGGGTAAGACCGTCTCCCCAGTCTGCCTTCTCCCAGGTAATCTCCGTCATAGCGGCAACGCCTGGAGCCAGCTGAGAAATGGCAAGAACTGCCGTGGAGCCGTTGGCACCGGTGAAGGTAACGGCCGCTGTGCGGGTGGCGCTGCCTTCATTGGCAGTGTAAGAAACCTTAACTGTGCCCTCGCCTTCGCCTGATGCAGGAGCAACCGTGACGAAATCGCTGTCGGAAGCCACTGTCCAGGTCTGATTAGAACTTACGGACACTTCGATGCTACCGGCCTCGGAAGAAACCTCCTGGCTCTTGACACTGATGGAGATATAGTCAGGAACATCCTGGCCGCCGTTTAAAGACACGAGCTGTCCGCCCTGATTCATCTGCGGAGTATTTCCATAATAGTTGATGAGCTTACCCTTGACTACGACCTCATCCCCGACCTTGAGCTGATCTTCGGAAGAGAATTTCTCTCCGTTAAAAGACAGGGCACGGTACACAGAGAACTGGTCCAGAGTAGTGCTGCCGTCGTCTGAAAGATAGAATGTCGCATTTCCGTAAGAAGTGCTGATCTCCACGATCCTGCTGATTTTGCCCTTCACGTAATAGTCTTCCGTGCTGGCAGTCTGGCCGACCTCCACACACTTGGCATTGGCAGCGGCCGCATTGAACGGATCTGCCTCAGTTCCTGTTCCCGTAGGATCGGTCTTAGGCTCGTCACCGCCATCGCCACCGTCACCGCTGGTCTGTCCGTTAAGGCTGTAGATGTAAGCCGAACCCTTGCTTCCTGTCTCAGGAGTGTTGCCCTTATAGTTATACATAGGACCATAGACGATGACTTCGTCTCCGGCCTTTATCTGATCTTCTGAAGTGAATTTCTCTCCTCCAAGATACAGGCACTGGAAGCAATAGAATTTGACATCACTTTCCTCGCCGTTGTCCGTTATGTAAAAATCAGCATTGCCATAATTGGTGGAAACTGACTTGACGAAAGAAATGATGCCCTTTACATAATACTTTTCAGTACTTACGGTCTCGCCTATCTCCTGGCACTTGGCTACCGCAGCAGCCACATCGAAAGGTTTCTCCTTGGTTCCGTCAGGAGCGTCTGCGCTGCCCGTCTGGGTAAGGGTCACCTTCTTGCTGGTGACGCCGATGGAAAGGGTGATCGTGGCAGTGCGGTCGTAAGAAGTGTTCGGAAGCACGATAACCGACACTTTCTGAACAGCAGAAGAAGCCTCGCCCTCTGCAGGGTCGAGAGACACCCACTCGGCGTCGCATTTAGCAGTCCAGTCACGATTGGTAACGAATTCGATGTCAACGGTCTGAGTCTCGCTGCCCACAGTCACGGCAGCGTCACTTTTCAATGACAGGGAAGCCTCTCCCGAGGTAGGGTCATCCTTCTGTCCACACGATGCGAAAAGCGCCAGAGAGCTCAACGCAAGAATAAAGAGTCTGTTGATTTTCATTTGTTTAATATTAAAATTTATTTTCTTTCAAAAAGTTTCTATTCAGTCTTGTAAAGTTACGAATTTATCCGCTTATTTCCATTATTTTTGTACGAAATTAACTACATCTAAATATGAAACGTAAACTGCTCGCTACCCTTTTCCTGCTGACGTCGCTGCTCTGCCGCGCTGAAGTCAAACCTCTCGGAGGCACATTCATCAACTTCTTCTGGCAGGACGAAAGAAACAACTACACGAACCGTCGCAACGTCGACCAGACCGATCCCGACAGATGGGAGTGCAAGGTCACCGAGCTTCACGAGATGGGCGTGGACTGCCTGATAATTGTCACCGTGGCCAATGAGGGATTGGCCATGTACCCAAGCGACTTTATGCCTCGCGGTTACAAGGAAGGACGCAAAAGTCCGGTGGAGGCCATAATGGACACGGCAGACGAGCTCGGAATGAAGGTATTTCTGGGCTGCGGATGGGCGAAGGACCAGCTGGACAACCTCTCAGACCCGTTCGTAATCAAGACCAACCGCCAGTTTATGGACGAATTGGCCGCCCTGTACGGAGATCGCCCTTCATTCTACGGATGGTACATCCCTGTGGAAGGCTGCTTTATCCCGTATCTTAAGGAGCACGCGGTGACCGGAGTGAACAAGATAGCCGCACACGCACGCGAGCTCACCCCAGACGCGAAGATGCTCATCTCGCCGTGGGGCCTATACGGCGCAGAAATAGACAACCCGAAGTTTGAGGAATCCATCCGCGCGCTGGACGTGGACATCATCGCATATCAGGACGAAGTGGGATGCGTGCGCGAGCAGTTCCCTATGAAGAATATGAAGGAGCATTTCCGCCAGGTCGGCGAAATCCATCGCCGTGCCGGCATAGAGTTCTGGGCCAATATCGAATCGTTCACCTGGGACCGCAACCCTAACAACTGGTACTCCACCCTCATTCCGGCCTCATTCTCTCGCATACTTTCACAGATCGTGGGAGTGAGCCAGGCCGGCGCAGAAGAGATAGTCAGCTTCATCGTGTGCGGAATGTTCGACAAACCGGGCTCCGAATACCCTGTAGGCCAGATGGTATATGCCAATGAACTCTATAACGACTACATGGCCTGGAAGAACGGAGATCCGCGCTGGAAGACGCTTGAGAAGATCTACGAGGGTCACGATTTCGGCACGCACAAGGTAGTGTCAGGTCCTGCCGAACTCGGCGACGGCGCTTTCGGATGGGAGAATCCTTCGGACGGCGCGTGGAAGGCTTTCGAAAACGGGGAGATGGAGTGTACGCTCGATCTGGGAGCGAAGAAGAGCATCCACTCTGTAGCGGCACATTTCTGCAACTACTACCCGGACGATTACGTTATCCCTCAGTGTCTTACCATAGAGGTATCAAACGACGGGAAGCATTTCAAGACTGTGAAAACCGTTCCTTACCAGAGCTGGCCTAACAAACTGCTGGACTGCTGGACGGACATCATCTACGCCGGAGATCTGGATGTTACGGCACGCTACGTAAAGGTCACCGCCCTCACCACTTCCGGCACCATCCTCTGCTCGGAAGTCGTAGTGGAATAACAGGCTATCGTAATGACTCTCTCCGAGAAGGAGATTGAGGTCGTAGAGGAATAATGTCGGAATAATTCTGCTATCGGGCAGGGCTGTGCCTTCGGGGACGGCTTGTCGCCCGTGACATGTGAACGGGAGGGGCCCACGAAGTGGGAGGGATAGCGCGAAGCGCGTATCGTCCCGAAGACACGGACCCTGCCCGTACTATATTCTATAAACCAGAACTATATAATTTCCTCCACCAGAGAAGACGGAAGATGTTCCAGAACCGGTGATAAGAAAGAAGTGATCTGGAGGCTGCGGGCCAATTCGAGCGAAATGCCGCGAGAGCGCATATAGTAGAGCTGCTGCTCATCCAGCGCTCCCACCGTAGCCCCGTGCGAACAGATGACATCATCGGCGTAAATCTCCAGCTGCGGCTGAGTCTGAACCGTGGCGCGGTCCGAAAGAAGAAGCGAATGATTCTCCTGCAGCGCCTCGGTTTTTTCCGCCCCATGCGCCACGTACACAAGGCCCTCAAACTTCACCTGCGCACTGTCCTGTGCCAATCCCTTGAACAGCTGATGCGAAGTGCATCCTCCGCACAGGTGCCGCACATTTATTCTGAAATCTACCTTCTGCTCACCCTCGCAGAGATAAATCCCGTACAGGGCGAGATTGGCCCCCGGCCCGACGAGTTCGAAAGTCACGTCGAACGTGCCGCTGACTCCACGCGGGGCTACGAACACCATCTCGCGCGACTCTCCACCCTCCAGACGGATCACCGAAGGAAGGCTGTCACGGCCCAGAATAACTGTCTGACTGTTACTATCCATCTATTCCCTCGAATCCGTTAGCCTCTATCTGAGCGACCAGTTCCCTTCCGCCGGTCTTCACTATCACACCATCCTTGAGCACGTGTACCACGTCAGGGACGATATATTCCAGAAGCTTATGATAATGTGTAATTATAATAGAAGAAGTCTGTGGAGTACGCAATGCATTCACCCCCTGAGCCACGATCTTAAGAGCATCCACATCCAGACCGCTATCCGTCTCGTCAAGTATAGACAGGACAGGCTCCAGCATCGCCATCTGGAATATCTCGCAGCGCTTCTTCTCTCCTCCGGAAAAGCCCACGTTCACATCGCGCTTCGCCAGATCGGGGCGCATCTGAACCAGAGCCATCTTGCTTTTCAGCAGCTTTAAAAATTCCGAAGCCGAGAGTTCGTCCTGTCCAAGCGCCTTTCTCTTGGAGGAAATGGCAGCCTTCATAAAGTTCACCAGACTCACTCCAGGAATCTCTATAGGGTACTGAAAACTCAGGAACACCCCCGCCCAGGCGCGCTGTTCGGCAGTCATCGCCAGAAGATCCTCACCATTAAAAAGGATGCTTCCTTCCGTAACCTCGTATCCAGGCTTTCCGGTAAGAATCGCGCCAAGCGTAGATTTACCTGCGCCATTAGGGCCCATAATAGCGTGCACCTCACCGTGATTGATCGTAAGATCCAGCCCGTGAAGAATCTCTTTATCCTCCACGCGCGCCCTGAGCCCTTTTATCTCCAAAAGTTTTTCGCCCATATCTATTCTCCTTTCTTATAGGTCTTTACCCAACTTACCAAAGACCACACTCCATTAATCAGATATAATCCGCACACGATAGGCATAAACACGTGGCCCACCTTTATATGCAGAATAATCTGCGTTATATTAACTATCAGCCAAGCCACCCAGCAGTCCCATTTCTTAAGAGCCGACAGCAGCTGAGCCATCAATATCAATGCTGTAACACAGGCATCCAGGTACGGGACCGGATCACCTAATGCCAATTTCTCCAGCAGCCATCCCCAGACTCCCGCAAGCAGGAATACGGACACGATTACCAACGCCCTCTGAGGCCAGGAAAGAGTCGATACCTTCAGCGCCGTGCTGTCCTTCTTCGACTGCTCATCCTTAGACGGATGTGTCCATCGCCAATGCCCGAGAATATTGATACACAGCGAGATTGGCTGCAGGAACAAGCTTGCATACAAATGTTTGTTCCAAAACAGCAGGGCCAATGCCGCAGTGTACAGATACCCTACCCAGAAATTATATTTGCTGTTCCTTCCGGCCAGAAACACGCAGGTCAAGCCAAGAACGGAAGATGCTATATCAAGATAATTCATACTTTACTAACCTACTGATCCTTCAAGTGAAACCGAAAGAAGTTTCTGCGCCTCCACGGCAAATTCCATAGGAAGCCGCTGAAGGACATCCTTGGCATAACCGTTAACTATCAGGCCCACAGCCTGTTCTGGATCTATACCGCGCTGAGCGCAATAATACATCTGCTCCTCACTAATCTTCGAAGTGGTGGCTTCGTGCTCCACGACCGCACGCGGATTGGCATTCTTTATCACCGGGAAGGTGTGTGCACCACATTCAGAGCCGATCAGAAGCGAATCACACTGCGAATAATTGCGAGCTCCGTCCGCGGCGCGGCCCATCTGCACAAGTCCGCGATAGGAATTCTCGCTGTGCCCGGCGCTGATACCCTTGGACACGATGCGGCTCTTCGTGTTCCGGCCCAAGTGTATCATCTTGGTTCCGGTATCGGCCATCTGATAATTATTCGTAAGCGCTACACTGTAGAATTCCGATGAACTGTTATCTCCCTTAAGAATGGTGGAAGGATATTTCCAGGTGATGGCAGAGCCTGTCTCTACCTGTGTCCAGCTCAAATGCGAGCCTTCGCCGCGGCAGATTCCACGCTTGGTCACCAGATTCAGAATGCCACCGCGGCCGTTCTCATCGCCCGGATACCAGTTCTGTACAGTACTGTATCTGACATCCGCACCTGCCTCCACCACGATCTCCACCACTGCGGCGTGAAGCTGATTTTCATCGCGTTGCGGGGCCGTGCACCCTTCCATATAACTAAGAGTCGAGCCCTCATCAGCCACGATGAGAGTACGTTCGAATTGGCCTGTACCGCTGGCATTGATGCGAAAATAGCTCGAAAGGTCCATCGGGCACTTCACCCCTTTAGGGATATAACAGAATGAGCCGTCGGAGAACACCGCACTGTTAAGGGCCGCATAGAAATTGTCTCCTACGGGCACCACGCTGGCCAAGTATTTGCGCACCAGATCGGGATAGTCTCTCACGGCCTCTGAGAAAGAGCAGAAAATGATGCCCTTCTCGGCAAGTGTCTTTTTGAAAGTGGTCGCCACACTCACAGAATCAAACACGGCGTCTACGGCCACATTGGAATATGCCTTTCCAGAAAGGAATTCTCGTTCCTTTATAGGAATACCTAATTTATCGAATGTCTGAGTGAGTTTGGGATCTATCTCAGCCGAGCCTTCCGGTTTTTTCTTAGGCGCGGCATAATATACTATGTCTTGAAAATCGATCTCCGGGATGCGCAAATGCCCCCAGGTAGGAGGAGTCATCTTCTGCCAACGCCTGAACGCATCCAGTCGGAAGTCGAGAAGCCAGGACGGCTCTCCCTTCCTCTCGGAAATCATACGGATAATGTCTTCGGAAAGGCCTTTCGGTACATATTCCTGCTCGATATCCGTTACAAAACCTTCTTTATATTCTTTGGAAGTAAATTCCTTCAGTTCTTCGTTCATTGCGCGCAAATATACGCAATTTACTGAACATAATAAGAGAGGATGACCAAAATGGCCATCCTCC
>CAVFXO010000046.1:0-9284 GCA_963626825.1 bacterium | reverse complement strand
AAGCCTTTTCTTCGCTGTCGCTTTGCGACCCTGTACGGGCAAACGCTTCGAAAAGGCTCCGCCCTGTCTGTCAAGGCCAAGGCAAGCGTTTGCGACGGCATTGAAGCAAAATTCGCCTACCACTCGAGTGGCCTATCCTGAAAACAATCAAAGAGTACAACCAAAATAACAGCCTAAATCTGTAAAAAATTAGGATAGGTCACAGACGATAGAAAAAGGTGACACACACAAAATTCTGTAGCAAAATTTGCTATTTTTGCATAGCAAAAGTCAGGAGCCTTCGAATTGGCGGACATTTGGCGCAAAGCATAAAGTAAAACACATAACTTTTTTCACTGATTTTTAAATCATACATTAAAAACACAGTCACTTTTCACTGTTTTTTTTAAAAGTAATTACATTGAAAAAGAACTAACCATACATTTTTCAAATAACTACATCAAAGTCATACATTAAGAGCACAAGTCTTGTAAAGACCTAGCCATACATTTTTCATTGTTTTTGAAGTAATCACATTGAATTCATACATTAAGAACACAAGTCCTGTAAAAGACCTAACCATACACACGAAGCACGATGAATAAAAAAGTATATTTTTCAGGGTCCATCAGAGGTGGCCGGGCGGATGCGGCACTATATGAAGATCTCATCCGTCACATTCAGAAGACGGACAAGGTCCTGACCGAGCATATAGGCAGCGCTAACCTGGACGCATTGGAAAAAGACCAGAGCGACAAAGACATTTACCTTCAGGACGTAGGATTTCTTCGTGAGTGCGATCTGGTCATAGCCGAATGCACTACCCCATCACTTGGCGTCGGATATGAATTGGCATACGCCGAAGCGCTTGGCAAACCCTGCTACATCTTTTACGACCCTACTCGAAGCAAAATCTCGGCGATGCTCTCCGGAGACAGATACTTTCACATCCTCCCCTACACTTCCAGAGAAGAACTTTTCGCTCTTGCAGATGACATCCTGAAAGGCGACATCTAAACCACTGCCAATTGGCACGAAACAATTTACCAGCCATACAATTATGAAACGGACATTATACATTCTACTCTGCATACTGAGCATCTGGGCGTGCAAGCCCGAATCCACCGTTACCCCGGCGGGACCGGACGACCCAGACACGGAGACGCCTGTCAATCCCGATGACGATGGAAAAACCGATCCAGACAGCGGCACTACCGATCCGGAAAAGCCTGACACACCAGATCCGACCGACCCTGATGCACCGGACACCCCAGACCCGGACACTCCAGACGAGACCGTCACGGTAGAAGTCCTGGACCCGGGCGAACAGCCTTCCGAAAGCAAGCCTACTCCAAGTCAGCCGGACGCCATCCACGAACTGACCTGTACAGAATTCTACAGCGATCTTCAGGACTACCTGGATGACTTCGGGAACATCGACTACGTAGTTTCACAGGGCGAAGGCACTTCCTGGCCAATGATCACTTCCGACGGGCACATCCGCTTCTATCAGGGCAGCAGTGCGAAGAAAGGCGGCTCCTACATCCGCATACGCGCATTCAACGGCGCGAGCCTGCAGAAAATCGAGGTCGGCAGCGCGGGCAAGACCGCATTGGCATACTCCGTTAACGGCAAGGCCGCCAAGTCAGAAACCACCGAGGTCCCGGCCGGAGGCACATTGGCAGTGGAAGGCGATTATAACGAGGTGAAGATTTATTGTATGGGCACATCGGCAGACCGGAGATGGGAACTGAATTCGATAAAAGTCACATACAAAGGAGGATTCGTGGAAGAGGATTTCTACGAAGAGGCCAAGGAATACGGGCCGCTGGTAAGAGTCTCACTTCCTTTTACAGAAGGATTCGAGACGGGATTCCCGACCACGGACAAGCCTTCGTACTATAAATACGGTATCACAGCCGGAAGAGATAACCTTCAGTGGAGCACCTGGTACGGATCATTCTCCTGGCAGAATCCGATAAGCGGCAGCCAGAGCGCACAGCTCCGCATCTATCAGGAGGAAGAAGACTACTATCAGGAGCAGTTTGGGCACCTGAAGATGGAATATTTCATCGAGGGCATCACCGGTGTGGACTTCCGGTACTGGATCAGCGAGTATTGGGTCAAAGCCACCATCTCGTACTGCGAATTCGGCACTTCCGAATGGAAAAACCCGCAGCAGATAGCGCTCAGCTCATATTCACAAAGAAAAACCACACAGGAATTCTCCTATACGCTAAGCGACGGAAAACCGGTAAACGCGAAAATCCGTATCGAACTTGACCCTGCCAGCGGCTACCCTACCAGCGGCCACTACGATTTCCTGGTGGACGACGTGGTGTTCAAAGGTGAATAAATATTAAAGTTATGAAGTATAAATTATTATTACCCGTCTTGCTGATGACTGTATGTCTGTCGGCACAGGCACAAAACGTGACTGAGATGAACGAAGTGACAAAGACTATTATGGAGCGTCGCTCAATACGACACTACACCGACCAGAAAGTGAGTCGGGACACTCTACTGAAACTTGTAGAGTACGGCATCAACGCCCCGAACGCTATGAACAAGCAAGAATGGGCTATCCGTATCGTCGACAGTCAGGAATACCTCGACGGCGTGACACAACTGATGAAGACAAGTATGCCGTTCTTCGTGAACACCGATGACCCTAAGTTCCGCAACGGATTCCGCAACGCTACCGCCGTCATCTTCGTGGCCATTCCGCAACAGGACCCGAACGGGATGTGCGTATTCAATGCGGGCGCACTTTGTGAAAACATCTGTCTGGCAGCCCAATCTATAGGACTTGGCAGCATCATTATGGGCGGTCCGTCGTCCTTTATCGCTTCCAATCCCGATGCCAAGCCGTACCTCGACCAGCTTGACCTGCCTGAAGGATACAAGCTCTGCATCTGCGTGGGCATAGGCTATGCGGACGAATCACCTGAAGCCAAGCCAAGAGACCTAGGCAAAGTGAAATTCGTGGAATAGTTCCTTACCTATCAGATAGGTGACAATTTACTTTTATCGACACCGCGCATTTCCGATAGGATAAGACCGAGATTTTTAGTAAATTTGCGCGACTTTACAGCTTAAACACAGCAATGGCTAAAAAAGCATACGTTTTTCCGGGCCAAGGCTCCCAGTTCACAGGGATGGGCAAAGCTCTCTACGAGAACAATCCCACCGCCCGCTCCATAATGGATGCCTCAGACAGGATATTGGGCTTCAAACTCACCGACATAATGTTCGAGGGCACCGCAGATGACCTCAGGCAGACCCGTGTCACGCAGAGCGCCGTATTCATCCATTCGGTGGCGGCAGCGCTGAGCCTCGGCGACGGTGAACAGCCAGATATGGTGGCAGGACACTCGCTCGGCGAACTGTCCGCGCTGGTCGTATGCCGCGCGCTCAGCCTCGAGGACGGCATCAGGCTTGTCGCCGCACGCGCAGCGGCCATGCAGAGATGCTGCGAAGCCGTTCCCGGCACTATGGCGGCCATCATTGGCCTGGACAGCGATGTGATCGAGCAGGTCTGCGCTCAGGTGAGCAAAGAGACCCTTTCCCCTCTGGTGGCGGCCAATTACAACTGCCCCGGGCAGATCGTCATATCCGGAGGACAGGAGGCCATAACCAGGGCCTGCGAAGCGCTCAAGGAGAAGGGCGCGAAACGTGCGCTGCCGCTTCAGGTCAGCGGGGCGTTCCACTCCCCTCTTATGGCGGACGCGCGGGAAGAGTTGGCCCGGGCCATAGAGAAATGCACCTTCCATACCCCGTTATGCCCTGTCTATCAGAATGTCAGCGCCGTAGCGGAGACCGAACCGGAACGGATCAGGCAGAATCTTCTGGACCAGCTCACCAGCCCGGTAAGATGGACGGAAAGCGTAAGAAACATGATGGCGGACGGCGCCGCGGAGTTCACCGAGTTCGGACCGGGAAAGGTCCTGCAGGGGCTCATCGCCAGAACTGGCGGGCCGGATGTCAACGTAAACGGAATTCAATAAATTTAATACATAACACAACACTATGTCAAAAGAAAAGAAATTCATTACCTGTGATGGTAATCAGGCTGCCAGCAACATCGCCTACCTTTTCAGCGAGAATGCAGCCATCTACCCTATCACACCGTCATCCACGATGGCAGAAAACGTGGACGAATGGTCAGCAGCAGGAAAGAAGAACCTTTGGGGCGAGACCGTAAAGGTTACAGAGATGCAGAGTGAGGCAGGTGCTGCCGGCGCCGTTCACGGATCCCTCCAGGCAGGCGCGCTCACCAGCACGTTCACCGCTTCCCAGGGTCTGCTTCTGATGATTCCAAATATGTACAAGATTGCAGGTGAAATGCTTCCTACGGTATTCCACGTGTCTGCACGTGCGCTTGCCAGCCACGCCCTCTCCATCTTCGGAGACCATCAGGACGTAATGGCCTGCCGCCAGACGGGATTTGCCTTGCTCGCTTCCGGATCAGTCCAGGAAGCTCAGGACCTGGCAGCCGTAGCACACCTCTCCACCATAAAGAGCAGCATTCCTTTCCTTCACTTCTTCGACGGATTCAGAACTTCACACGAGATACAGAAGATCGAACTTCTCGACGAGGAGGACCTCAAGGGACTCGTAAGCGAGAAATCGCTCCAGAAATTCCGCGACCGCGCCCTCAATCCTGAGGCTCCGGTAACCCGCGGCACAGCACAGAACGGCGACGTTTACTTCCAGGCCGTAGAGTCCAGAAACCAGGCTTACGAGGCCGTTCCGGACATCGTGGCCCGCTATATGGGCGAGATCGGCGAGATCTCCGGAAGACAGTACCGCCCGTTCGACTACTACGGATCGCCTGACGCCGAGAATATCATCATCGCCATGGGATCGGTTACCGAGACCATCTGCGAGACCATCGACTACCTCCGCGAGCGCGGACGCAAGTACGGTGTCATCTCCGTTCACCTCTACCGTCCGTTCAGCACCAAATATCTCCTCAAGGTTCTGCCTAAGAGCGTAAAGAAGATCGCCGTGCTCGACCGTACGAAGGAGCCGGGATCGCTCGGAGAGCCTCTCTACCTCGACGTTAAGACAGTCTTCCAGGGACAGGCCAATGCTCCTGTCATCGTGGGCGGCCGCTACGGTCTGTCAAGCAAGGATACCACCCCTGCACAGATCATCGCAGTTTACGACAACCTCGAACAGAAGGAGCCTAAGAACGACTTCACCATCGGTATCGTCGATGACGTCACCTTCAAGAGCCTTCCTATCAAGAGCGAGGTCAGCATCGTGAAACCGGGCACCACAGAGTGCAAATTCTACGGACTCGGATCAGACGGTACCGTAGGTGCTAACAAGAACACCATCAAGATCATCGGTTCACACACAGACCTTTACAGCCAGGCATACTTCGATTATGACTCCAAGAAGTCAGGCGGATACACCTGCTCACACCTCCGCTTCGGCGAGAAGCCTATCCACGCGCCATACCTTGTGAACACTCCTGACTTCGTGGCCTGCCATGTTCCTTCTTATTTGGAGAAATACGACGTGCTCAAGGGCATCAAGGACGGCGGTTCATTCCTTCTCAACTCGCTCTGGGACGAAAAAGAGACCATCGAGAGGCTTCCTGACCACGTGAAGGCAGTGATCGGCCGCAAGCACATCAAGTTCTACATCATCAACGCCACCAAGATCGCGGCAGAGATAGGACTTGGCGGAAGGACGAACACCATCCTCCAGAGCGCATTCTTCAGAATCACAGGCATCATCCCTGTAGATGACGCCGTTTCATATATGAAGGCAGCCGCCCTGAAGAGCTACGGCAAGAAGGGCGAGAACGTGGTCAACATGAACTACGCAGCCATCGACCGCGGCGGTGAGTTCCACACAGTGGAAGTGCCTGCAGAATGGGCCGGCATCTCAGCCAAGTTCGTCAACCACAACGCAGAGCGTCTCGCACCTGCTTTCGTCAAGGAGATCGCCGACAAGGTCAACTCTCAGGAAGGCGATTCACTTCCTGTAAGCGCATTCCTTCCTTATATGGACGGCACAATGCCTAACGGAACCGCTGCATACGAGAAACGCGGCGTGGCAGTGAACGTACCTGTTTGGGACGCTGCCAAGTGTATCCAGTGTAACAGCTGTGTATTCGTCTGCCCTCACGCAGCCATCCGTCCGTTCCTTCTCACTGAGCAGGAGGCACAGAACGCGCCTAAGGGACTCAAATACGCAGACGGCAAGGCCAATCTTAAAGAATACAAATACGCGCTTTCAGTATCCGTGGCAGACTGTACCGGATGCGGCAACTGCGTGGACGTATGTATGGCCAAGGAGAAGGCCCTCGTAATGGAGCCTTACGTGGACAACACCGCCGAACAGGCCAATTTCGACTACCTCAACTCCAGGATTGGCTATAAGAAAGTGCTTGACCCTAAGTCGAATATGAAGAACGCACAGTTCGCTCAGCCACTCTTCGAGTACAGCGGCGCCTGCGCAGGATGCGGTGAGACCCCATACATCAAGAACATCACTCAGCTCTTCGGTGACCATATGATGATCGCCAACGCCACAGGATGCTCTTCCATCTACGGAGCTTCATTCCCTGCAAGCCCTTACTGCACTGACGAGAAGGGTCACGGCCCGGCTTGGCAGAACTCACTGTTCGAAGACTTCTGCGAGTTCGGTCTTGGTATGAGACTCGGTTCAGAGCGCAAGCGCGAGACCATCGCAGGCCTTATGAAGAAGGGTCTGGAATGCGGATGCTGCTCAGACGAGATCAAGGCACTCTTCCAGCAGTGGCTCGACAACAAGTCTGACTATGCCGTTACACGCGAGATCTCAGACAAGCTCGTTCCTCTTATGGAGGCTTGCGGATGCGACACCTGCAAGAGCATCCTCGCTCTCAAGCAGTACATCGCCGCACGCAGCCAGTGGATTATCGGCGGTGACGGTGCATCATACGATATCGGTTACGGCGGACTTGACCACGTACTCGCATCTGGCGAGAATGTGAACATCCTCGTGCTTGATACCGAAGTTTACTCCAACACCGGCGGACAGTCTTCAAAGGCTACTCCTGCAGGCGCCATCGCCAAGTTCGCGGCCAGCGGCAAGAAGATCCGCAAGAAGGACCTCGGAATGATGGCTATGAGCTATGGTTATGTATATGTCGCACAGGTGGCTATGGGTGCAAGCCCAGTTCAGTATATGAACGCTATCAAGGAAGCTGAGGCTTACGATGGACCATCCCTTATCATCGCTTACGCACCTTGTATCAACCACGGACTTAAGGCAGGTATGGGACTCAGCCAGAAAGAGGAGAAACTCGCAGTTGAATGCGGTTACTGGCATCTTTACCGCTACAACCCGGCTCTCGAGGAGCAGGGCAAGAAAGCCTTCAGCCTCGACAGCAAGGAGCCTGACTGGACCAAGTTCCAGGACTTCCTGAAGGGTGAGGTTCGTTTCTCATCTCTTACCAAGCTCTATCCTGAAAGGGCTCAGGAGCTTCTCGAGAAGACTGAGGAATTCGCAAAGATCCGTTATAACAACTACAAGAAACTGTCAGTAGAGTAATCCTCTTCACTGAACAAGTCATACTTTTCTATTACAGGGGCGATTTCGGGATCGAGATTGCCCCTGTATCTGTATGAATACTCCCCTGCCACGGCCTGTTTTAGCTCCTCCACCGCCTGCATCTCCATACCTCGCCGCGAATACGCTATGGCCAGTAGATAATGGCCAGCGGCCGTTCTGACGGGCAGATTCTCCAGAATCTGGCTGGAAGTGGCATTGTATTCCAGCGCCAGGTATGCCAACGCGGCATTATAGTCCTCATACGGTGCCAGCAGTTCCAGAGCCGGCTCCCATTCGCGGTTCCGAAGATGCTCCACTCCCCTGAGGTACAGGGAATCGCTCCCGTTCACCCGGGACAAGTCATTATCCACCAGCGAACTGAGCGAACTTACATAATAGGTTATGGACTGTGTGGGACGTGAAGACCAGACAATCTCACGGCCGTCGTGAATCTGCGTGGTGACTGACAGATAGAATTTCGACATCGACCGGCCCGACTCTATACGCTGATGATACAAATACACGAACCGCTCACCTCCCTTCGACGTACTGTCACGCCGCACCGATCCGTCCGCCCGCGGAACCCGGATAAGACGCCTCTCCAGATCGTCCTTGAAGGAGAGTTTGTAGCCGTTGTATTTCTCCATCCAGGGCCTGCGAAAATGCTCCGCCGCATCCTTCCCCGCAGAAGGGAAACGCTGCCTGAACCCATCTGCCTGAGCGTGATCGATAAAACGCGAGCTGTCCCTGGATACCGAAGCCAGATACCCGTCATACAGGTCATAGCCTCTCTGCTGCGCTGCGCGGAAGTCCTTTCCGGTCAGATATACCGGGGCCAATGCCAATGAATCCCCGCCTTCAAACCTTACCACCGGGAAGAAGCGGAGCTGCCAGGACGGGTCCTGCAGGGAGTCCGAAGCCACGATCAGAAAATCGAAATTCACCTCTCCCCTTCGCTCGGCCACATTGCGGAACCTCGCCACGATCACAGCCGCATCCAGATCCTCGCTGGCCGTAACCTCGCCGCTGACGGTGTCTCGCCAGGTACGCATCGCATACAGCCCGTCGGCATCCGCCTCCTGATGCCGCTGTGAGCCGCCGTAACGCCTTATCTCGCTTTCACTTGGCAGATGCAGCGAAGTATTCACCTCTCCGCCGCGAATAGATTTCAACTTTAATGCTGAGGAGCAGGAAACCGCTCCTGAAAGGATCACGCCGCCCAGGACGCAACCCATAAGAAATGAAGTCTTCATAATTCAATATTTTATGGGGCCGCAAGGCCCCGGTTAACTTATTCGTCCTTAAGTTTAAGGTGTATGTCGTCTCCGCAGGACCATATCTGAACTGTCCTTCCGGAGTCGAGTCTAACTTCCGCCGGAGCTTCACGATCTTCGGAAAAAGCTTTGGAAGCCGCTTCATACCAGTGAAGTATCTGCTGAGCGTAACTGCGGAACAGATCACCTTCCTCTGTCACCCTCACCTTGCCTCCCCTGCGGTCAAAAAGCTGAACGCCCAGAGATTTCTCCAGTTCCGCGATGTTCAGGCTTATCGCCGGCTGGGATATGCCAAGCCTGCGTGCAGCCTCCGTGAAACTGAGCGTATCGCATAGCGTATCAAACACTCTCAACCTGAAATCATCCAGCATACAGCACAAATTTAGCGCTTTGATTCGATAATCCAAGCGGATGCAGAATGGAAAAACCACAAAAATACCGTCAGGCGTCTGTCAAGTCAGAGGCGTAAATAAAACC
>CAVFXO010000045.1:0-9634 GCA_963626825.1 bacterium | reverse complement strand
CGACGAAGAAATACAAAGCGGGCTCATCCTCATACGCCTTCCATACGAGGGAAGTCTTTCCGATGCGTCTGCGCCCCGTCACCACGGTGAACCGGGCGCTCTGCTTTGCCATTTCACGGATTTCCCGCAGGGAAGCAATCTCGTTTTCACGATCATAGAATCTCATATCAGCACTGTTTTGAATAAAGTTCAGAAATAGCCATTTCCGAAACAGCGGTTTCGCAACTGCAAAGTTAGCAATATTTTCAACGATAGCAATAAGCGCAGAAACATTAACCGCTTCGATGCAAATAACCCCGTCCCCGGGGTGATAGCGAAGCTCATCGAACGAGGAGTCGATGTCCGGCTCATCCACGCCAAGGGGCCCGGGCCCATCTTCCGGTCTGATATCGTGCAGGTGCTTGATAATTATTTAACCATTTTTTGCCGTTATCGGCAAGAAAATAACTAAATTTGCAATGCTATAGATAAAAACTTGCCGATAGATATGGATTACATTTCGACTAAAGAGTATGCTGCCGCTCATGGAATAGCGGATAGAACCGTGCGCAACTACTGCGTTCATGGGAGAATTGAAGGAGCCCGGCTGATCGGGAAGACCTGGAGCGTGCCGTCTGATGCGCCTCTGCCTCAGAGAAAGAATGCCAAAAATGCTTCTTCGCCGCTACTCAAGTCCCTTCAGGAACAGAAAGAAAGTATGATGAAGGGGGGCATCTACCACCGCACGCAGATAGAGCTGACATATAATTCCAACCATATCGAGGGTAGCCGCCTGACTGAGGAGCAGACGCGCTACATTTTCGAGACAAACACCATCGGAATAACGGATGGATCCGTAAAAGTAGATGACATCATCGAAACTGCCAACCACTTCCGCTGCATTGATTTCATTATCGATCATGCGAAGGAACCGCTCAGCGAGAGTATGATAAAACAGATTCACGCCATTCTGAAGACCGGCACGTCCGATGCCCGGAAGTCCTGGTTCGCGGTCGGCGAGTACAAGCGCCTGCCGAATGAAGTCGGTGGAATTGAAACTGTCGCCCCCAAGATGGTTGGAACGGCAATCCGCGAACTGCTCAAGACATACCGAGCCAAGAAACCTGTCACCTTCAATGACATTCTTGATTTCCACCAAAGGTTCGAAACCATACACCCGTTTCAGGACGGCAACGGCAGAGTTGGGCGGCTCATTATGTTCAAGGAGTGCCTGAACAATGACATAGTGCCATTCATCATCACCGACGAGCTGAAGATGTTCTATTACCGGGGACTACACGAATGGAAGTCAGTGCCGGGCTATCTTGTTGACACCTGCCTGACTGCTCAGGACCGCTATAAGAAGCTGCTTGACTATTTTCAGATAAAATACTGATAGATTCCCACTCAAAGAGTTATCTTAATTCAGCGTACACGGCGAGGTGATCGGACGCTTTGGCAGCATCAAAAGTCTCTGTGCTTTTCACGACGCCGCTGTTCAGGCAGGTCACACCGCTGCCTTTCAATGTAAAGATATAATCTATACACCTCTGCGGAGCATCGCTTGGATAAGTATTCTGCACCGGGCTGACACGGGTCCAATGCTCACCCATATACTGCATCTCCGCGCTTTCCGGAATGCAATTGAAATCGCCGCACAGGATAACTTCCTTTCCTGTCCGCTGCGCCAGGGCGGAAAGAATCTGCGTTATCTGGGCGCACTGCAGGGCCCTGGCCTGCGCCCCTATATGGTCCAGATGGGTTACGGCGAAGATTATGTCGGGGGTCTGCACGATGGCCAGAATTCTCTGCTCCACCCCGTTCCCCATCTCCAGTTCTATCACTTCCGTGCTCAGAACCGGGTGACTTGGTTTTATCAGCATCCCCAGGCCATACTTTCCGCCCTGAAAATTCAGCGACGGGGCGAAGACTGCCTGGTAGCCGCCCTCCACTTTCGAAGACAGTTCTGCCAACTGGTACCGTCCGCCAGTCCTGACCGTACAGCTGTCCAGTTCACACAGCCCGACGAAGTCCGGCTGACCTTTCGAAAGCATATCCGCTATCATCTCCGTGCAGTCCTGACCGGATTTAGTAAAAGTTCCTACATTATAACTTACCACCTTAATCCCTGACCTGCAGGAACATAATGCCATAATACTGCACAAAAGTACAACCGTGAACCGTCTCATATTCAAACCTTTTTTCTCAAGAATTACATTTAATCCGCTCTGTCCGCAAAATTACAATAATTTACCACGCAATGATACCGAAATTACCTATCTTTGAGTTATGGAAACCAAACGACTTGAGAGCCTGGATGCGTTCAGGGGATTTGATATGATGTGGATTATGGGGGCGTCATCGATAGTGGTCGCCCTGTGTTCGCTGTTTCCGGGAGGAGCAGACTGTCCCCTGGCCCTACAGATGGAGCACGTGGAATGGAACGGATTGGCATTTATGGATCTGGTATTCCCGACTTTCCTGTTCATCGCCGGCATCTCGTTCCCGTTCTCCCTGGCCAAGCAGAGAAGCCTTCATCACAGCAGCCGAGCCATACATCTGAAAATTCTGCGCAGAGCTCTGTTGCTCGTGCTGCTTGGCATAATCTACAACGGCCTGCTGCACCATCTGGACTTCGCGAACGCCAGGTACTGCAGCGTGCTCGGAAGGATAGGTCTGGCGTGGATGTTCGCTGCGCTTCTGTTCACGCACTGCGGGAAGAAAGCCCGGATATGGATATGTTCGGGGCTGCTAATCGGATATTACCTGCTGCTGCAATTCGTTCCTGCCCCGGGCGCGCCGAAAGGGGCGGATCCGTTCTCACTGGAATACAACCTGGCCGGATACATAGACAGGCTCCTGATGCCGGGAAAACTTTACCTCGGCACCTTTGACCCCGAAGGTCTGCTGGGGCTGATCCCTGCCACGGCCACCGCGATGCTGGGAATGTTCACCGGAGAATTCGTGAAGGACTCCGGGAAAAGTGGAGAGAAGAAAACCGTCTCGATGATGCTTGGCGCCTTAATGCTGCTGGCCATAGGGCTGATATGGAGCCTGGTGTTCCCTATAAACAAGAATCTCTGGACGAGCAGTTTCGCCTGCGTGGCAGGAAGTTACGCGCTGTTTCTTTTCGCCTTGTTCTATTATGTGATAGATGTAAAGGGACACCGCAAATGGGCACAGCCACTTAGAGTGATAGGATTGAATTCCATAACGATCTACCTGGCGATGGAATTCATCAGTTTCGGATTCACGGCAGAGCAACTGTTACAAGGAACTATAAATCAAATACCTAACGCAGCGGCGGGTAGGCTTCTACTCGTCACCGGGATATTCCTTCTTAGGTGGGGATTCCTGTATTTCCTTTACAGGAAAAAGGTATTTCTGAAAATCTAGACGTATTTTTTGATCTCCTGCTCCCTGTCGAGAGGGCACACCAGGATACGTCCGTCCTTGACCGCGATGATATAATCCGTAAGACCCACGGCGATGAGCCTCTGCCCGTCTTCTATGGCGCAAGTGCAGTTCTTACAGTCGTGAAGTTCCACGTGGCCTACGTTCTTGCGGAACTTCTTAAGCGAGCCCCAGGTACCCAGATCGCTCCAGCCCAGATTTTCCGCTATCACATAGATATACTGGCTTTTTTCCATCACGGCATAGTCGATGGATATCTTTTCGCAGGTAGGAAATAATTCTTCCAGCTTCTCCTGCTCCTGTGCGGTATAAAAATACGGTTGCAGCTGATCCATTATAGAGCTGATCTGCGGAGCGTGCGCATTTAACTCCGAAAGGATAGTTCCCACCTTCCACACGAAGATGCCGGCGTTCCAGAAGTAAGACCCGGAAGAAAGATATGAAACAGCCGTATCGAAGTCCGGCTTCTCGCAGAACTGTTTCACTTTCACCACCTTACCGCTCACGGCCTTACTGGCACAGATATAACCGTACCCTGTCTCAGGACGCGACGGCTCTATGCCAATGGTAACGATCCGGGGGTCCTTGCTCTTTCCTACGAAATCGATGGCTTTGCCAAGTGTTTTGGTGAATTTTTCTTTCTTCAAGACAAGCGCATCAGAAGGAGTAACCACCACGGTAGCCCTAGGATGATGCATAGATATCTTTCTGCACGCATAAGCTATGCACGGTGCGGTATTCCTGCCAACCGGTTCCAGAAGGACATGTTCAGAAGGAATATCCGGCAACTGCTCCTTTACGATATCAGCATAATGCTCGGAAGTCACCACCCACATATTGTCCACCGGGCAGACAGGAAGAAACCGCTCTACTGTCAGCTGAATCAGTGTCTTGCCCTTTCCCAGGACATCCACAAACTGCTTCGGAAGATCCGGAGTACTGAGAGGCCAAAGTCTGGAGCCTATCCCCCCGGCCATTATAACCACCTGTATATCTGCCATTATTTTTTATCCAGAACCGAATAAACGGAATTGTTGCTGACGTATTCAGGGACTATCTGCTTCATGTGCCGGACTGTCTCCATAGGATCATAAGTATCTGCCGCGGCTATCAGTTCCTCCACCTGAGCCTTGACTGAAGCATAGTCATACTCGCGGACAGATGCGATGCGTATCTTCTCGTGGAAGGAAGGTTTGGTCGTCTCCTGCACATTAAGAAGTTCCTCATAGAGCTTCTCTCCGTCACGAAGTCCCGTATATTTGATCTCCACACCTGTGGCCCCACTAAGGGTTATCATACGCTTGGCCAGATCGGCTATGCGTACAGGCTTGCCCATATCGAAGACGAAAATCTCACCTCCCCTGCCCTTGGTTCCGGCTTCGAGCACGAGTTTGCAGGCCTCCGGAATAAGCATAAAGTAACGGATGATGTCCGGGTGGGTGACCGTTACAGGACCTCCGGCCTCTATTTGCCTTTTGAATATAGGAATCACCGAGCCGTTTGATCCCAGGACATTGCCGAATCTGGTAGTCACAAACTGCGTGTGACCCTGAACGGTGCCATTCTGCTCCGCACGGTTAAGGCTCTGCACATAAATTTCGCATATGCGCTTCGAACATCCCATCACGTTCGTCGGATTGACCGCCTTGTCGGTGGACACCATCACAAACTTCTCCACGCCGAACTCCACGGACAGATCTGCGATATTTCTGGTACCTCGAATATTATTGTGCACCGCCGTACAAGGATTATCCTCCATCATCGGAACGTGCTTATAGGCGGCAGCGTGGAACACATATTGAGGCTTATAAGTTTCGAACAACTGCCTCATGCGGTGCGCCGAATCTATGGATGACACGATGGTGTGCGCCTTGACTGAAGGGAAATCCTTGGCCATCATAAGACGGATATCGTGCTGCGGAGTCTCCGCCTGGTCCAGAAGTATCAGCTCCGACGGGCCGAATGAAGCTATCTGACGGGTCAGCTCACTGCCAATGCTTCCGGCCGAACCGGTCACAAGCACGCGCTTGCCCTTGATCAGTTCGGATACGGACTCCAGATCTATCTCTATCTGCTCGCGCGGAAGCAGATCCTCGATCTTTATGTCCTGAAGATGATATTTGGCGTGATTGAGAGTGTCGGAATCCGTAAGATTCTGCTCGAAAAGCACCTTTACGCCGGCATCGATGAAAGTGTTCAGCAGGGATTCATTGGCCCTGGCCTCATCCACCCTGTTGATAGGCACCAGAAGCGCCTTTATATTCTGGGACTTGATGACCTTCATCAGGTTTGATTTCGAAGTATAGACCCTGGCACCGAGAAGAGAATCCGGAACGGCAGCGCCCTTGTGGGCAATGAAGCCGGCCAGGTTGTACTTGGCAGGTTTCTCGCTTCTGATGCTCTTGCCCAAAGACACACCGCCGTCCCCTACTCCATAGACGAGCGCATTCTCGGCCCTCTCGGTCCTGAACTGGTCATAGAGTATCTTGACGACCACCCTCACACCCCACATTAAGATCGTGGCGGAGAAGAATCCGGTGATTATGTACTTGGGGTTGAACAGGAAATGCCCGTACGGTGCGAACAGGTACTGTATGGCGAAACAGCACGCAGCGGCCAGCAGCATGGAGAAGCCGACCCTCTGCAAGTCCTTGAAGGAAGAATAGCGCAGAATGCCCTGATATGTCCGGAAAATCCTGAAGAATATGATGTGTATTACCAGGAATGCCAACAGGGTATCGATTAGAGGCCACGGATTCTGAAGAAAATCAGTCCTTCCGGAATAGAAAAAATAGGTCAGAAAATATGAGAACAGTACTATCAGACAATCCATCAGAAGTACCATCCAGTGGGGCAGTGTCCTCTTGCTGAAGAACCATCCTGATATACTATACAGTCGTGTATCTTTTTTCATAAGGTGCGTCTTGCTGAAAGCAGACTACAAATATAGTGAAAAAAAGAGGAGGTTGTTCCACTTCCGGAAAACCTCCTCATAATAAATTATTTAGAAATTTCTAAAGTTCGTTGAGCTCGGCCACTGCCTCGTCCTTGCGTCCTACCACGATATCCTGGTAGTCCTTGAGACCTGTACCTGCAGGAATCAGATGACCGCAGATGACGTTCTCCTTAAGGCCTTCGAGGTGATCGACACGGCCGCGGATGGCAGCCTCGCTGAGCACCTTGGTAGTCTCCTGGAATGATGCGGCAGAGATGAAGCTGTTCGTGCGGAGTGCAGCGCGGGTGATACCCTGAAGCACAAGCTTCGCGGTAGCCGGGCGAGCCTCACGGGCAACCATTGGCTTAAGTCCCTGACGGGCGAGCGAATCGTTCTCGTTGCGAAGTTCACGTACACCGATGATGTCACCCTGGTTGTATTTCTGCGAATCAGCTGCGTCCTCGATGTAGTACTTGCCGTAGATGGCGTCGTTCACATCCATGAATTTCATCTTGTCCACAAGCTCCTCCTGGAGGAATTCGGTATCGCCGGCGTTGGTGATCTCCACCTTGCGCATCATCTGACGGACGATGATCTCGAAATGCTTGTCGTTGATCTTCACGCCCTGCAGACGGTAAACGGCCTGAACCTCGTTCACAATATACTCCTGAGCCTTCACCAGACCGAGGATGTTAAGGATGTCCGAAGGAGCGATGCCGCCGTCTGAAAGCGGAGTACCTGCCTTTACATAATCATCTTCCTGAACCAGGATCTGCTTGGTAAGAGGAACCAGATAGTGCTTTTCGACACCTGAGCGGTTCTTCACGATAATCTCGCGGTTACCTCTCTTGACTGTTCCCATTATTACCTGACCGTTGATCTCGGAAAGTATGGCAGGGCTGGCGCTTGGGTTACGGGCTTCGAAGAGCTCGGTAACTCGAGGCAGACCGCCGGTAATATCGCTGGCCTTACCGAATGCGCGAGGAATCTTGATGATGATGTCACCGATCTTGACTTCCTGACCGTCTTCCACCATAACGTGCGCACCTACAGGGAGGTTGTACTGTTTGATGATGGTTCCGGTGGCGTCCACGATGTCCACAGCAGGGCTCTTGGTCCTGTCCTTGGACTCGATGATGACCTTGTCGTTCGATGCTGAATATTCATCTGCGGAATCCTTGCGGAAGGTAACGCCCTCTATCATGTTCTCGAACTTGAGGGTACCGGCCACTTCGACGATGGTGTTTGCGTTGTATGCATCCCACTCGCAGATGCGGTCTCCCTTCTTCACCTTGTCGCCGTCCTTGAAGTAAAGGACTGAACCGTAAGGAATATCGTACTGGGAGAATGTGATTCCGGTGTTCTCATCCACAATGCGGAGTTCAGTCATACGACCTACTACGACAGTCTGTTTTCCGTCCTCGCTCTCACGCTCGATAGTACGAAGTTCCGAGAACTCGAGACGTCCGTCATATTTGGAGTCAATGCTTGAATCTGCTCCGGATGAAGATGCAGTACCGCCGACGTGGAAGGTACGAAGTGTAAGCTGTGTACCTGGCTCACCGATAGACTGTGCAGCGATGACGCCGACCACTTCACCCTTCTCAACCATACGGCTGGTGGCGAGGTTGCGTCCATAACACTTGGCACATACGCCCTTGCGGCTCTCACAAGTAAGCACAGAACGGATCTCCACGCTCTCGATAGGAAGAGAATCGATGAGCGAAGCCTCCGCCTCGCGGATCTCCTCTCCCGCACGGATGATAAGTTCACCTGTAAGAGGGTTGAAGATATCGTGCACTGAAGTACGTCCGAGGATTCTCTCGCCGAGAGACTCTACGACCGTATCCTTATCCTTGATGGCTGTAGCCACAAGTCCGCGAAGTGTACCGCAGTCTTCCTCGGTGATGATGACATCGTGAGATACATCCACGAGACGACGTGTGAGGTAACCTGCATCGGCAGTCTTAAGAGCGGTATCGGCAAGACCCTTACGTGCACCGTGGGTACCGATGAAGTACTCCAGCACGGTCATTCCTTCCTTAAGGTTGGAGATGATAGGGTTCTCGATAATGTCGGCTCCTGACGCACCGGCCTTCTGAGGCTTGGCCATCAAACCGCGCATACCGCAGAGCTGCTTGATCTGCTGGGTAGAACCGCGGGCTCCGGAATCCAGCATCATATATACAGGGTTGAATCCCTGCTGATCTGAAGAGATCTGCTTGCCCACGATGGCGGTAAGATTGTTATCGACTGCTGACCAGAGGTCGACGACCTTGTTATAACGCTCCTGGTTGGTGATGAATCCCATAGCGAAGTTACCCTTGATCTCCTCGATCTTCTTATAAGCCTCGTCGATGAGGGTCTGCTTCTCTGCAGGAATGATGACATCACCCAGGTTGAATGATATGCCGGCACGGAATGACTGGTAGTAACCGAGGTTCTTGATGTCGTCCAGGAACTTGGCCGTACGGGTCACGCCGGTGTATTTGATGACGTCGGTGATGATGGTACGCAGAGGCTTCTTTCCGAGAAGGGTATTCACGTAAGGAACCTCGTCAGGAACATACTGGTTGACGATGATACGTCCTGCAGTAGTCTCCACGAGCTCATAGCCCTTCGAAAGATCCATCTTGTCCTTAGGAAGGCGGACCTTGATAAGGGCGTGCATATCTATCTTCTTAGCATCGTATGCGATGATTACGTCTTCAGGTCCGTAGAAGCACATTCCCTGACCCTTGGCATCAGGACGGATCTTGGTGATGTAGTAAAGACCAAGCACCATATCCTGTGAAGGCACCGTGATAGGGGCGCCGTTGGCAGGGTTGAGGATGTTGTGCGAACCGAGCATAAGAAGCTGAGCCTCCATAATGGCGGCGTTGCCGAGCGGAAGGTGAACGGCCATCTGGTCACCGTCGAAGTCCGCGTTGAATGCGGTACAAGCGAGAGGGTGCAGCTGAATGGCCTTGCCTTCTATCATTCGCGGCTGGAATGCCTGAATACCAAGTCGGTGAAGGGTAGGTGCACGGTTGAGAAGAACCGGATGGCCCTTCATCACGTTCTCCAGGATGTCCCAGATGACAGGATCCTTCCTGTCCACAATCTTCTTCGCAGACTTTACAGTCTTCACTATGCCGCGCTCGATGAGCTTGCGGATGATGAACGGCTTGTAAAGCTCGGCTGCCATATATTTAGGCAGACCGCACTCGTGCATATTGAGTTCAGGACCTACGACGATTACTGAACGTGCAGAATAGTCGACACGCTTACCGAGGAGGTTCTGACGGAAACGTCCCTGCTTACCCT
>CAVFXO010000044.1:0-13652 GCA_963626825.1 bacterium | reverse complement strand
AACCGCAAAGGGTCAAATGTACTTCCTGACCGGTTTTTTGTACCGAGTGAACGCGATTTTTATCCGTTGACGTTTTTTCGGAGCGCCCATTTTGACTATCTTTGCTCAGGTTATGAACGCGACTCTACCCGAACATCTATGTGATTTCACCTTCGGAATGCTGTTCGCCGCACAGATATTCTGCACGGCGACAATGTACCACAAGGGAAAGGCGCACGGTCTGCAGAAGGCCGTGTTCCAGTTTATGGCCTGGCTGCTCACGATCAGCACCGTCGAACTGGCGTTCTTCCTGTCCCCTTCCGCCACAGGCCAATACTCGTATCTGACATCCCCCGTCACCGACATTCTGGAGATGACCGTAGTGCCTGCCGCGCTGCTGCTTTTCCTTCGCATCGTCGATCCGCAGCGCAGGAAAGGCTGGCTGCTTGCTGCCAATGCCCTGGTCTATGCAGCGAGCCTGTTCTCCTACTGCATTACCGGCATCGAACTCATCTACAAGATCACGATGATTCTGACCGTGCTCTATTCGGTGTTCATCATCGCCTACGGCTTCGCCGCCACGCGACGGTACAACAGAATCCTCAAGGAAAACTTCTCGGATGACGGCCTGTCGCTTTACTGGCTGAAATACATTCTCTACGTCTATACAGGCATCATCTGCCTCTGGGTTTGGGCATCGCTTAGCGAAACTCCCTATGCAGTGTCCACCTACAACCTGTGTATGATAGTGCTGTTCGGACTCATCTGCTATTTCTCCTACAGACAGGACGATATGCTGGAGGCGCTCCAGACTCTGAATTCCGATGACAGGAGCAGAGGCCAGACTCCCAGAAACCACAGTTTCGAGGACAATCTGGAAAGCCTGTTCAAGGACAGAGAGATATATCTGGATCCGAAGCTTACCATAAACGATCTGGCCAGGGCTCTCGGCACCAACAGAACCTACGCGTCCAATTTCCTGAATTCGCAGATGCATACCAATTTCTACGAATACGTGAACGGCTGGAGGGTCAGGAAGGCCAAGACGCTGCTGTCCACGACTTCTCTGCCGCTCGAGACGGTGGCTGAGAAGTCAGGATTCAACTCCATCAGCAGTTTCCGGCGGTATTTCACCGCCGCCTGCGGAACCAGCCCGTCGGCATACCGGAAAGAATCGTAAATTATCATTATATTTGTCAGAATTTAAACTGAATACAATGCTGACAGATATCGCATACTGCTCGGACAAGTACCAGTACACGATGGGAAAGTCCTTTTATGACAACGGCTCCACCGACAAAATAGCCGTGTTCAACCTCTTCTACAGAAAAGCCCCGGAGAACAACAACTGGGCCGTGGTCAGCGGCGTGGACGAAGTCATAGAGATGGTTCAGAGCCTCGGCGGAAAAGAGCCGGAGTTTTTCGAGAAATTCCTTCCGGGAGACGAATACGCCGAATTCCGCAAGTATCTGAGCACTATGCACTTCACCGGGAATCTCTACGCTATGCGCGAGGGTGAGATAGCCTTCCCCAACCAGCCTGTAATCATAGTGGAAGCCCCGCTCATAGAGGCGCAGGTGCTCGAAACCCCTATGCTCTGCATAATGAACCATCAGATGGCGGTGGCCACGAAGGCCTCCAGAGTGTGTCGTGCTACGAACAAGCCGGTAAGTGAATTCGGTTCCCGAAGGGCCCACGGGCCCTGGGCAGCCGTTTACGGCGCCAAAGCAGCCGTCATAGCCGGCTGCGCGGGAACCAGCAACGTCCTTACCGGGAATATCTTCGGATGCGGCAGCACCGGGACTATGGCGCACAGCTTCGTGACCTCCTTCGGCTGCACCGTGGAAGGCGAACACAAGGCCTTCGACTCCTACATCAAAACTCATATGGGAGAGAACCTGATCCTTCTCATAGACACTTACGACACCCTCAAATGCGGCCTTCTTAACGCCATACGCTCATTCAAAGAGAACGGGATCGATGACAACTACCCATACGGCTATGGAGTAAGACTTGACAGCGGCGATCTCGCCTACCTCTCCATAGAGGTAAGGAAACTCCTGGACGCGAACGGAATGAAGAACTGCAAGGTTTTCGCCACCAATTCCCTGGACGAATACCTCATCTCGGATCTCGAGAGGCAGGGAGCCTGCATAGACTGCTACGGCGTGGGAGACGCCATAGCCACCAGCAAGAACGCCCCGTGCTTCGGCAACGTTTACAAGCTCGTGGCACTGGACGGACAGAACGTTATGAAGATGTCCGAGGACCGCGCGAAGATGATAAATCCAGGCTTCCAGATCACCTGGCGCATCAGCAAAAACTACCCTGAAGAAGTCTTCAAGCTGGACGTCACCTGCCTTAGGGGCGACGCCACGGACAAGGCCCTCTCGGAAGGCAGGACTATTACCATCTACGACGAGTTCGACAGATACAAATACAAGACTCTCACGGAAGGCGAATACACCGCGCAGCCTCTTCAGCAGCAGGTACTTAAAGACGGTAAAAGAGTCGCTCCAGAGCACAGCATCTTCGAAAAGAAGGCCTTCTACAACGAACGCCTGTCACACCTGTCGCAGAGCGAGAGGCGTCTTATAAACCCTCACTTCTACAAGGTGGACATATCAGATGAGCTTCTTAACACCAAGCTCTCCATCATCGAACGTCTCGTAAAAGAAATCGAAAACTTTAAGATATGACCAGAAACTCCGCAATAGTGGTCGTGGATATGCTTTACGACTTCATCGACGGCTCATTGGCCTGTCAGAACGCCGACAAGGCCGTGGCAGAATGCCGCAAATTCATTCTCGCCCACAGGGAGCATTCCTGGGGCGTGCCGCCCGTGATTTTCATCAGGGACTTTCACCCTTCGAATCACTGCTCTTTCGCCGAGCAGGGAGGTGATTGGCCCGCACACTGCGTGGAAGGCACCCGCGGAGCTGAGATCCACGCCGATTTGCAGGAATTCGCAGACGAGGACCTGACCTTCTTCAAGGGCCGCGATCCGAAGGCAGAACAGTATTCCGGTGCCGAAGGGACGAACCCGGCCGGGCAAAGCCTTACGGAAGTGCTTGGCGTTATGGACTGCAGCGACGTATATGTCTGCGGCATCGCCACTGAATTCTGCGTAAAGAACACCGTGCTGGACCTTCTCAAGGCCGGATTCAAGGTGAACGTAGTGAAGACGGCTCTGGCATATGTGGACGGAAAAGGCCACGTGAAGGCTCTCGAAGAGATGGAGGCGGAAGGCGCGCGATTGGTATGAAGCTGAATTTCAAGGGCATACTGATGGCGCTGAGCCTGGCGGCCGTTTCCTGCACGGAGCTGGCGCCATTCCCAGACACGGCGCACAGCACGGCACGAAGGGAAGGGGTCGAGGGAATCGGTTACTCCAAAGTGCTGATAGTCTGCTGCGAAGGCTATAATAACCTGTCTTCGGACATCAGGAACAACATCTCCCAGATCGCGGAAGGCTATCTTCCGGCCAAAAACGACAGAGAGGCTCTCATCGTTTACGAGCACAACGCCCGAAGCGACTTTGACTGGACCACCCCCACGCCGCCTGTCATATACCACCTTTATAGCCATTACGGCCAGATCGTCAGAGACACCATAAAGACCTATCCGTCAGACGCCATAACGGTAAGCGCCGATATGATACGGGACATCCTGACCACGGTGAAGAAGGAATTCCCGTCATCCTCCTACGGCCTTCTGTACAGCTCCCACTCCACGGGATGGCTTCCTACAGGCTACAGTTACGGCAGCGGTGACGCCTCGCCAGTGAAGAAGATCTCGCCATCGTGGATAGGAGCGCAGTACGACGGATCCACCTCGAACTCCTATTCGGTGGACATAAAGGATTTTGCAGAGGCACTTCCCATACATCTGGACTACATCATATTCGACTGCTGCCTTATGGGAGGAGTTGAGACCACGTACGAACTCAGGGACAAGGTCGACTACATCGTCGCATCCCCTACCGAAGTGATGAGCTACGGATACAACTACATCACCCTCGCCAGCCGGCTGCTGGACACGGAAACTCCTGACCTGCAGGGAGTATGCGAGGATTTCTATGACAAGCTGGCCTCCTCCAGCTACCTTACCGTAGGCCTTTACGACTGCTCGCAGATGGACACTCTCGCCAGGGCCTGCAGGAAGGTTTTCGACGCCCACCCGGACGCAGTTCTGTCCGTAAATCCCAAAGCAGTACAGAGTTACAACTTCAACTACTCCTACCACTACGACTTCCGTGACATAATCGCGAATATGGGGGTCAGCGAAGAGGAGCTCGCCGAGATAGACGCCATACTCGCCAAGTTTGTGCTTTACAAGGCCGCCACGCCCAAATTCATCAACGTCACCATCAATCCGGACACCTTCAGCGGCATCAGCATGTACCTGCCGGACCCTTACTGGCCTACCCTGAACTCACTGTACCGGGAGACATCCTGGAATCAGGACACCCACCTGCTCCAGTAAGGATATTCCCGCTGAAAATTACCTACCTTTAGTGATATCCCACTATCGGTGAATTTCCTACTTTTGCTCCCGCAAAACGGACAGAAGTGATGAACGGGAAATTCACCATCTTGACGACAATTCTACTTTTAGCCTCATTCAGTCTTCAGGGCCAGACCCGGGGGCTGCGCTATGGCGTGAGTGGTCAGATAACCGACGCGAACAGCGGCGAGGAGCTTGTGGGCGTGGGGGTTAACGTCAAGGGCACCGGCATCTGGACCGTCAGCGACGACAAAGGCCAATTCACCCTCGAAGGCATAGACGAAGGCAAGGTAACGCTTCTGTTCGCGTGCCTGGGATACGCCGACAGGGAGTTCGAATTCACTCTCACGCGCGACATTGGGGAAATGAAGGTCAAGCTGGCGCCCAACACATTGGCACTCAAGACGGTAGTGGTCACCGCACAGCGGGACAGGGATGGGCTCAACACCTCCCTGCAG
This sequence comes from bacterium, assembly GCA_963626825.1. Taxonomy (GTDB): domain Bacteria; phylum Bacteroidota; class Bacteroidia; order Bacteroidales; family UBA932; genus Cryptobacteroides. The sequence goes on along the minus strand of CAVFXO010000044.1, from coordinate 8,709 downwards.
TTCGGCTCGAAAGCTCTGGAACATATGCAGATGTCCAACATCACCGACATCGCGGCCCTTCTTCCGGGCGGCAAGACCGTCAACCCCGACCTTACGTCGGACAACATCATAACCCTTCGCGGCAGCGGATCGAGCGCGGGCAATGCAGCTTTCGGCACGGCTGTCGAAGTGGACGGAGTGAGAATTGGCGGGAACGCCTCGTTCGGAACGATGTCCGGCACCTCCACCAGAAGCATCTCCACGGAGAACGTGCAGTCCATAGAAGTCATAACCGGCGTTCCATCAGCAGAATACGGCGATCTTAACAGCGGAATGGTGCGCATCCACACTAAAAAGGGCGTGACCCCTGTGAACATCACATTCTCTGCCAATCCGCGCACCTGGCTTGCGTCAGCCTCCAAAGGCATTGATCTCCAGAAAAACAGGGGCATACTGAACCTGAGCGCTGAATGGACCCGCGCCACGCAGAAGCTCTCCTCCCCTTACACCTCCTACACCCGCAGAGGCATCTCCGCCACCTACACGAACACATTCTGCGACGTCCTCCATCTGGACAGCGGACTGAGCGCCAACATAGGCGGAATGAACAGCGAGAACGACCCCGATGCCTACGTCGGCACCTACAGCAAGGGCCGAGACAATGCCCTGCGAGCCCACGCGAATCTCACCTGGGCCGTCAGAAAGCCATGGGTAACGAACCTGAAGTTCGAATCTTCAGTCAATTTCCAGGACAACCTCACCACCACCCGAGGCTACAGTTCATCGGCTTCGACCCTTCCTGCGGTACATTCCACCCTGACCGGATACCATCTGGCGGACAGGCTGCCGAAAAGCTATTTCTCCGATCTGGTCACAGATTCCAGGGAGCTGGACCTGGCCGCATCGCTCAAATACGAATGGTTCCGCAAATGGAACGACCTAAACAGCAAGTTCAAGGCGGGTATCCAGTGGAAAGCTGACGGCAATGTGGGCAAAGGCGAATATTACCCGGACCCGTCGGTGAGCGCAAACGGCTTCAGACCGCGCGACTACAGCGAATACCCGTTTATGCACAACCTCTCGCTCTACGCAGAAGAGAACCTGACGCTGCCCATAGGCGCGACTTCACTTGAAATTATGGCGGGCCTTCGTATGGAGAACCTTTTCGTCAAAGGTACGCAGTACCGCGACATCAGCAGCCTGTCTCCGCGCTTCAACGCCCGCTGGAAGATCTCCGAAGACCTGTCCGTGCGCGCCGGCTGGGGAATCAGCGAGAAACTGCCGTCCTACTACATCCTGTTCCCTGTCCAAAAATACCGCGACATCCTCACCTTCAGTTTCTCACACGGCGACAGCGCATCTTACGTCTATTACACGCAGCCTTACCAAACCCTGTATAACGAGGACCTCACCTGGCAGAAAAGCTACAACACCGAGCTCGGACTGGACTTCAACATCGCCCAGACTTCCGTGTCCCTGGTGGGCTACTACAACCTCACCCGCGACCCTTACACACTGCAGAGCGTCTATACTCCCCTTTCCTACAGCATCAGCACGCTGCCTTCCGGCTACGAAGTTCCGTCCGACCCGCAGATACGCGTGGATTCGCAGGCCGGCACCGTCTATCTTCGCGGCGGGGATTCCGACCTCTGGACCGCAATGGAGACGCTAGTAACCGACAGAACCTTCTTTGAATCGCAGATACCTTCCGGCGGAGCCGACATACACCGCGCGGGCGCCGAACTGACAGTGGAATTTCCGCAGATCGAGCCCATCAGCACGAGCCTTCGCCTGGACGCCGCATACGCATACTCATACTACGCTGACGAGACACTCTCGTACCTCTACCGCAGCGGCTCGTCGCACACCTCGCTCCAGAACCGCTCGTACCAGTACATCGGCATCTATGCCAACGGGGCCAATTCCTCCTACACCTTCAACGGAAAGCGGACCCACAGTCTGGATGCCAATCTGACCTCCATCACCCACATTCCCCAGGCGCGCCTTATCATCACCTGCCGTCTGGAAATGTCGCTTCTGCAGCGTTCCAGAAATCTTTCCGTCTATCAGGGCGGTGAATACGCCTACAACGTGACCGCCGAAGGCACGCAGCCCACCGGCGGAAGCATCTACGACGGTAACAGCTACACTGCCGTACGCCCGGTCAAATATATGGACACAGACGGACAGATACACGATTTCACCGACACCGAGGCGGCTCTGCCGGAATTCTCGAACCTTATCATCAAATCCGGCAACGCCTACACCTTCAATCGCGACGGCTACGGATTCTACTGCTCGGCCAATCTGAGCATAACCAAGGAGATAGGAGACAAGGTGTCCCTGTCATTCTTCGCAAACAACTTCACGAACTCCAGAATGTATGTCATGTCTATGGCTACAGGAGTCGGCGCCATATTCACCCCGTCATTCTATTACGGATTAACCTGCAGGATCAAAATATGAAAAAGACAAGCATCACTTTACTCCTGTGTCTGGTTCTCACATCTTGTCTGAATCTGAGAACGGAAAATCCGTGGGCCGAGGCGGAAAGGACTCTCACAGTGCAGCCTCTCTACCCGGACACCTTCCCGCAGGAAGCCCTCAGCGGCGGAGTTCTCCGCGTCTCCAGCCGCACCCGCGACCTGTCGTTCTCCTGCACCGCTGACAGCGACGGACTGTTCACCCTGAATCTTCCGAGAGACAGCTACCGCGCCGCATACAGCTGCACCTATGGCGAATACATCTATAACGGATTGCTGGACCGGATAATAATCGGAGAGGAAAACGCTTCCGTAAACCTCACATTAAGCGTCTCCAAGGCCGGAAACATAGTATTCAAGGAGATCTACTGCGGCGGATGTTCCAGATACCCCGAACAGGGCAACTACCAGTACGACTCCTACGTGATTCTGCACAACAACAGTTCACAGACCCGCTACCTTGACAGCCTGTGCTTTGCCACAGTCGATCCGTACAGGTCCATAGCCACCAACGTATGGGAAGAGGACAAGGACTTCATCCCCGTCATACAGGCCATCTGGCAGATAGGCGGCGACGGACACACCTTCCCGCTGGAGCCGGGCGCGGATGCCGTCATAGCGGTTTACGGAGCCATCAACCACGCGTCCAGCTATCCGCAGTCGGTCAACCTCGACCGCGAGGACTGCTTCGTCTGCTACAACGCCTCCTATTTCCCGAATGAGAAATACCACCCCGCCCCGGGCAGCAACATCCGCCAGGACCACATCCTTAACGTGGTCATCAAGACCGGAATTGCCAATGCCTATACACTCTCTTTGCAATCCCCTGCCGCAGTGATCTTCAAAGCCCCGGAAGGGACCACCATACAGGAATTTCTGGAGGAAGACGGCGCCATAATCCAGAAGCCGGGCTCCACTTCAGACAAGATAGTGAAGATCCCCGCCTCGTGGGTGATGGACGGCGTGGAAGTGTTCGAGAAGAACGGGAAGAACCAGAAACGCCTGCCAAGCGTGATAGATGCCGGTGCAGTGGACTTTTCTGGCCCTTTCTACGGCCATACCCTGTTCAGGAACACCGACCGGGAAGCCAGCACCATCTGCGGGTACGAGGTCTTGAGCGACACGAACAATTCATCTAGCGATTTTTATGAACGTGAAACACAGTCTCTCCATGAATAGATTATCGTTCATATTGCCCGCCCTGCTGATTTCGCTCGCATCCGCTTCCGGTCAGACCTACGAAACCAGGCTCGACCGCCATTCCTGGAAGGACAGCCGTAACATCAACTGGATCCGTTCCATAGAGGAAAGCTTCTCCTTCGCCGAGCTTACAGGAGGATACACCTTCGGAGATTACCACGCTCCCTTCGATGCCGATTCGCAGTGGAACGCCGGAGCGAAAGCCGGCGGCACCTCATATCTGGACAGGTTCTCCCTTATCGGGAACTTCTCGTTCGAAAACACACAGATGTACGGGGCCACCGGCAGTATGAGCGCCGTTCCGGGATACTACCCCGTGGACATTTACGAGTTCACTCCGGGCAGCAAAACCCGCCAGGTCTATTCGCTTGCAGGTGGCATCAGCGTGGACCTTGGGAAAGAATGGCTTCTGGGAGGCAGCTTCTCCTATGAGGCACAGAACTACACGAAGCGAAAAGACCTCAGGCATACCACATACTTTATGGCTATGGAAGTCAGCCCGGCTGTCCTCTGGCACCGCGGCGACACCCGTCTGGGTCTTAGCTGCACCTACAGTCGTAACACCCAGAGCATCAGCGCTGAAGAACTCGGCGTAAGTTCGGGCGTGTATTACGCTTTCCTGGACGAAGGACTGTTCTACGGCACGCGAGACATCTGGGACAACACCTCCACCCACCTTAAGGAATCGGGTCTGGACCGCTTCCCAGTCCAGGAGAACGGCTGCGCCATAGCTCTGCAGGCTCAGAAAGGCCGTCTCTACGGCCAGCTGCAGGCGGGCCTGAACTCCGGAAAGACAGGCGAAAAGCAGAAGCTCTGGTATAACTACGGCACGAGACTGCTCGACGGCCGTCTGGCATACACTCTCAGCAGCGAACGCGCCCTCGACATCTTCAGCCTGCACGGCTCCGTTTCCGTTCAGAGAAACAGGAAAAACATTCTGGAAGACATCACCGAAAACGGCATCACCGCCACGCTGAATTACGGTAGCACGCAGGTTCTCGCCCGCGGGCGTTCCGACCTGTCTCTGGGGTGGGAAAGGATTGGCATACAGAAAGAAAAACGTATGGGTGTACTAATCTACTACGGAAGGGAGGAGTCCGTGGCTTCAGTCGTGTACCCCGAAACCGGCACGGCGCTGGTTCAGAGCGTCGGCATCCGTCTGCACGCCCAGCTCCCGCTTGGCGGCAGGCTGCTTGCGGGAGGGACCATTGGCTTGAAGAAAGGGTTCTGGGAAGATTCTGAAAGTGCGGTCATGCGCTGCGAAGAGTATTACGAAGCGATGCGTGAGTGGAAGACCGGTCTTAAAGTGCCGGCAGAGGCATTCATCAGGTACAGTTTCCCGCGCGGGATCTATCTGAGATATAATGTAAGGTTCGTCGGACACCGCGACGGGCAGTTTGCAAATATGTTAAGTTTAGGTTATAATTTTTAAATGTACGATATGAAGAAAATTTATGTTTTAGCCGCAGGGGTGGTGCTTCTGACCGCCGCCTGCGAGAAAAATGAGGCAGAACAGATCAGTTTCGTTCAGATCTCGCCTGTCATCACCAGGGCCACCGCGACCAATTTCGAGGACGGGGACAAGATAGGTCTTACCATCACTCAGGAAAGCGGAACGTATGCAGAGAATCAGGAACTTACCTTCACCGACGGAGTATTTCAGAGTACCCTCAGATGGTATTCCGAGTCTCTGACCACCTCCACCCTTACCGCATATTATCCTTACGAGAGCGAGGGCGTTCCAGGCAAATTCACGGTGCAGGCCGACCAGAGTGAGGGCATCAGTTCGTCGGATTTCATAGCAGGTGTCAAGGAAAACGTTACACCTTCATCCGAGGCCGTCACAGTGCCTTTCAAGCATCTTCTTACCAAGCTGGTGCTCAAGGTTGACAACCAGGCCGGCGCAGACATCACCGCAGTAACCATCGAGGGGGTCAGGCCAACGGCCGACATAGACCTCTCGACCCTTACCGCCACGGTGGACGGGACCTCCGATGAAATCTCCGTCAAAGCATACGAGGTCAGCGCAGATTCTGAATACGCTCTCATCGTAGTGCCTCAGACGGTAGCCCTCAAGCTCGCCGTAACCCTCAGCACGGGCGACGTGCTCAACCAGAAACTGCTATCCACCGAGCTTCACGCCGGCGGACAGTACACCATAAATGCCAAGGTGCTCCCTGGAGACCTGTCAGTAAGCATTTCCGGAGACATCGCCAACTGGGAGGACGCAGGTGAGATCGCACCGGACGTTCCTACCTACGTCGACTTCGCCGAATACGACGGATATTTCGTCTACAAGAACGAGAAATACACTACCGTAACGCTTTCAGACGGCACTGTCTGGATGTCCCAGCCGATGCGCTATGTTCCTGACGGATACACCGTTTCCACCGACCCGGCAGCTACCGACGTTCACATCTGGGCGCCTTACACTATCGTGGAAGGCGTAGCCACGGCGTCAAGCGACCAGACCTTGATCTCCAGTCACGGATACCTGTACGACTGCCAGGCTATCTTCGGACAGGAGATCACCCAGGACAACGCCTCCACCTTCGAAGGCGCACAGGGCATCTGCCCTAACGGCTGGCACGTGCCTACCAGAACCGAGTACATCGCGCTCTGCGGCTACTCGAACAAGGCTGACGGCGAAACCGTTGCCGTAACCGACGAGAACGCCATCTTCTGGGATGCCGATGTCAAATACGGCTCAGTCAAGCAGGCCAACGCACTCGGATGGAATTTCGTTCTAACCGGCTGCCGCATGAAGACCAACTACTCAAAGGCAGGACAGTATCAACAGAATGCCGTAACGGAGGGCAAAGCCAGCGACGAGACGCTGATAGGACAGCCTGCGATAACATACTGCGCAACTTCCACCTTCTATAAATACAATGCCACCGCATCTCCAAGCCTGCAGTTCTTCGCACTTGGGACAACCTTCACTACTACCTATCCGGACGGACGTCTTTCAGTTATGTTCGCCCATTGTGAATGCGGAATGCAACTTAGATGTGTAAAAAACAAATAATTATGCTAAATTTGTCTGTCTTATATATAAGTTTCGCATGCGAAAACAGATGTGGAGGACTAAAAGCCGATAGCAAGTCCCTTTCCCGAGGAAAGGGATTTAGGGATAGGGTAACGTAGTAGACTAAAAGCGTAGCGTGTGCGCGGGAAGAAAGTGATGTACAAGTACAGACAAACTGACCACAAATATACACTCAGCATAGACAATCACACTGAGATCACGGATGCTCTCCTGGCCTTCTGTTCCGAAAGGAACATCAGGTCGGGGAGCATTTCCGGTATAGGGGCCATAGACAGGATGACCTTGAGATTTTTCGATCCGGCTACCAAACAATACGTGGACAAAGAGTTCCGCGAACAGATGGAGATAGCAAGTCTTCTGGGCAATGTCTCCACCCTTAACGGCAAGACATACCTTCATCTTCACATCGTGGCAGGCCGCAGGGACTATACCACCCTGGGAGGACATCTTCTGTCCGCACACCTTAGCGGAGCCGGAGAAATCTTCATCGAGGACTTCGGGGACGAGACAGAAAGAGTTTTCAGTGAAGAAATTGGCCTTAACGTGTACAAATTATGAGCGAAGTTAAAGTAATCGAGATAAAGAAGAGCGTCTTCGAGGAGAACGAGCATCAAGCTGACGCCCTAAGGGCGGAGCTCAAGAAAAAGGGAGTTTTCCTTCTCAATCTTATGTCGTCTCCGGGCAGCGGCAAGACCACTACCCTTATCAGCACCATAAATCTCATAAAGGACAAGGTCCGCACAGCGGTGATGGAGGCCGACATAGACAGCGACGTGGATGCCGTGAAGATCAAGAACGCCACCGGAATCGAATCCATACAGCTTCACACCGGCGGAATGTGCCACCTGGACGCGGAGATGACCCGCCAGGGACTGGACAACCTTCCGCTCGAGGGCATAGATCTGGCCATACTGGAAAATGTCGGCAACCTCGTGTGTCCTGCTGAATTTGACACCGGAAGCTGCCGTAACGCGATGATACTTTCCGTTCCGGAAGGCGACGACAAACCGCTCAAGTACCCTCTGATGTTCTCCATCTGCGACGTAGTGATAATCAATAAGATAGACGTACTGCCCTATTTCGATTTCTCTATGGAGCGCTGCATAGAGAATATCCACAGGAGAAATCCTAATGCCAAGGTCATACCAGTCTGCGCACGCACCGGGGAAGGTGTGGAGCAATTCGCTGACTGGCTCGTGGACGAGGTGAACCACTGGAAAAACGACTAAACAATAACCGATATGCCTGAAATGTCAACCAAATTCATCCCCAAGCACAAGGGGGATGCTAATCCGAACCCGAAACTTCTGAAATTCGTCAAAAAGGTAACCGACAGGATTCCCGCCAAGATACACGGCGTCACCACAGATGACCCGGAGTACTGGGGACTTGCCTGCATCTTCGAGGACGAGATGGATGCGAAGACTCGCGAGGCCGCTCTGGACCTGCTGCTCGACGTCATCTCGAATAAGTTCATGAAGGTCAGGGAACACCGCAGCTATCCGCAGCTGGTGGAATGGAACCATAAGAAGCACTACACCGCCACTGACGCCGAGTTCGACGAACTGCTGGACAAATTGGCATATTTCGGAATGCTAGAATACGACTACGGCGACAAATACACCGCTGACGGTCCCGTTCCGGGTGCTGAATACGAGCGCAAGGACAGGTGGTACTGGGTGCCGCTCTTCGTGCCGGGTTCGGCGGAATACACGAATATGAACAAGGACCTGATGGACAGGCATCCGGAGCTCGCGATGTTCTTCGAGAGGATGACTTTCCTTCCGCTCGAGCACGTGACACCTATGGTTCCTCCGGGAGGCGCCGGCATAGGAATGCACGTCATCCCTGTGGAAAAGGCCATCTCGATGGAGAACCAATCCATTGATATAGAGCACATTTCGTATTGGCTTAAAAGATACGAAGGTCATATCGGAGCGTCCATCTGCTCCTGCCGCTACGGCCGCAAGAAGCTCGACGAGGGCTGCGCGGACGACT
>CAVFXO010000043.1:0-58956 GCA_963626825.1 bacterium | reverse complement strand
GCGCTGCCATAGTAAAGGAGTGTAAGGAGTATACGAGAGGTCTTCGGGAGAAACTCGGATGAAAAAAGCCGACTGGTTTGTTCCAGCCGGCTTTTTCGCTGTTATGTTATCGGGAATTACCTGATGACGGTTTTGTGAATTTTGCCGTTGGCTTTGAGGTTGCGGACCTTGTCGCTTTTGGCATTGATGACGAGTTTGTCTGCAGATACTGCAGTAGCAGCGGCTTCATCTACGCGCGTAGGAATTGACTTCTCGTCGAAGATATATATGGCATATGCGTAATCTGTCGCATCTCCATTTTTATCGCAGATAAGCCCCTGAATGTAGAGCTGATCGTCAGCTACCGTGGATTTGTTAGTGAGTTTGAGAGTCTTCTTGTCGTCTGACAGGGTGAAGTCGACAGATTCGACTTCGCTGACCTCATCATTCCACCATCCTGCGGTAAAGGCCATCCAGCCGGTGCCTACAGGGCTGCCGAAATTCCATATGTAGCCCATTGATCCATATTGATAGTTTATGAGGGAGATGGTTTTTGCGGTTTCATCATAAGCGGCACTGAATGTGTCTACATAATCTCCGTCAACCGGTGTAAAGTTATCGTCCGGGAAGTAGAAATAGTAGGATTCATTGATGTATTCCTGTTCTACGACCATATTGACGGATGCGCGGGTTATCTCGGTAATGTTGCCATCATCATCTGTTTCGCTTTCGAAATAGTCGATGAGGTCGATGGAATATGTGCCGATAAAATCAAGGTAATCTTCATCTGCGGCAGGAGCTGCGTCAGTGGTGAAACTGAAGGAGAATCCTGAAGTGGTGGCTTCGAATTTCGATGATTTCTTGATTCCGAATGCTATGAGGACATATTCTGTTTCTGAAACGAGACCGTAAAAGCTTACGGTATCTGTCCCGGTGTAGCAGAAATCTGAAACGCTGTAACTTGAAAGATATGAATTCAGGTAGCTGATGCGCTGGCTGACCAGTTCGTCCACCCCGTATTCCTCGAAAGTGGATGCGGAAGTGCAGGTGTAGAACCAGTAACTGTCTGAAGAACCGCCGTTTGGAACGACTTTAAGGTCAGCGTCGGTGTAGGCGTGTTCTTCGGTCTCGTTGCTGAAAGAGAAGGTGAGGCCCTTTTCCTGCGTTACGTTTATGATAATAGGGTCGATGTCAATGCTTTCATCGGCAGCAACCAGAGTGATGATGGCTTTACGGTCTTCTGAAACCGGGTTCGTGCCGGCCTTGACTCTGACTTTGGTGGTGGTAAGGCTTGATGCCTCGCCGCTGCCAGGCGTGATCGTGAGCCAGTCCACATCGCTGTTTGCGGTCCACGAAATGTCGGTCTTGAGGGTAAACTGCTTCATACCTCCGTCTGACGTGTAAGCAAGGCTGTTTTCATCCAGTCCGGAAATTTCAAACGTGTGTGCAACTTCTTCGTTCCCGGAAGGGTTGCATCCTGTCAGGCATCCAAGCACAGCGATGCCCGCGAAAAGAAATGATCTGATTTTCATTTGTATTAAATTTGTTGTTTCTGCTGATAGGTAACACTTCTTGAATGAATCATAGTATTGACGTTCAGGCAAGTAGGCTACAACTAACTAATTTTGTACCGTCAAAGGTAACAATTTATAATAAAAATTAAAAACAATTCCGGCAGAAGTTACAGTTCGTCCTCGGCGTAGAGGTAAGGGAGGAGGGGAGTGTCGTACTCGAAATAATCTTCTTCACTAAAGAATCTTTTGAGTTCGGCCTGCGCGCTTTCGAGGCTGTCCGAAGCGTGGATGATGTTCTCCTGGTGGCTCATACAATAGTCGCCCCTGACCGTTCCCGGCAGAGCTTTCCTTCCGTTCGTGCTTCCCGTCATCTCGCGGACCACGCTCACAGCGTCAATCCCTTCGAGACATACCAGTATGACCGGAGCCGCCATCATAGATGACTCTATAATATGGTAGAACGGCTTCTGTGTCAGATGTGAATAATGCTCGGCGCACTTCTCTTTAGTGAAACGGTACATCTTCAGCGCCACGATCTTGAGACCCTTGCGTTCGAACCGGCCAAGAATCTCTCCCGCGAGCCCTCTCTGGAGAGCGCACGGTTTTATGATGACAAGTGTCCTTTCCATCTACTGGTTCAGAAGATTCTTGACGATGCCTGAAATTACCCGTCCTTCCGCCAGACCTGCCAATTCCTTGGTGGCTACACCCATAACTTTACCCATATCTGATGGCTTGGATGCTCCTACGCGGCTGATGATCTCACGTACCTTGGCTTCCACTTCAGCCTCGCTGAGCTGCTTCGGGAGATAGGTGTCGAGCACGGCAGCTTCCGCTATCTCATTGTCTGCCAATTCCTGCCTGCCGGCGGCCGTGTACTGCTCGGCAGCTTCCTTTCTCTGCTTGGCAAGTTTCTGTATGAGTTTGATGATGTCTCCGTCCGTCAGTTCTTTGCTTCCGCCTTCGGATGTTTTGGCCAGCAGGATAGCTGACTTGATGGAACGCACTGCGTTGAGACGGACCGTGTCCTTCTCCTTCATCGCAGCCATAATGTCTTTCTGAATCTGTGCTTCAAGTGCCATAATATATATATATGTTTTTCGAGTTGCAAATTTAGCAATTCCTGAAAGAACTTGGCACGTGTGAATGTTTTTTCTGAAAGCTGTGTCAGCGCCCGGATGATTGACACTTTGTCACAGGCACGGAATTGGCGGAAGAAACGGGAAAAGAATATAATTAAAAGGTAATATTATGAGAGATTTTCTTACACGACTGGCTGACAACGCTACGCGTACGGTCAAGAACTGGTGGCTTTATCTGGTAGGCGGCATTCTGTGCCTCGCTGCCGCAGTAACGATATTCTGCAATCCTGCAGAGAGTTATGCCACATTCACGCTGCTTTTTGGCGGCATTATGATAGTTATGGGCATAGCTGAGCTGGTGACGGCCCTCACCAGCCATAACTTCTTTATGACCAGAAGCTACAACATTTGGGGCGGATTCCTCGACCTGTTCGTGGGTATTCTTCTGTGTGCCAATCCGGGTTTCACCGCGCTGGCACTTCCGGTGCTGCTGGGTATCTGGCTGTTGTATCATAGCTTCATGATACTCGGAATGGCAGGTGATCTGCGCTATTTCGGCGTTCCCCGTTCAGGATGGGGCACGGCAGGCGGAGTACTTCTGCTGATAATGTCCCTGCTCATCATCTTCAAGCCGTTCTCTTTCGGTATGAAAGTGGTCGCCATCCTTCTGGGTGTCGCCTTCGCCGTGGCCGGAGTGATCCTTATCGCCGGGTCCGTCAATCTCAGGAGGCTGCACCGCAGCGTGAAGGAAGTCTTCGACGCGAAGATAGACTATTAACGTTCCAGCAGGGCAGAAAGGCCTCTGCCCTGCCAGGCCAACGTGACAGGCATACCTGTCAAGCTAGGTGTGGACAAAATGAAACGTCTATTTTTGTTTTTGTCATTACTTATTCCCACTCCCGGAAGGGATGGCGGGAGAGGGCGGAGTTGTAGTAGCGGGGATCGCCGGTGACTTCGGCGGAGAGCCAGGACGGGCGTTCGAAGGGTTCGTCTTCCGAGCCAAGTTCGACCTCCGCCAGGATCAGCCCTTCGTTTTCGCCGTGAAACTCATCCACTTCGAAGGTGTGTGCGCCTACCGGCACGAGCCAGCGGGTCTTGTCTATGACTCCGGGCTCGCATAGGTTCATCAATTCACGGGCTTCTTCTACCGGAATCTCCTTCTCCCACTCGAAACGGCTCGCACCGCTCGCGCTGCCGGCTCCCTTGACGGTGATGTAGCCTCTGTCGCCCCTGACTCTCACTCGAACGGTACGTTCGGGCACCGAGCAGAGGTAGCCCTGTGTGATGCGTGTGGCGTCATTGGCCCCGGATCTGAAATCTCCGCAGACCAGAAATTTTCTTTCTATCTCCTGTCCCATAATGCAGAGGCGCACCTGCGGCCCGCCGGCCGTAAAGATACCAAATAAATTTCAGCATTTTCGAAAATGTCCCTATATTTATAGGTGGAAAACAATACGTAAATTATGAAACTGAAATTATTAACCATTGGGGCGGCAGCTCTCGCGCTGGTGTCGTGCAGTAATGGAAAAGATGAACTGAAAGGGGAGTGTGCCACACTTCTTTCCCCGGACGGTAATCTGGAGATGTCGTTCGCTTTGAACGAGAAAGATGGAACTCCGTTCTATTCCCTTAAATATAAAGGACAGGATGTGATATTGCCTTCTTCACTGGGATTTGAACTTCGAGGCGTGCTGAAAGCACAGAAGATTGAGTATCAGCAGGATGGTACTATAGACAAGACCGATTACAGGCCGGCTCAGTCTCTGCACGACGGATTTACCGTTCAGAATGTATCGAGAAGCACGTTCGATGAGACCTGGTCTCCGGTATGGGGTGAGGAGTCTCAGATACGTAATCACTATAATGAACTTCTGGTGGAGCTGGTTCAGCAGGCTACTGAACATAGGATAAATATAAGATTCCGCCTGTTCGACGACGGACTTGGCTTCCGTTATGAGTTCCCGGATCAGGCTGGTCTGAGGTATTTCGTTATCAACGAAGAACTTACTCAGTTCGCTATGGCACAGGACTGTACTGCGTGGTGGATTCCTGGTGACTATGACACTCAGGAGTATAACTACACCGAGAGCCTGCTGAGTGAGATTCCTGCCAAGTTCAAGGATGCCATCTGCGGTAACGACTCGCAGACTCCTTTCTCGACTTGCGGCGTACAGACATCCCTTCAGATGCGTTCTCCTCTGGGCTTCTATGTTAATATACACGAGGCCGCTCTGGTGGACTATCCTTGTATGCATCTGGAGCTCGATCCTAAGGCACTCGTGTTCACTTCGCACCTCACTCCAGACGCCCAAGGGTACAAAGGTCGCGTTCAGACGCCGTTCAATACCCCTTGGCGTACCATACAGGTGGCACCAAGCGCTACGGCACAATTGGCATCCCGTATGATTCTGAACCTGAACGAGCCTTGCGCTCTCGATGACGTGAGCTGGATCAAACCGGTCAAGTATGTCGGCGTGTGGTGGGAGATGATAAGCGGCAAGGGCTCGTGGGCCTATACCGATGACTTCACTTCCGTACATCTGGGAGAGTCCGATTATGCGCACGCTACCCCTAACGGAAGGCACGGCGCTAACAATGCCAATGTCCGCAGGTATATAGATTTCGCCGCTGCCAATGGCTTCGACGAGGTTCTGGTCGAGGGCTGGAACGAGGGCTGGGAGGACTGGGCCAATTGTAATAAGGACTATGTCTTCGATTTCGTGACCCCATATCCTGATTTCGACATTAAGGCTCTTAACGCCTACGCTCATAAGAAGGGAGTTAAACTGATGATGCATCACGAGACTTCTTCGTCTGTAAGGAATTACGAGAGGCATATGGATGCTGCGTATGACCTTATGAATAAATATGGCTATGATGCGGTGAAGAGCGGATATGTGGGAGATATTCTTCCGTTCGGTGAGAAGCATTACGGACAGTGGATGGTCAATCACTATCTGTATGCGGTTAAGAAAGCTGCGGAACATAAGGTGATGGTGAACGCGCACGAGGCCGTGCGTCCTACGGGACTTTGCAGGACTTATCCTAACCTGGTGGGCAACGAATCCGCCCGCGGTACTGAATATCAGGCGTTTGGCGGTACACTGCCGCACCACGTGACCATACTTCCGTTCACGCGCCTTAACGGTGGCCCTATGGACTACACGCCGGGTATATTCCGCCGCGACTTGGAGAATGTGACCGGTGGCAGGAACAAATCGTGGGTCAATGCCACTATGGCCAATCAGCTTGCGCTCTATGTTACGATGTATTCGCCTCTTCAGATGGCTGCCGACCTGCCGGAGAACTATGAGCAGTTCCCGGAACAGTTCCAGTTCATCAAGGATGTGGAAGTCGATTGGAACAGGAGCGAATATCTGCTGGCAGAGCCGGGTGACTATCTGGTGATCGCGCGTCAGGGCAAGAAGACAGGTCGCTGGTTTATGGGCGGCGTGACCGACGAGAACTCCCGCACGGTGGAGGTGCCGCTTTCGTTCCTGGACTCCGGCAAGGCTTACGAGGCCACCGTATATGCGGACAATGCCGACAGCCATTACAGAAAGCAGGATGCCTGCCAGGTTTATGTGAAAGAGGTCACTTCGACCGATTCGCTTCGCGTGTATATGGCACCGGGCGGCGGATTTGCTGTAAGTTTTAAAGAAATATAGTGTAGTGATTATGGCAGATTTTGATGTAAATGTTCTGCAGGACTATTTTACGGAAGACGGAAAGCATTGCCTGTCTTTTCAGACGTGCGGTGCCGTGTGTTCTGTGCAGATAGATGTGCAGGTCAAGGATGGCATCATCCAGAAGGTTCAGTTCACAAAGGGCTGCAACGGCAACACTCAGGGCATCTCGTCTCTCTGTGTGGGAATGAGGGTGGAGGACGTGGTGCGCCGGCTGGAGGGGATCAGCTGCAAGGGGAAGGGGACTTCCTGTCCGGACCAGCTGGCCCGTGCATTAAGAAAAATTCTTTAATAAGCTGTAAATCAGAGGGCACCCCGCTCGGGCGCCCTTTTTCATTAAGCCCAATAACGATAAAAACTCGCATCCCTGCGAGTTTTTATCGATTAGTTAGTAGTGTATTACCTATTAAGAAGGTTAATTATTGTTGGTTAGAATCCTTACCTCCCGGTAAGGTGAGTTGTTTATCATTTCCGAAGGCAAATATACTACCATTTTTTGTTTCTGCAAAACTTTTCTAAAAAAAATTTGAATTTTTATTTTTCGTTATTAAAAATTTTTAATAAGTTCGGGTCGGAGCCGTTTGGTGCGCTCCAGAGCCTGTTCTTCCTGCCAGGCCTGGATAAGTTTCGGATTCCCGCTCAGAAGCACATCGGGGACTTTCCATCCGTTGAACTCTGCCGGTCTGGTGTAAATCGGGGCGGAGAGCAGGTCGTCCTGGAATGAATCGGACAGGGCGGAGGTCTCGTCGGTCAGGGCACCCGGGATGAGTCTTACCAGGGCATCGACCAGAAGCGCGGCCGGAATCTCGCCGCCGCTTACCACGTAGTCGCCTACGGAAATTTCCCTGGTGATGAGATGTTCGCGTATGCGGTGGTCTATTCCTTTATAATGTCCGCACAGGATTATGATGTTTTCCTTGAGGGACAGGGCGTTGCATGCGCCCTGGGTGAGGCGTTCACCGTCAGGTGACATATAGATGACCTCGTCGTAGTCTCGTTCGGCCTTCAGCTCTTCTATCATCCTGTACACAGGCTCAATCATCATCACCATACCGGCGTCTCCGCCGTAGGAATAGTCGTCCACGTTCTGGCGCGGGCCGATTCCGTATTTGCGCAGATTATGTATATGTATGTCCACCAGCCCTTTTTTTACGGCGCGTCCGACTATGCTGGCGCTGAACGGGCTGTCCAGAAGCTCAGGCACCACGGTAAGTATGTCTACTCTCATCGTATATGTTCATTTTTCCTCTGCAAAATTACCAAAATAATTGCTATATTTGTCCGATATCAAAAACCTTTATAATATTATGGCAACAGACCTTGAAAATCCTAATCTTGAGGAATTGGTACTTGAACTTAAGAAGATCGGTGCGGCCGAAGACCGTATGGAACGCTCTAAGGAAGTGGAAGCGCTTAAATCCTCTTTCTACAGGGTGCTTGGCAAACTTAAGGCAGATGCAGACGCTGCCGGTAAAGATGTGGCTGAGACGTTCTCTTCGATAGAAGAGGACTTCAAGACTGTGTATCTCGACTACAAGCGCGAACGCGCCGAGTACAACAAGGGTCTGGAAGCCGAGCGTCAGGCCAATCTGGAGAAAAAGAAGGCTCTTATCGAAGAGCTTAAGGACTTGGTGGAGAATAATATAGATGTTCAGGCCTCGTTCCCGAAGCTTCGTGAGATCCAGGCTCTGTGGAGAGAGACCGGACAGGTTCCGGCAGCGGATTTCCGCAATATAAACGAGACATATCAGCATCAGGTGGAGAAGTTCTACGACATGGTGCAGATAAACCACGAGCTCCGCGATCTCGATTTCAAGAAGAATCTCGAGGCGAAGGAGGAACTCTGCGCACAGGCTGAGGAATTGGCAGCATCGGACGATGTGGTAGGCTCATTCAACGCGCTGCAGGCACTTCACGAGCAGTGGAAGGAGATTGGCCCGGTGGCGAAGGACCTTCGCGACAGCATCTGGGACCGCTTCAAGCTGGCTACGGGCGTGGTCAACAGACGTTATCAGCAGCATTTTGAGCAGCTGAAGGCCGGATTCGAGGAGAATCTGAAGGCGAAGGAGGCGCTTTGCGAGAAGGTGGAGGCCATCGCGGACAGGGAGGATATCGTCCAGGCAGGGGTTTGGAACACACTTTCGAAGGAGATTGAGGGCATACAGCAGGAATGGAAGAAGATCGGCTTCGCTTCGCGCAAGGATAATCAGAAGATATATGACAGGTTCCGTGCGGCCTGTGACAAGTTCTATCTGAAGAAGCGCGACTTCTTTATGGCCGTCAAGGGCGGAATGGAGGAGAACATCGCTAAGAAAGAGGCCCTTATCGCGAAGGCGGAGGAACTGAAGACCAGTGACAGCTGGAAGAAGACCACCGATCAGTTCATCGCCCTGCAGAAAGAGTGGAAGGAGATAGGCGCAGTTCCGCGGAAGAAGTCGGAGCAGCTCTGGAAGAGATTCCGTGCGGCTTGCGACGAGTTTTTCGCAGCCAGGGATGCTGCAGCGGGTCCTGCCAATGACTATTATGCTAACTTGAAGGCGAAAAAGGCCATCATTGAGGAGGTGAAGGCATACGAGCAGAAGGCTGACGTCAGCGCGCAGCAGGCGAAGGAGGAATTCACGCGCCGTTTCCGCGAGATCGGTTTCGTGCCGTTCAAGGAGAAGGACGCCGTGGCACAGGCTTTCAGACAGGCTATAGACGAGAAATTCCCTCCTGTCCTGGGCAGAAACGACCTGATGAGAAAGTACAATTCGCTTCAGCAGGATATAGTAACATACGAGAATAACATAGGTTTCTTCTCTAATTCGAAGAATTCTGAAGGTTTGGTGCAGCAGATGAAGCAGCGCATCGAGCAGGCTAAAGAAGAGTTGAAAAAAATTGAGGAGCAGATAAGAAGCCAGAAGTAATTAAAAAATGGACAAGAATTCGGTAATCGGTTTTATCTTAATGGGTTTAGTCCTCGTCGGCTTTACCATTTTCCAATCTAAACAGGCCAATGAACAACTTCAGCTCCGTCAGGAGCAGGCCGCTATCTATCAGGCTCAGCAGGATTCTCTCGCGGCCATAGCGCTCGCAGAGCAGGCTGCCAGAGTGGCGGAGCAGGGAACGGCTGAGATTCAGCAGCCTGCGGCAGCACCCGCACGCATCTACAAGGATGCTTCGCTTGACGCGCGCAAGTCTTCGGAAGGGGAGGTGATCTCCCTGGCCAATGACCTTATCGAGGTGGAGGTTAATACGAAGGGTGCGCAGCTGTGGTCAGCCAGGCTGAAGAAATACACGAATTACGGCGGCAGCGACCTCTACCTGTTCAGGGAAGGCGCTAACCATTACGGAGTAAGCGTTTACACCGACGAATACATCAATACTTCCGACTTCGCCTTCGACGTGGCTGAACAGACGGACTCTTCCCTCGTCCTCAGGATGCCTTTCGAGAAGGGCGGGTACATCGAGCAGAGCTACAGGCTCTCCGGGGGATCGTATATGGTCGAGAGCGAATTGGCATTCATAGGAATGACGAATATCCCTCGCCAGGTGAATTCGGTGGATGTGGACTTCCATACCGTAATCCCGCGCATGGAGAAGGGATACAAGAACGAAAGCCAGTATTCTAAACTCAACTACTACTTCAGCGGTGACAAGAAGCCGGTGGAGATGGGACGCGGGCGCAGCGCGAACAAGAAGATATCTTCGCGTCTGGAGTGGTTCGCATTCCAGCAGCAGTTCTTCTCAATGATAGTCCGTGCGCCGCATCAGTTCGCTTCCGGTGACCTGAAGGTGGATTTTCTGGGAGAAGGCAATGCAGATCACGACCTTATGTCCTGCCAGGCCAATATGCGTCTGGACCTGGAGGGCGGGAAGGATACGCGCATTCCTCTGGAGATATATCTGGGGCCTAACCACTACAAGACCTTGAAGTCGTTCGACCACAGCTACGAGAAGGTGATCCCTCTGGGAGGCTGGCTCGTGGGCTGGTTCACGAAGTACTTTATCATCCCTATGTTCAACTTCCTGCACAGGTACATCGCGAACTTCGGTCTTATCATCCTGATTATGACCTTGATAATCAAGATCGTGGTGCTGCCGTTCACGTACAAGTCTTTCGCTTCGTCGGCGAAGATGAGCGCGCTGAGACCTTATATAGAGGAGATAAACAAGAAATATCCTAAGCAGGACGACGCTCTGAAAAAGCAGCAGGCCACGATGGACCTGTACAAGAGGGCCGGAGTGAACGCCATGGGAGGATGCCTTCCTACGCTTCTTACTTTCCCTATCTTGTGGGCGATGTTCCGTTTCTTCCCTGCATCCATAGAGCTTCGCCAGCAGCGCTTCCTGTGGGCCGAGGACCTGAGCGCATACGATTCCATAGTGGATTTCGGCGTGAGAGTGCCTCTGTTGGGCGACCACCTGTCGCTGTTCGCGCTTCTTATGGCCGTGGTGATGTGGGTTTATAGTAAGGTTACGATGTCTCAGCAGCCGTCTTCCGACGATCCTTCTGCACAGTCTATGAAGTTTATGAGCGTGTGGATGATGCCTATAATGATGTTTTTCATCTGTAACAGCCTGTCTTCCGGACTTAGCTACTACTACCTGGTGTCTCAGCTCATCTCTATGATAGAGATCTTCATAATCAGAAAATGGTGCGTTAAGCCTGCAGCCGTGATCGCCAAGGTCGAAGCATCCAAGGGCAAACCGCTTCCTAAGAGCAAATGGCAGCAGCGCCTGGAAGAAGCGCAGAAACTTCAGCAACAGCAGCTCAAACAGCAGCAACGTAAGAGATAATAATGAAAATCAAGTATTTGATATTAACCGCAATAATAACTTTGGGACTTCAATCTCAAAGTTGTTTTGCTTTTATTCTTGACCACAGCGATGTCAGCAGCGTTCTTAATTCTGACCAATCGGTATGGAAGATGACTCTGCTTGGCCCTCAGGGAGAGTGCCCGGAATTCTCGGCCGACTATGCCCGTTATCAGGGTTGTGTGGTCAGCGGGAACGGTACGTCCGCCACTCTAAAGTGGCTCATCAGCCTGGACAGGAACGATGCCAATGTGGTGAATGTCAATGTGCGTGAAGACGGGGACCTGACCCTGTGGAGCCTGTCGGCGCATCTGCCTTCCGGCTGGACCGTGACCGAACTGACCTTTCCGGTGATAACTGTCGGCAGGGACGAGGGGTCGAAAGCCATATTGCCTATGGGATATGGCGCCGAGTTCGACATTCCGGTGAACGGGGCGTCTCTGAGTACCCGTTATCCTTCCGTCACGGGAGGCATGCAGTTCGTGCTTAC
Source organism: bacterium (assembly GCA_963626825.1). GTDB lineage: Bacteria > Bacteroidota > Bacteroidia > Bacteroidales > UBA932 > Cryptobacteroides. The sequence goes on along the minus strand of CAVFXO010000043.1, from coordinate 47,408 downwards.
TTATTCGCAGTCAGGGACTTATTATTTCGCTTCGCAGGATCTGGACGGGAACGCGAAGTATTTTTACATAAAGGGGACTGACCGGGCCATTACTTTCTCGCAGAAGGTGACGACCTCTTATGCCTGGACCGAAGAGGGCAGATTCGAGCTGCCCTGGGCCACGGCGTTCGCTTTCAACGGGGAGAATTGGGACAAGACGCTCTTGAAGTGGTATCGCCCGTTCGTTCTCACCTCGCAATGGGCCGGCAAATCGTTGAAAGAGAGAAACATAACCCCGTGGATACGGGAGGCTGACGTGTGGATGAGACCGAAAAATATGTATCCGGAGGTTATCACCGCGCTTCGCAAGGCTGTGGCGTATTATGACAGGGGATTGGGTGTGCACTGGTATCATTGGCATCACTACGCCTATGACACTATGTATCCGGAATATTTGCCGGCCAAGCCGGGATTTGCGGACATCGTGCATGAGGTACAGTCTGCCGGGGCGCACGTGACCCCTTACATCAACGGCCGTCTCTGGGACCCGGCGAACGATTCATATAAGGAGAAGGGCTATCTGGCTTCTTGCCGCAAGGCCGACGGATCGCTTTATACCGAGATTTATCCCACCTCCAACGTTCCAAACACCGTTACCTGCCCGTCAAGCGGGATATGGCAGGATGTTATAAGCGAGTTGGCAGACTCGATAGTTTTCGGAATAGGGACGGACGGACTCTATATAGATCAGGTGTCCGCCGCGGCGAGCGAGCCCTGCTATGCTTCGAACCATTCTCACGCTCCGGGCGCCGGATGCTGGTGGCCGCAGGCTTACAGGTCGCTTTTCGGCAGGCTCCACACGGAGGTGTTCAAAGATGGGAAGGCCGTCACTTCGGAGGAAAATGCTGAGGTGTATATGGATCTATTGGATATGATGTTGATTGTCAATACTCCTCACAGTAGGGACATTAAGATGCGTCCTGTATTTCCGCTTATCTATTCGGATAGGGCGGTGTACAGTGGGTTGAATTATTATCATCAGCAGCTTAACGACGGACATTTCTTATATAACAACGCTCGCAGTCTTCTGTGGGGAGCGCAGCTTGGCTGGATACAGCCTGATTGGCTTTTCGCGGATGGCAACGAGGTCGAGATAGAGTTCCTCCGCACTTTGGGAAGGTTCCGCTCCAGGAATCACGACGTGTTCTATGGCGGAAGGTTCATCGGGGAGCTGGAGTTCCCGGAGGAACTTCCTACACTCACCGTGTTCGATGGGGAGGAATACCCGGTGGTGATGGGGGCGCATTGGCTTAACACGAAAGGACGCGACGCTTACATAGTCGTGAATATGAGCGGAGAAGACAGGGTGGTGACCATTCCTACGGGAGAGAAGTTGAAGGTGAAAGCTTATAATGTCATAAGAAAATAACAAAACTATATACTAATATCCGTACTATGAGATTTTTAAACATTTTGGGAGCAGTGTTGCTTCCGTATGTGGTATTTTCCTGCAATCCTGTGTCAGAGGAAGGTGAGAAGCATTATGCACCACTGAAAAATCCTACGAAGGTGAAAGTGGAGCAGGTTCCTTTCACTTCTCAGGCCAATCTTACCTGGCAGGACAACTGCGACAACGAGGCCGGTTATGCCGTGTTCATTAAGAAAGGCACAGCTGCAGAGAAGCAGATAGCCGAACTTCCCGCAGATGCCTGTGAATACGCCATCACCGAAGGCCTTGATCAGGGAGTGACCTATTCTGTGGGTGTTCAAGCCATAAGTGGCGGTCCTATGCTTTCTTCACAGGTAATTTATAAGGAACTGGCAATGTTCGACTATTCGACACTCCCGTCTCCTTCTTTCAGTTCAGATGTGGTCTATACGCCTACGTCCGCGACATTTGAGTACACGCTCAAATCTTCAAGCACTTATCCTGCTACCGATTGGGGCCTCTGCTGGGCACAGGGTCATACTCCTACCATAGAAAATGATTCTTTCGAGCATGGTCCGAAGTCCAATGTCGCACGTCTTACTCAGGCTATTACCTGTGCAAGCCTGGATTATGGTGTGACTTACAAGGTGCGTGCATATCTGGTGTGTAGCAAAGCCACTACCTATAGTGATGAGGTGGAGATTAAGCTTACGGACGAGCCTGAAGCCATCACGTTCAGCTGGACCAGGATAGAGGATTCAACCCTTCCGGAAGATATTCAGCTTTACAAGACTTCTGACCAGCTCAACGGCCGTCCTATCAACGCATGGTATGCGATAGCCGATGTGACCAAGGGTAATGTAGAATTCCGTATGGAGTTCAGTTCTACGGCCAAGACTTTGGAGAAATTCTATGAAGGTATGGAAGACAATTACATCCTTACCAATGCCGGTTATTTTAATATGGCAACGGGTGTTACCGGAGATTACCACGTGGATAAGGGTACAGTAAGCCCTTCCACTTCGCTTCCTACCCTGCGCGGTACTTTCGGAGTGGATGAGAATCAGAAACCTATGGCATTCTGGGCCGCCAGGGATGACAATAACATCACATATTTCTATAATTCGCCTATGGCCAATATCAATGGCAAGAATTCTTATGACGGAGTCAGTGAGACATACCCTTGCAATTCATTTAGCTGGACGCCATATTATGCGATGAGCGCAGGCCCGCTTCTGGTTAAAGACGGCAAGGTGATGACAGATGCTACGGCAGAGAGCGGCACATTGGTAAGAAATTATGAGATGATAGCATCTGACATATTTACCAATTCCGTTACTCCTGACCGTACCGCCGTGGGATATACCGAGGACGGGAAGATTATACTTTTCGTCTGCGACGGCCGTATCACGGAGAGCAAGGGTGCCGGCATCGTGGAACTGGCCCAGATAATGAAAGGTCTGGGATGTGTGGGAGCGGTTAATTTCGACGGCGGCGGCTCTACTGCTATGACACTTAATGGCGAGAGGCTTAATTCCCTGTTAAGCAATACATCAGGAGGAAAGGAGAATCGTGCGGTCGGTTCCGTTATGGGATTCTATAAGAAAAAATAAATCATTTTACGAATGAAAACACAGAGCACATATTCATCAAGCAATACTCTTTTGAGAGCATCGGTCGAAGGGATTTTCGAAAGTACGCTGACTATACAGTTCTGCGGCCTTCCCGAGAACAAGGCTTACGCTTTGTACAAGGACATCACGAAGGAACTTTCTTCGCTGGAGAAGATCTTCGATGGGAGCAGACCCGACAGCGAGGTGTCCGTGCTGAATGCGTCGAAAGTGGACATAGAGACGTCCGACGAGATGAAGGGTGCTCTGAATCTGTGTGAGAGTTATCTTATCAAGACACAGAATCTGTTCAACGTGTCGAAAGGGGATAACGACCACCTGGATTTCGGCGGTTTCGTAAAAGGTTACGCACTTCAGAAAATAAGCGCTATCCTCAGGAAGGGGAAGGTCAAGGATGCCTTTCTCAACTTCGGGGATAGCGTTATTTATGCCGTCGGCCATCAGCCGTATTGCGACGGCTGGTCCTATACGCTCGAGAATCGTAATACCGAAGACGAGCTGCAGGAATATGAACTCAAGAACGAGTGCCTGGCCGTTTCCGAATATGACGGCAGGCTTTGCTGTGTAAAGGGATCCGACCCTCTGGAGGCCAAGATTCTCAGCCTGGTTCTTCCGAAAGCTACCGAGGCACAGCGCCGTGAGATGTCCTACAACTTCAAGTCGCTGCAGGACACCTATTTCGATCTTTAATTATCTGAGATAATCATTCACCCAGTCCGCTCTCCGGGCGGCGATGCTGTCGTGCCACTGTTTCCAGTAGCGCGGCTTGGGCTCATCGTGGTAGCGGTACGGGCTTGTTACGACGGTCAGGTCACGGCTCCGGCTGACGTTGACGCCTGAATAAATGGCTGAAGGCAGACAGGTGGTGTCCATCAGGCCTATTTCTATCCACATACGGGCTTTCGTGCGCCTGAGGAAGTTGCATCCGTCGAAATAACTCATTATCCGTGCGCCGCTCTCTTTGTCTTCGTAGTTGCGGTAGATGAACGGCCAGCTGTCCTGTCCGTCCGGGGCGTAGCTGCCTGCGCTGTTGAATCCTGCCGGCACTATCCCCACCACTGCGGTGACCCTGCGGTCAAGTCCTGCCAGAGCCACGCTCTGCGCTCCTCCCTGGCTCTGTCCGTATGCCAACACCCGCTTTCCGTCCCATTCTTTCAGGGAGCAGGCGTAGTCGAGCGCCCTTACGGCGCGAAGGTACATATTCTTGAAGATGTATGTGTCGCGACTCCCGTAGGGTATGTGCGAGTAGTTCTTCAGTGTCGTGTTCTCCAGATTTCTGTAGTAGGCTTCGTCCTGGTCGTTAAGCATACCGAAGGCGTTGATGTCCACGCAGATGGCGCCGTTCCCCCAGCCGGCCATATCCATAGTTTGTGCTGGGTTGCTCCGGCACCAGGCCCCGCTCACGCCGGCGGCGTGGAAGAACATCACTATCGGAAGGGACTTCGCCTCGGCGCCTCGCGGAAGTGCCACATAACCTCTCACCGGAGTGTCATCCACGCACTGAAGGGTCAGCTCGTAGCAGACGAAACGATCGTTGTCCCGCCCGTCCACGTGAATCTCCTTAAGCTCGGGCTGCATCGGGAGCCGGCGCATTCTCTTTATCTCGTTTTTCCAGAATCTGTCGAAATCCCGGGGACAGGGTACTCCCTGGCGGTAGTCTTGAGGGTCCACGACCCAGCCTATCTCGGTGTCGGCGTATTTGAAGATGACGTTCTGTGACCCGGTGTACACCTGTTCGTGTACGAGCTCGGTCACATTATTTTCAGAAGCGAAGACACGAACCGTGTCTCCGCTCTGGTAAATTCCGTCAGCCCTGTTCAGACTCAGGAGTACCGTCAGGGCTGATATCAAACTGTAAAGGATCATTATTCTATAGGAGGGTTTTCAAAGGCATAGGTGGCGTAGTTGTATCCGGCCCGGTCGTAAATCGGCAGCAGGACGGCCTCTATCCTCTCCACGAAATTATCGTAGCCGGTGCGGTGCTCATTGCTCCATGCCACTTCGGCCAGTGCAGCGAGACGCGGCAGAAGCATATGCTGAACGTGCTTGTAGTCAGGCATGTATTCTGTCCAGACGTTGCACTGTATGCCCTTGATATAGACCTTCTCGTCTTCGGTGAGCTGATCGTAAGGGTCGAAGCTGTAGCAGGTTCTGAGCGGAAGGTGTCCGCCTATGGCCTGAGGTTCGCCGTTGGCCTTGTTTCCCTTGGTCTGGTAATAGTCCAGATAGAAGTATGAAGATGGGGTCATAATTACGTCATTGCCTATCTTGGCAGCCGCTATGCCGCCTTTCGTGCCTCTCCAGGACATCACGGTGGCGGTCTTGGTTACGCCACCTTCCAGGATCTCGTCCCAGCCTATGATCTTGCGGCCCTTGCCGTTAAGGTATTTCTCGATGCGGCGGATAAAATAGCTCTGGAGTTCTTTTTCGTTCTTCAGGCTTTCGTCCTTGATGCGCTGCTGGCAGTTAGGGCATTTTTCCCATTCAGCCTTGCGGGCTTCGTCTCCTCCGATGTGGATGTATTCGCTAGGGAATATCTCGCAGACTTCGTCCAGAACGTCTTCCAGGAAATCGAAGGTCTCCTCCTTTCCTGCGCAGAACAGGTCGGCGTTTACACCCCAGGTGGTCCAGACTTCATAGTTGTGTTCTTTTCCCCAACAGCCAAGCTCAGGATAGCTGGCCAGAGCCGCCTTTGCGTGTCCTGGCATCTCTATTTCCGGGACGACGGTTATGCCACGTTCTGCAGCGTATCTGACTACTTCACGGGCCTCTTCCTGCGTGTAATAACCGCCATAAGGAATTCCGTCAAAGCCTATATGGGCATAGAGAGGGCCGATGAGGGTTTCCTTTCGCATCGAGCCCACCTTGGTGAGGTTAGGATATTTTTTGATCTCCAGTCTCCAGCCCTGGTCGTCGGTCAGATGCCAGTGGAAGGTGTTGATCTTGTGCAGGGCCAGGATGTCGATATAGTCCTTGACCTCGTCCACGTTGAAGAAATGCCTGCACACATCGAAATGCGTGCCTCTGTAGGCGAAAGCGGGGTAGTCCTCGATATGCATTCCGCGTATGGCGTCGTTGTTCTGCGCCGTAAGCTGGAGCACGGTCATAAGGGCGTTCCAGGCGCCTTGCCTGCTGCCGGCCTTCACGAATACCTTGCCTTCCTCCGGACAGCTGTCCAGAGTGTATCCTTCAGAAGGAAGGGACTCGTCGAGTTCCACTATGAGCGCAGCCTTGTCCTTCGAAGAAGTCCTGGTCCATTCGCGCGCGCCGTACTTCTTATTAAGGGCGTCGAACCCGCTTAGGAGCGATGCCAATTCTTTGGTCTGCAGATAAATGGCCGGATGTTCGCATAGAGCGACTTCGCCCTTCAGGGGCGTTACCACTGCCGGCTGGGGAACGATGCTGATGTCCCCGCCGCCGATTATGCCAAGTTCGCTCGCGATTCTGCAGGCGGTGCGGTAAGTGTCGGCAGGCTTGGCAGTCCACTCGATAGGGTGGCTGACTTCGCCGAAGTCAAGTTCGAATTCGCGTATTCTCTGATCGAAAGCCTTCTGGTCGAATGCAGGGCCGGTACCGTCCACGTCGGCGATGATCTCGTTCCAGAACATCTCCCATCTCTGGCGGTAGTAGTTGCGCACGAGTCCGCTCCATTGGCGGTTCGCATAATCGGTGAGCTGGCCGGTGCCTCCCCAGGAGGTTACGATGACCCTCGCACAGTTCTCGTAGTAGTCCTTCTCTTCTTCGGTGTCGCCCCAGGTGCGTGCCTGGTCTATCCAGTCCTTCAGTGAGAAGGTAGGGTGGCAGGCGAGAAGATCCTCCCACAGGTCGTAGAGGTGGCGCATTCTGTCGGCGTGGAGTTTCAGGCCTTCGAGGTCGCGCTTGTAGTAGCACTGCGTGAAGGCGTCCCTCTCGGCAGGGAAGGCGAGCTTGAGCACTTCGGAGCCTATGTTCACGATGTCGAATTCGTACCAGTCGGTCTTGGCAGGGCTTTCAAGCAGCTTGGCCCACACTGCTGCGATCTGGTCGTAGGTGTAAGGCACGTCAGGCAGGGTAGTCCATCTCCAGTGGCCTTCCAGACAAGGGTGTATGCAGGCTACCGGGCAGATGCCGGAGTAGGTCGGCTTCACATAGATTTCGTCGGCGAGCAGGCGGAAGGCTTCCTGAATGGAAGGATCGTCCTTGCCGACGTGGCGGTTGGCCAGGGTCTTGAGCCACTGATTGTCGTCCTGACCCAGATTCCAGGCCCTGTCGAGCACGTATTCATAGAGCCATTGGCTTACTCCGAACCCTTCGAGAGTGCCGCCCAGTCCCAGGAGGTTGTCTCCACCTTTTTCAAAGACATCGCTGATGCGCTGGCTCAGGCTGTGGAAGTCACCGGAAAGGTTCGTGTTGCTTCCGAAGTTGCCCAGGAAACAGAAGTAATATGGCTGGCCGTAGAAGTTGTCGTTGAGCTTGTAGATCTCGGCCTCGTCGCAGAAATAGTCCAGCATAGCGACCTTGCCCTGAGGGACGGCCTGCAGGTATGCCTTTACATTTTCCGGACTCCAATGCTTCTGGTCATAGTAGAGCATCCAGCCCACCTGAAGCCATACGGCCTCCGGATCTGCGGCCTCGAGTGTCTCATATACGTGATGAGATATGCGTGCAAGTGCTTTCGGATCCCATTTGTCAGATTCTTTTCCCTCGAAGAAATCGACCTCGTTGAAGATATCAAGTCCATAGACGTGGCTTGTTCCGTACAGTTTGGTCTGTTCTTCGATGAATACTTTCTGTATCTGCTCGAAAAGCGGATCTCCCGGATCCAGGAACCAGCATCCGTACTCGGCTTCGAACCCGTCCCACTTGGTCACTTCCTTTACGTGCGCATTCGGATAATGTTTGGCGAATGCGGCAGGGACCTTGCCGTTGAATGCCGGCAGGACAGGTTTCATATCCAGTTCGCGCTCGCGTTTGAGTATCTGTTTCTGGAGTTTCTCCTGACGGTCTATGAACTTCTGCGGGAGGGGACCCTTCCACTTGTCTATGTCCATCATCCTGTTCCACGGCAGGAAAGGAGGGCCGGTGAAGGATTCGCGTATGTCGTCCTGGCTGAGGCCGAACTTTTCCCATACTTTCATAAGTACGGCTTCCTCTCCGGTGATGTTCAGCGGCTGGGTGACGCCGTTGAGAGCCATCCAGTCTATGAGCCAGGACCATTCCTTCCAGCCCCACCACGGCATAGTGTAGCCGTAGGTGCAGTAGTTCAGGAAGAACCTGTCCTTTGCCTTGGCCTCAATGGAAATTTTTTCCGGCACTGAAGGCAGTTTGTCAGGCATATAAAGCGGGTCTGCCACATTCCAGGACACTGTCGTGAGGCAGTAGTTCTTAAGGTAGTAGTTCAGTCCGAAAGCCATCGAATTGGCATTGTTGCCCCCGATGACAATCTTCCCGCCCCGGCTTTCCAGTGTGAAGCGGTCGGTGGTGTCGGAGATGTGAACATACTTGAAATGCGAAGCTTGTTCAGGTATTACGCGTTTGGTAAGGCCTTTTGCGGCCTTGATTTCGGGGTCGGTGTTGAAGCTGAGAGCGCAGATGGTAAGAGCCAGGGCTGCACCGAGACCAAGTAGATGTTTCATATTTGTCAGTGTATGCTGTCTATTATAAAATTGCAAAGGTCGTTGTAGAGAGTGACGTCTTTCGGATAGTCGGATTTGCTGAGGGTATAGAAATCGTTGGTCCCGAAATAGTAGGAGAGTTCCCGTGTTCCGTACAGCTTCATCTCTTTGCACATCGACATATATTTGTAGAAGCGTGTGCGGTAGGCGTCTGACCCTTCGCTGCTTTCAAGAATCTTGGAGTCAAGCTCGAATTCCATTGAAAGACCGTTTTCCTTTACTTTGGACATATAGGTGTCCATATTGTATTCGGGGTGCCAGAAATAGTTCGGCTGCATCATAGCATAGTCTATGCTGAATTTCTTCCAGTTCTGATATCCTCCGGACGAATTGTACGGAATCCATGTGAGGGTCTCGTTGCAGGAATGAATGTAGTCGCTTATCTCAGGAAATATGTCTTCCCAATGCTTAAGTTCCGCGCTCCATCCGTATCCCGGCGTGGCCAGATCCTCGCTGATGATATAGAATCCGATGAATTCCAGATTTTTGTATGAGGCGTTGTTCCAGCGTCTGCGAACTTCGTCTATATACCAACGGAGCACTTGCAGACGGTCAGCAGCCTTGCTGAAATCCATTTGCTTTCCGTCCAGGAATCCCCAGTATGCGGTGCCTGACTGAGTGTCCTTGAAATTCTTGTAGATGATAGGATCGGGCATAGTCATCACCACCTTGCGCGTGGTGGCCGGTTCTCCGATCCTCTCCGCCGCTTCACCTACGGCCTTGTCCAGAGCTGCGAAACCATTCACGGAGTCGAACCAGTAGTCCATAAGTGCGGTCCACGAGGTTTTGTCAGCCGAAGGACGTCCGTTCCCCAGCATATATGACATATTCCGCTGGGTGTCCACGAACTCTATGGCCAGGAATGCGTCGAAAAGCCAATGCTCCTTACCTTCCGGGTCAGTGTATGTGGTATGGGCAGAGAATCTGTCCTGATCCCACAGGTAGGGTGTTCTGTGGGCTGACCCGCCGTAACACAAAGCCAGATTTGAGTAGTATGGCTTGTCCGTGCGTGTCTTTTCCCAGCTGTAGAGCACTTCCGGGCCTTCCAGCGTGCTGAATGCCAATGTAAATATGCTGCTTGTCTGACCTGCGTCATCCGTAGCCACTGCATATAATACATAATGCTTGTTGATCTCAAGTCCGGTCTGAATATATGTCCCGGCTTCGGTTTTGACGCCTGTGGCAATGATCTTGTCAGCGTTCGGCGTTTCGTTCTCCTTTTCCAGGCATAGAATGTAGGCGGCCGTGGCATTCACCATTTCCACGGTGAATGTGCCTTTTGAAGCAAAAATATCCTGCTGAACTATTCGTAGAGCAGGTTTGTTTTTATGAAGGGGAGTCCCTTCCATTGGCCTACAGGTAAGTAATGCCAATGGAAGCAGGACTGCTCCTAAAATAAGTTTGATTCTGTTCATCAGTCTTCCCATCCCGTAGCGTAGAACTCCATAAGGTATCCGCAGTCCTTGCTCTCAATCTTACTGCTCTTGGTGATACAGAGTTTGATGTAACGTCCGCGGGTGAGGTTGACTTCGCTGCCTTCGGCCTCGGTATCAGCCGGAATGACATAGGAGAAGCTTTCAAGAATGGAATCTATGTTGTCAGTATTCTCTCCGGAAGGATATTTCTGCCAGCCCTTGTAGCCGGTGTTGCCTTTGGCTGCGAGAACCCAGTCTGTGTCGGCACCGGCGTATTCGCGGGCTACATAGACTTCGAAATCCTGGAATTGTCCCTGATATGAATTGGAATCCACCTTGTAGAATCTGTCGAAGGTGTAGGTGACTCCGGCATCGAACACGAATACGATAGGGAAGGTCACAGGACTCCAAAAATATGATCCCCAGTATCCGTTCTGCGGAGCGTTACCTGTGTTGCCGAATCCCCAGTCAACAAGTTTGGTGACGTTGTAGTTGCCGTACCACGATGGACTGTCGCACTTAGGATCGGCTCCGATATGGTTGTCGGCACCCTCCAGAACTTCCCAAGGACCGTGTAGGATGGTGGTAGGGCCGTCAGGACGGATGACGGTCTTATCGTCAGCTATGCTTACTATTACGAAAGTCTGTGCGTTTTTACCGTTTCCTATCAGTTCAGGATTTTTGTCCGAGAATACAAGCGGAATCATATAGTTGACATCCTGTTTAAGGAATTTCCCGTCTTTGTCGAACAGAACCGTAAGGTCCAGCCTGTAGCCGAAGTGTGCCACGGTTTTGCCGGCCTCAATTGTTACTTCGTCCTTTGCCAGGGAGAACAGTCCGTCCGGAGCTTTCTCGTATTCTTTACCCCTTTTTTCGGCTTCAGCATCGATAAGCGAATTGTCGACGGCAAGCTTTACTGTGACCGACTGGGTGGAAATGGCATTGTCCAGATTGATTTCACCTTCATATTCGTTTACCGTCTCGGCGTCTTTTACGGTAGGGTAGACGCTCTTAAGATCGCGGGTTTTGAATTCGACGTTCGTAAGAAGCGGTTGAATGATGACTATGGATCTGGTTGAGTCTGCATCGATCGTAGGCTCCGTGAGTTTCAGCGCGATGACATAGTCTTTTCCGTTCATTGCAGAATTGGCGAAGAAGTCAGGCTTCCAAGTGACCTGAAAAATCTGTCTAGTGTCCGACGCTGCAAAATTCAGCTCGTCTGCAGAGACTTCGTAACGTGATTCGTTGGCAAGCAGAAAACCATATTTGTTCTCTTTGTTTTCTTCTTTCTCGCACCACGCTGTAAGCTCTTCCTGTGTAAGGCGCTCTATTTTCACGCTGGCGCCTGAGCTGCCTTTTCCGCTCTTTATTACGCTTACATTCATTGATGCGCTTAGAACGGATGGCTTCTGGAGATTCGACGAGTACGAGAATCCCAGTTTATCAGGCACCATATTGTGCTCCAGGTCGTGCTCGCAACCTGTAAGAAGAATTGCAAGCGCGCCTATTGCGGCAAGTATATGTTTTTTGTTCATAATCAGTTCTTTTAGAATCCGTAGTTCTGTGTGAAGTTAGGCATCTTGGCCAGGTCTCCGGAGTAGAATGGGAAGAAGTAGTCCTTCTTCTGGAATGCTGCGTCGCCGCCGATGAATTCATCGCTTACCCTTTCGTAGGAGTCTTCGTAATTGGTGGCGGTGCAGTGCAGCGTCCAGTTCGCGCAAGGATACTCCTTCTCTGCGTCCAGCCAGCGGCAGGCATCGTAGTGGCGCATTGCATCCATAGCGAATTCCACCATCCTTTCCTTCTTGATAAGGGTGCGGAGAAGTTCCTGGTTGCCATCGATTTCACCCTCATAGGCTTCTTCCACTTTGTTCAGACCTACGCGTTCGCGGACCAGATTAAGGTACTTGAGTGCCTCGGCCTCGTCGCGGTTTGGCTTTTCGTTGCAGGCCTCAGCATAGTTGAGATATACTTCGGCAAGCCTGAACGCAGGATATACGTGTTTGAGTCCCGTGTAGTCTGTCTGGACTTTGAGTGGATGATCTGCAGGGTAGAATTTTCTCCAGGCGTATCCCACGCGGATGGCGCTGCCGGAAGCGGCCCATCTGGATGTAGCCTCTTTGCTGTCATAGCAGGTGAAGCGGGTCTTGATGTTCTTGTCAGGCCAATAGAATCCGTTAGGAAGTACGCAGGCATAGTAGCGAGGTTCGCGTCCGATGGTGGAGTTGTGTGCCTTGAATGCCGGAGCCCAGTCTGCATCGACAGGCTGCTTGTAGTTTTCGGTCCATCCTGTTGCCTGATAACCGGATTTGGTGTCTATGACAGGACGGGAGTAGTCGTTGTTTCCTTCATATCCGGTGACAGGGAAGCGTCCGCTGTCCCACATCGCATAGGTGTCCACGAGCTTGAGGGAAGGAGCGATGCCTCCGAATCCCCAGAGGACGATGGAATGAGGGCAGGAGCATCCCAGAAGAGCACCTGCGCCGCCCATATAGTTGTAGGCTGAAGAAGTTCTCTTCCACCATCCGAAGATGGTCTCCTCGTTCCACGGAGTGAAATAGACTTTCTGGTAAGAGGCCGCACCGTCCTTGAATGCGTCGCCTGTGGATGTGTCCTTGCAGAGCGACCAGGCATTGAGGTCGATGATGGCCTTGTTCGCCTGAGCGGCGATTTCCCATTTCTGAGGATCTTCACTCTGAGGGAAGATATAGTCTCCGTAGATGTTCTTCATCCCCTTGAGCCAGCTGGCGCCTCCGTTGTAGAGAGGTGATGCCGCCCAAAGAAGAACCCTGGCCTTGAGGGCCATTGCGGCACCCTTGGTGGCACGTCCCTGATATGAACCTACCGATTCGAGTTCGCCCACTGTCATAGGGAGATTATCTATGCATTTGTCGAGCTCGGAAACGATGAAATCTATGTTCTGTTCTACAGTATGTCTGTCCACATCGGACGCAATGACGTTTTCGTCAGCCTGCTGGTCACCCCAGATGTGTACCGGGCCGTACTGGCGGAAAAGACAGAAATAGTAGTATGCACGCAGGAACCGGGCCTCGTAGGACATATAGTTGCGAACTGCCTCGCTGTCCTTGGTGTCCAGAGCTACATTGTTCATAAATATGGTACACTGGTTGATGCCGGTGTAGAATTTTGACATATAGTTGAAGTACGTCGTGCTTGAAGGTGTGGCGCTTGAATAACTTCCGGTGCGGAAGAGCTCATAGTAAACCCACTGGTACCAGGAATATCTGGATTCGTCGGCACGTCCTACCACCCATCCGTCGCTTCCCACGATCTCCTCGTCCAGAGGGATATATGAGTAGCAGTGCGCCAGGTATTTGTGTGTCGTGGTACTCTGCGAGAATACTTCCTCGAGTGTGGCCTGGTCCTTCAGGTCCACGTCGAAGTAGCCGTCGCAGGCGCTTAATGTACACAAAGCGCTGACCGTAAGTATAATCTTGTCAATTATTTTCATCTTTTTAGAAATTAAGGTTTACTCCGAATGTGTATGTACGCATTGTAGGATATACGTTACCATAGCTTGAGTCAAGCTCGGGATCCCAGAGTTTGAACTCAGAGAAGGTAAGAAGGTTGAGTCCCTGTACGTAGAGACGGACGGTCGAAAGACCTGCCTTCTTGGTCAGCTTCTTAGGTATGGTGTAACCAATTTCCATATTTTTAAGACGCATGAAGCTCATATCCTTCTGCCAGTAGGTTGACGCCTGCTGGTTGTTTTCCACCTTGTTCAGTGACATTCGAGGATATGGTGCGTTAGGATCCTGGTTGGAAAGCGTCCAGCGGTTCAGAGCCACGTCTTCGTAGATTTGTCCAAGTTTGTGAATCTGTGAAGATGCACCGAACAGGTTCTGACCTCCGATGATTCTGGTAACGTGTGCCACGCCCTGGAAGAATACGGAGAAGTCGATGCCCTTGTAGCCGAGACTGACTCCGAATCCGTAGTTGATCTCCGGGATGGTGGTATATCCGATAGCCACTTTGTCGAAGGTGTTGACTACGCCGTCACCGTTCACGTCACGGTACTTAATGTCGCCCGGACGAACGGTACCGAAGTCCTGCTTAGGCCAGTTGTCAATGTCTTCCTGATCTTTGAACAGACCTTCGGCGATAAGTCCGAACTGTTGGTTGTAGGCGAATCCCGTAAGGTTCTGGTATGACCAGATTTGGTCAGGAAGATCGTCGTAGAGTTTCTTGTTGCGGTTGAAGGTGTAGTTTCCGCGGGCGGATACGTAGAGGTCGCCGAACGTGTGTTCGTACTGGAGTCCCATATCCACACCCTTGTTTTCCATCTTTCCGAGGTTCACCCACTGCTGCTTGTTCAGTCCTACGATAGGCGGAGTGCTCTGGCGCTCGATGAAGATGCCGCTGCGCTGATCGGAAAAGTAGTCGAACTGAACGGAGAGATCGTTGAAGAGCGTCATCTCGACACCGGCGTTGAACTTGAGGGCTTCCTCCCACTGGACATTGCTGTTGCCGACTTCCCCGGTGGTGATGCCTCCTATGGCGATAGGGGTGGTACCGAAGGTGAATCCGGAAGCGGACGTGTTCACGGTGGAGTTATATGCGAAACGTCTTGAACCTCCGATCTGGTCGTTACCGATCTTACCGTAGGATACTTTGAATTTCAGCATATTTACGGTTTCCTTGACAGGTTCCCAGAAGTTCTCGTTGCTTATCATATAGCCGACGGCTATTGAAGGGAAGAATCCGAAGCGCTTGCCCGGAGCGAAGTTCTCTGAGCCGTTGTAACCGAAGTTGAACTCTCCGAAGTAGCGGTCCTTGTAAGAATAGGTGGCACGTCCTGCCAGACCCATATTCTTGTATGCGAATGACTGCTCGAATGAAGCAGGAACGTTGTTGTACTTGTTCCTGGTGCTGAACAGAAGCAGCGCGCTTACGTTGTGAGCATAGTTGAACTCCCTTTCATATGTGAGGCTGGCCTCCATATTCGTGGTAGTGTAGCTGGTATTGGTCCTGGAGAGGGACATATAGTTGGTACCCTCGTTCCAAGGCTCGTAGATGAGATTCCCGTCATCGTCCCTTCCCTTGGCATAATAGAAGGTAGGGTTCAGGAGACGGTTGAGGACGTTACCGTTGTCGGCATCCCAGGAATATTTGATATTGGCCTTAAGACCCTTCGTGATGATGTCGGAGAAGTCCTGGGTAAGGGAGATAAGGGACTGGGCCACGATGTTCGTAGCTCTCTTGTATCCGGAGCTGTTCAGCATACGGTACGGGTTGTAACCGTTTTCAGGGTTGGCCAGCGTGCCGTCCGAGAATACGGTAGGCGATGCGATAGGGGTGGAGTACATCGTGTAGGCATAGATGTCTGACAGACTGTGTCCAGGGCTCGTCTTGGTATAGTACTGTGTGGACAGCGAGATGGCCATCGTGGTGGACTTGGTGATGTCTATGTCCACGTTCGAGCGGAAGTTGAACTTGTCGTAGCGGATCTGGTTATCATACTTTGAATAGTCTGTGTCCTTCACGACATTGAAGATACCGTCTTCCATATAATATGATGCGCCCACATAGTAGCGTACGCCCTTTGTTCCTCCGGTGACATTCACATTGAACCTTTCAGTATTCGCCATATTCTTGAAGATGGTCTTGACCCAGTCCACTGAAGGGTAGAGGTCAGGATCGGCGCCGCTGAGGTACATTTCCCTCTGGTATTCGTCGATGACAGGGGTGCTGCCGGCGTCCACATAGAGTTCGTTGTAGTAGTCTATCCACTGCTCGGTGTTCGCCAGGCTAGGAAGCTTTACAGGCTGTGTGAGGCCGTATTCGGCTTTGAAATTGACCTGAGGCTTGCTTTCCTGTCCGCGCTTGGTGGTGATGAGCACGATACCGTTCGCACCGCGCACACCGTAAAGGGCGGTCGCTGTCGCATCCTTGAGGATGGAGAATGAAGCGATGTCCTCAGTGTCCACCAGGTCCATATCGCGTTCTACGCCGTCGACCAGGATGAGAGGTTTGGAATTCGCACCGAAAGTGTTCACACCGCGGATCCAGAAGTCGGACCCGGCACCAGGTTCGCCCGTGCGCTGCATTGACACGATACCTGCCAATTTTCCGGCAAGTCCGGTGGACAGCTGTCCGGCCGGACTTGCGAGGGCGTCAGCCTTGATGGTGCTGATGGAGCCGATCACACTGGCTTTGCGCTGTGCACCGTAAGCTACGAACGTGACTTCGTCCAGCATGTCTTCAGAAGGAACCATTCTGATGACCAGATTCGTCTGGCCACCCACGGTCATTTCCTGGTCCTGATAGCCGAGGAAAGTAACCTGAATGATGTCGGTAGGTTTCACGTCGAGGGTGAATTTGCCGTCGACGTCAGTAATAGCACCTCGTGTCTCATTTTTTACCACTACATAGGCTCCCGGAATACCGAGATCCGTCTCGTCCAGCACCTTACCGGTGATGGTCTTAAGACTCTGTGCAGCAGCAAATCCGACACTGATTGCGAGCAAAGCCACGGCTGTCGCCCACAATTTCTTTGAGATTTTTTGCATTAATTACAGGTGATTTTATTAGTTAGTTGTTAATCTGTCGAGTTATTTCGCGGACGTAAATATACGGAAATTATTCCGACTTTATACCCCTCTGGGTGTATTCTGAAGGCAAAATTCCGAATTTTTCCTTGAAGCATTTCGTGAAGTAGGATTGGGTCGTGTAACCTACTTTGAACATAACTTCCTTAACTGTAAGTTTTCCCTGTGCCAGATAGGCGGCGGCCTTGTCCATTCTCACGTCGCGGATGAATTCTGAGACGGTCTTTCCGGTGAGCTGCTTTATCTTGCGGTAGATCTGCTTTTCTGACCAGTGGCTTTCTTCGTGCAGCACGGAGGCGGTAAATTCGCTGTCGTCGATGTGAGCTGATACGATGGCCATCATCTCCCTCAGGAAATTCTCGTCAGGGGATTCGACGTCTTCCGCCTGCGGGGTGGTCACCTTCTGCCGGCGTATCCTCTCCAGATATTGCTCGTGCTTAATGAGAAGCTTGATTATCACACCGTTAAGATAGTTGATGTCGAACGGCTTGGCTATAAATGCATCTGCATATTCGTATGACTGTATGCGCGTCTGCGCATCGTCTTTTCCGGTGAGAACTATGATAGGAAGGAAAGCGGTGTCCAGACTGTTTCTGATGGTACGGCTCATCGTGAGTCCGTCCATTCCCGGCATCGCTATGTCTGTGACCACGAGGTCTATCTTTTCGCTCTTGAGAACATCCAGCCCAGCTTCGCCCTCTTCGGCCGTGAACAGCACGTAGTCCCTGCCCAGCGATGCCACCAGCAGGTCGCGGATGTCGGGATTGTCTTCCACCAGCAGGATGTTAGGTTTGCGGTTATGCTGCCATACCTGTGAGAGACTGTAAAGCGAATCCGTCTCCTCTCCGGTGCTGTTTTTCAGGGCCAATGCATCAGATTTCATGGTGGACAGCCTTATGGTAAAGCAACTTCCTTTACCCGGGGTGGATGTGACGCTGATGTGCCCCTTATGCTGTTCAACAGCCTGTTTTACCAGGTCGAGTCCTATTCCTGTTCCTCCCAGATTAATATTTCTGGCAGATTCTCCGCAGAAGTAGCGGTTAAATATCTTGGGAAGTTCGTCTTCGGAGATTCCGCATCCGGTGTCTTCCACCTTTATATCGACATACAGCATATCCGCCGATTCTTCGCCACGGACCACACTCATCAGGATGTTGCCTCCCCGTGAAGTGAATTTCAGTGCGTTAGACAGCAGATTGTCTATGGCTGATTCCATCTGTACCTTGTCCAACAGGAACATATAGTCTATCCGGTCGGAGACGAAGCGATAGTTGATGTCCTTGTTCAGGAAAGTAGGTACGTATCTGTTCCATACTTCTTTGGCAAAGTCGGTGATAGACACGGGTGTAGGGACGAAGAGAGTGGACGAGGTACCGTCTGCATTGAATTCCACCATACTGTGCAGCAGCAGATTCATCTTGTCGGCATTCTTCTGCATAGCCTGCAGTTCCCGGGTCTTTATGGCGTCGGACTCGTCGGCACTCATCTTGGAAACGGACGCCAGGATTATGCTGAGCGGACTTTTGAAATCGTGTGCGACGTTCGCCAGGAACTTCGTCTTATTGTCAGCCGCCGTGATGGCCCTCTGTCTCTCGGCGTGCTCCATCTTGAGCCTATGATTCATATTCAGGCTATAGATGCCTATAAAACAGAGTATTATGACGGCCAATACATACAGCAGATATGCCAATGTGCTTCTGTACCAAGGATGCGCGATGTCCACGCTGACGCCGTCCCACTCGCCTCTGTCCACATCTTCCTTCAGACCGAATTCGAAATCATACCGGCCCGAAGGCACGTTGATGAAAGCGGCCCTGTTCTCGTCCCGTTCGAGCTTGCGCCAGGTGTCGTCGAACCCCTTGAGGCGGTAGAGAATGATGTCGTCGCTGCTTCCGTAGGAAAAAGACGACAAGGTCAGCGTGAACGAATTCCGGTCGGCTGGAAGGCTGATTCCGTCCGCGAGACCGGCGCAGATGACCTCGTCATCGGTTCGCAGTTCCGTGATGATGACCCGGTGTCCCGATGCCGGTGCAGGCGCCTGGCTTCCTCTGGAAGCCTCCAGGACGCCATCCACGGTGCCGAACAGCATCCTGTCGTCCGTGTGACAGACGCTCATAAGCGGCAGTCCGTCGGTAGGGAAATGTATGATTTCCCGGGAAGCAGGGCAGTAGGAGGCGATGACGTTCTTGCCTGCTATCCAGACTTTACCGTCACATACGTCGAGCGAGAGTATGTAGTCTTCCAGACCTTCGATGCGCTCCAGCCGGTTCTGTGCGTCAAGCCTGTAGAGAAAACGGTCCGTGCCTATCCAGATGTAGTCCCCATCTTCCTTCAATGTCAGGATGAAGTCGTCGGACGGCATAAGTATCTTCTGCGCAGCGACTTCCGGCCAGTTGCCCCGGCTGTCAGGTATGCCGATGATGTCCAGGGAGTTCCCGTAAACTATATAGGCCCTGTCGTCCCGTATGAGGATGCGGCGCACGACATCGCTCCGAAGGGCCGGGGAGGAATCGCGGCTGAGATGCAGATCGCAGGCAACATTGGCCCCGGACTGTGCGGACAGCAGCCGTTTTTTGTCCACTATGAATACTCCTCCGTCATAGGTGCCCAGCCAGAGCCTGTGGAAGCGGTCCTCGGCTATGGTGTACATCCAGTTCGAACTGTAGCGTCCGGTAGGTTCGGTGACCCGGAAGTTCCGTACCCTGCGGGATGCGTAGTCGAAGCAGTCAAGACCGCCGTCTGAGGCTATCCAGAGTCTGTGTCCGTCATCGAACAGACCGCGAACCTTGTTGTGCGAGAGTTTGCCGTGTGAAGAAGGTGAGTCGGCCTTGATGTTGAACCCCCTGTCGAGCGCCGGGCAGCTGCATATAAGGCCGTTGCGTCCTGCGAGCCAGAGATTTCCGTCGCTTCCGAATGTCATCAGGCCCACATCCAGACCATCCGTCTGTCCGGTGATGCGGTTGAGCCCGGTGAAACGGTATGATTGGCCAGTGTCGGTAATGGCTGCTCCGTGGTCGGTCCCGAGCCATATATTACCGCGGTGGTCCCGGGCCAATGCCCATACCACATTGTCCGGTATGGACGAGGCGTCCGTTATGTCGTGTCTGAATATGATCTGGCGTTTTCCGTCCTGCAGGACTGCCGCGCCGCTGTCGGTTCCGAGCCAGAGGTCATCATCGCAGTAGAGGAAGGTTTTGACGGGGTTGTCCTTCAGAAGATGCCTGCTGCAGGTGGAGGTGGTTGTGTCGTAATGGAGAAGCCCGGCTTCCGTGCCTATCCACAGCGCCTCCGGTTCGCGGGTGTCCTGACAGATGTCCAGAACGAGCACTTTCCTGCCGGAAAGGCTGCCGGAGAGGTCGTGCCTGGTCCAGACGCCTTCGCTGCCGCTCCAGATGCTGTTGTAGGATCCTGCCCACAGCTGATTTCCGACTGGGCGTATGACGGTGAAATGGCCGTCCAGAAGTTTCTCCTGCGAGCCGTTATCAAAGAGGTAAAGTCCCGTGGTGGTGGCGGCATAGACGGAGTCCCCTTCGATGTGCAGTGATTTGACGTGCTTGCCGGGGCTTCCCTGCACCGTGCGGAAGCTGTCTGTGGTGGGATCGTATATGCTGATGCCGCTGTCCGTGCCTATGTAGAGCAGTCCGCGCGAACAGGTGAGTGTGTTTATCAGGTTGTTTACCAGTGACAGGGAATCAAGCCCGTTACACCGGTAGTTTATGTAGTCGAATCCGTCGTAGCGGAAAAGGCCCTGGTCCGTGCCCATCCAGATATAACCGGTGTCGTCCTGAGTTATGGAGAAGACCGAGGTGACCTGTCCGGAAGGAGGTACTATCCCGCGGAATCGCCCCGAAGGGGCGGCGCCATTGGCATTCAGAAGCAGGCCGGTGAAGAGCAGCACTGCGGAAAATATGGTGCGTATCAGTCTATTCATTTGCGTTCCGACGGTCCGGACATTGCCGGAGAACCCTACAAATATAGACTTTGCGCGGTAGAAATCAAAGGATGTCCGATTTCTTACACCTTATGTCCGATTTGTGGTAAAAGGGGAAAAAGCTTATTTTTAACTTTGCAGACGCAATAACCAATAACAATCTGATATGAAACAATCGTTTCTGAAAGTGATGGCAGTGCTGGCAGCCCTTTGTGTCAGCGCGGTCTCTGCATTTTCTCAGGGTCGGACCGTAGTCGGTACAGTTACCGATGATACGGGAGAGCCTATGGTCGGAATGACCGTATTCATTACAGGCACCACGACAGGCGTGCCTGTTGATATTGACGGAAGGTACTCCATCAAGGTAACTGACGGAGCTACGCTTACCTTTTCTTATCTGGGATACAGGACCCAGGTCATCTCCGTTGACGGACAGTCAAGGATAGACGTTCAGCTCGTGCCCGACACCGAGATGCTGGGCGACGCTGTGGTGATCGGTTACGGTACCACCACGAAGAAGGACCTTACAGGATCGGTGTCTTCCGTATCCAGCAAGGATTTCAACAACGGTCTGGTATCTTCTCCTGAACAGCTCATCAACGGCAAGGTAGCCGGCGTTCAGATTATGTCATCGAGCGGTTCTCCTACCTCCGGAAGCACTATCCGTATCCGTGGAGGCGCTTCTCTTAACGCTTCCAATGACCCTCTTATCGTGGTCGACGGAATTCCTCTGGAGACAGGAGGAATCAGCGGTAACGACGGAAATTTCCTGTCGCTTATCAACCCTGCGGATATCGAGTCTATGACAGTTCTCAAAGATGCCTCTTCTACAGCCATCTATGGCTCCAGAGCATCCAACGGTGTCATTATCATTACCACCAAGAAGGGCTCGAACAATAAACTCACGGTGAATGTGAATTCCACACAGTCTATCCAGTGGAAGACCAGATTGGCAGATATGCTCTCTACAGATGAGTTCATAAATGTAGTTAACGGTCTGGACGACAGCTACACTTCACTTCTAGGCACAGAGCGGACAGACTGGAACAGCCAGATCTACACCCCGGCTTTCGGTACGGACAACCTCGTGAGCGTGAACGGCCGCATGGCTGAAAACATTCCGTTCCGAGCATCAGTGGGCTACTATGACCAGGACGGTATCCTCAAGAGCGACAATGCGCAGAGGGCTACGGCCAATCTCTCCGTAAACCCTTCGTTCTTTGACGATTACCTCAAGCTTGGCTTTAATGTGAAGGGTGCATATAACAAGAATCACTTCGCTCCAACCACGGCCATCTGGAACGCCGCCACCTTCAACCCTACGCTTTCGGTCTATTCCGGACAGGATTATCTGGGCGGCTATACCGAGATCGAGACGGCGGGCGTGCCCAACCCGGACGCCGTGAAGAACCCGCTCGGACTTATCAACCAGACGGATGCGCAGAGTACGGTTTACCGCGTGATAGCCAATACCGAACTCGACTACCGTATGCATTTCCTGCCTGACCTCAAGCTCCATCTGGCTTACGGATACGATTATGCGCAGGGAGAAGGATACACCTCCATCCCCGAGACTGCGGCTTCGAACTATGACCAGAAGGGTTATTACGCTCCTTACGGTCCGGCCCGCAAGCACAACAGCCTTTTCACGGCATACCTTAACTACAGTACGGACATAGACAAACTTCGGGTCGATGTGACCGCCGGTTACGATTCGCAGTACTGGAAGTCAACCACTTCGGCGGGCGACATCTACAATGCGGCGGGGGAGAGCCTCAACGGAGCCTACAAGGCTTACGACTACCGTCACTCCCTTATGTCGTACTACGGCCGCGTGAACCTTTCTTATGATTCTCGCTACCTTCTTACCGCGACGGTTCGCCGCGACGGCACTTCACGATTCTCTCCGTCCACCCGCTGGGGTACGTTCCCGTCAGTGGCATTGGCCTGGAACATCGCGCAGGAGGAGTTTCTCGTGGACAGCAGCGTGCTGAGCAATCTCAAGCTTCGTGCAAGCTACGGTGTCACCGGTCAGCAGGACGGCATAGGCGACTACAATTATCTGCCTGTATATTATGAAGGTTCTGTCAACAGCCAGTACATAGGCGCGAACGGTTCGTTCATAACTACTTGGCTTCCTTCTGCTTATGTGTCTGACCTCAAGTGGGAGACCACCAAGAGCTGGAACTTCGGTTTCGATTACGGGTTCCTCGACGATCGTATCTCCGGAAGCGTAGATTATTATACACGCAAGACCGAGGACCTTCTCGCCACGGTTCCTACTGCAGGCGGTACGAACTTTACGAAGACCATTACTACCAATGTCGGCAATATGGAAAGCTATGGCCTCGAAGCCACCATCAACGTGATTCCTGTTCAGACCAGGGAACTTACCTGGAACGTAGGAGCCAATCTTACCTGGCAGAACGTGAAGATCACCAACCTTACTCTGGTAGATAACGGAAAGGTTACCCAGACTCTCGCCGGTCCTACCATCGACGGCAAATACGTACAGGTGATGACCGAAGGACAGGCTCCGTACAGCTTCTTCGTGTACAAGCAGCTCTACGACACCGATGGCAGACCTATAGAGGGAGCCTATGCCGACCTTAACAACGACGGCGTGATCACTATGGACGACAGATACTGCTATCATTCTCCTGCAGCTGACATCCTGCTTGGATTCAACACCTCCCTTACTTGGAAGAATCTCACCGTGTCAGCAGCCTTCCGCGGCAGCATAGGAAACTATGTATATAACGCTATGGCAGTGAATACCGGTGCTCTCGAGACTATGAAGTATAGCGCTCCGCAGCTCAATAACCTTCATTCCAGCTATCTGGAAACAGGTTTCAAGACCCGTCAGTTCTTCTCTGACTACTACGTAGAGAATGCATCTTTCCTTAAGATGGACAATCTTAGCGTAAGCTACAATTTCGGCCGCGTGAAGAATCTCTGCGGAATCAGAGTATCGGCTCTGCTTCAGAACGTGTTCACCATCACCAAGTATTCTGGCGTAGATCCGGAGGTTCCTAATGGATTCGACAGTTCATTCTATCCGCGTCCACGTATTTTCTCACTCAGTCTTGGTCTTGAATTCTAAAGGAAAACAGTTATGAAAAAGATATTAGCCATAACATTCGCCGCTTTAACTCTTGCGGGCTGTTCCCTGGAGCAGTATCCACACACGGACACCACCTCCAAGGATATATATGCCGAGGCTGCCAATTATGAATCGGTGCTTTCCGGTATCTATACCTCGATGATAGTGAACCTGTCATCCATTTCGGGCGATGACCGTTTCCAGAACTACACCCGTGCGCTGGTGATGTTCCAGGAGGCCACCACCGACAACATCGACAATGTCTGGGCTGCGGGCGAAAGCACTACAGACCTTAACAACCTCGCCTGGACCGCCAGCGATTCGTGGATCTCTGCGATTTATTACCATATATATAATATCGTGGCTCTGTCCAACGAGTTCATCCGCAACGCTTCAGACGATAACATCAGCAAGTTCTCCGCTGACCAGCAGACTAAGATAGTAGGATGGAGAAATGAGGCGCGATGCCTTAGAGCATTGGCATATTCTCACGCCCTCGACCTCTTCCCGGCTTGCAATTTCGTGGATGAGACCGATGAGGTGGGATCTTACATCCCGCGCGTTTACGATCGTAAGCAGCTCTATGAGTTCCTCGTGAGCGAACTTACCGAACTTTCAGCGGACGGCGCGCTTCCGGAGTCCTGCTACGGGCACGTGACCGGCGGAACCGCTCTGGCCATATTGGCCCGTCTCTATCTTAATGCCGAGGTCTATACAGGCACTGCTCATTATACGGAGTGCATCGACGCTTGTAAGAAGATCATTGCCAAGGGATACAGCCTCGAGAAGGAGTATGCCAAGCTGTTCAATGCCGATAACGACCGTCGCAGCAACGAGATAATCTTCGCGCTCGCCTGCAACGCCACCAACACGGTTGCCTGGGGTGCAGGTACCTATATGGTCTGCGCCACGAGGTTTGACAATGATGCCGGTATGCTTGAGGATTTCGGCGTATCTACTTACTGGAACTGTCTTAGAACCCGTCCTGAACTGGTGGACAAGTTCGAAAGCGGTGACGGCAGAGCGCTTTTCGGTTCTCGCAACAGGGCTGCCTATACCGACACTCCTGATGAGGGCTGGTATGCCGAGACAGGCGACACCAAGTACGTTTATCAGGATAGGGAAAAGACCATCAGCGGTCACGACGAGACTACGACCGGCTGGCTTATAAACAAGTGGTCCAATATCACCGATGACGGTGCCGTGGCTTCTGATACCCGTGTGAACGGTGCTGAGACCGATTTCCCTATGTTCAGATTGGCAGATGTATATCTTATGCTTGCTGAATCTGTCCTCAGAGGCGGTAACGGATCGTCGGTGAGCGAGGCTCTGGGTTATGTGAACCAGATCCGCAGCCGTGCGTTCGGCGAAGGTCTTGGCCAATTGGCGGAGTCTGACCTGACGCTTGACTTCATACTCGACGAGCGTGCCCGTGAGCTTTATACCGAGTGCACGAGAAGAACGGATCTTATCCGCTTCGGTAAATACACTTCCGGATATAACTGGAACTGGAAGGGCGGAGTGAAGGACGGCAAGGACGTGGACAGCAAATATATGTATGTTCCTATCCCTGAGGCCGAACTTTCTGCCAATCCTCAGTTCAAGGAGATCAACGCTAAATATGGATTCTAAAATTACTGGATAATGAAACGATTGATATACAGTCTTTTGGGCCTGTCCCTTCTTTTCTGCGCCTGCGAGAAGGACGGGGAGAAGCTCATAGTGAAGCAGCCTGACGCTCCTGCGGAATTCACCGCCAGCGCCACCGACATAACCCTCACCACCGAGAACGCCGGTTCTCTGGTGCTTACCCTTTGCTGGACCGATACGGGCGGCGTGGAGGTCAGCGATCCTACCGTGGCCATTCCTTCAGGACTTGTGTCGCAGACCGTGCAGTTCTCTTCCACGCAGGACTTTGCTTCGCTTACCGAAGTGTCCGTGGATACCGACCGGAACACTCTTCAGCTTACGGGCGACGAGCTCAGCAAGATCCTTATGAAGCTTGGCCTTACCGACGTAAAGAGGTATGACATCTATGTGCGTCTGGCCATAGTGCTCGGTTCGTCCGCCAATTACAGCGAGACCCTGACCCTCAAGGTCACTCCGTTCGCAGTCGAGACCGGATTTATGAACATCGTGGACAGGTACAATACCGAGACCGTTCTCGCCAAACTCACCGCCAAGGCCGCCACGCCGACCCTGTATGAGGGATTTGCAGTGCTCGCATCGGGCTGGTACAACTGCTACTTTGTGGCTGCGGACGGCGTTCAGTGGGGCTGCAACGACTCCTGGACAGCATATTCGCTCGTTCCTAACTCATCGAACAACTGCTGGTTCGCCGAGCCTTCAGGATGTCAATACGTATATGCCGATACTGCCAACGAGCTCTGGTGGCAGGTATCCGTTCCTGCGGTGACCGCCACCGTGGAGGGTGCTGACGTGGAACTCGCCTATGTGAAGTCTGCCGGCGGATACAGCGGCACCATCACTACCGCTGCTGCGGGCGCTACCGTAAAGGTCGGCGGAAAGGGTGCGCGCTATGACATCACCACCGGTGACAAGTCATCCGTAGATTATCCGTTCTCGCTTGTTCCTTCGGCCGCAGGCACGTTCGAACTTGCGGAAGGGGAGAGTGATGCTGTCATCACGGTGGATAAGGCTGGTACTTATACACTTACATTCAATGTCACAGACTACACCTGGAGCCTCACCGAGGGTGAGTCCGGCGGAGATGGCGGGGACGAAGACCCTTGGCCAGATGATCCTGATTACGTGGCCGCTACCGGTGATCTTCTGTATATCTACAGCGTAGACGGAGATAAAAATCCTACGGACATTACCGGAAAGCTTCTTCTCGGCGATTCTACATATCAGGGGTATTTTTACTTCACAGCGTGGTACAATTTCGTATTCGGAGACACTTCCGACGCCTCTACTACCAAGGCTTACGGTTCCGCTCCTGTGGACGGAGGCTTGTACAGACTTTATTGCGGAAGCTCACGCTGGAATATATGGTACGATTCCGATGCAGCCGCTTATGCCCGTGTGACCGTTAATATGACCGATCGCTCTTGGCAGTACGAAAAGGTGGAGACCATCAGTATCGTAGGCGACTTCAACAGCTGGTCTCTTGACGCAAACCAGATGACTTTCGATGAGACTACCAAGACCTACTCTGCTGATATAACTGCTTCATCCTGGGGAGAATATGGAATCCACTTCGTGGTTAACTCCGATTGGAACTGGTGCTTCTCAGATCAGAACGTGGATGGTATTCTCGATGATGTGGCTTCTGACTTTATGCCAAGCGTAGAGGCAGGATCATACAAGGTCACCATCGACCTTAACGACCCTCAGAACAGAACTGTTAAATTCGAATAAAATGCTAAGACATAGATCTATACTTTTTTCCGGAATCTGCCTGGGCGCACTCGTATGTGCGTCCTGCAGTTCCTGCACATCCTCTGAGCTTCCTCACACTCCTGTAGAGAGGGAGGATCCTGTTGTTATCGACCGCACTGCATTTGCCAAGGGAGCCGACATTAGCTGGGTTACCGAGATGGAAAGCAAGGGGATGAAATTCTATAATGCCGAAGGTGTCGAGACCGAGTGTACGGCCCTGATGAAGCAGATAGGAATGAATTCCATCCGTCTTCGCGTGTGGGTTAATCCTGAAGCGGGTTGGAGCAGTGCCGCAGACGTGCTGGTCAAGGCCATACGCGCCCAGAAGCTGGGAATGCGCATTATGATCGATTTCCACTTCAGCGACACCTGGGCAGATCCTTCAAATCAGTCTGTCCCTGCCGCCTGGGCCACCTATGGCATCGAAGACCTTAAAACGGCTGTCGCTACTCATACTACAGAGGTCCTTAGTCTTCTTAAGAAGTTCGGCGTGGAGGTAGAATGGGTACAGGCCGGTAATGAGACCCGTGGAGGAATGCTTTGGCCGCTTGGCGCTTATAAAGAGAACAGTGGAAAGAATTATGCCGACCTCACAACGGCCTGCTATGATGCCGTGAAGGCTGTTTTCCCTGATGCCAAGGTGATAGTTCATCTCGACAGCGGTAATAATCTCGACCTTTACAGCAGAATCTTCCCTGTCCTTAATGTGAACGGCGGCAAGTACGATATGATAGGAATGTCGCTTTATCCTTGCTGGTGGGACGACGCTGCAGGCGCATACAGCACTGATTGGAAAGAAAAAGTGGACGCGTGCCTGAGCAATATCTCCAAGGTCAATGCAAGCTATGGCAAGGATGTCATCATCTGCGAGACCGGTATGCCTGTGACGAACCCTCAGGTGGCCAAGGAGATGCTTACATATTTTCTGGAGAAGACCCGGGCTCTGTCTTGCTGCAAGGGTGTGTTCTACTGGGAGCCGGAAGCCCCGCTGGGATACAATGACGGCTACGGACTGGGCGCATTCGAGAACGGTAGACCTACCATAGCCCTCGATCCGTTCGGAGAATAAATTATGAAAAAAATTTGTTTAGTGTTCATATGGTCGTTCCTTTCCATTCTGGCTTATGCCGGAGTGGACAGGAACGAAGTTTTGCTTGAAGAGTGGAACTTCCGTGGGGATCACAACGTCACCGCACGTGATGGTTGGTCTAAGGTGGTGATTCCGCACGATTGGGCCATTTTCGGGCCTTTCGACCGCGACAACGACCTTCAGACTGTGGCTGTCACGCAGAATGGCGAGACAGTAGCGACAGTAAAGACCGGTCGCACCGGAGGCCTTCCTTATGTGGGCAAAGGTGCATATCGCAGGAATCTTTATGTTGAGCCTTCGACCGCCGATTCACTTAAGCACATCCTGTTTTTCGATGGAGCAATGAGTGAAGCTCAAGTGTTCGTGGGCGATAAGAGGGTGTGTTTCTGGCCTTATGGCTACAATTCATTCTACTGTGATGTAACCGATTATGTGAAGGCAGGGGATAACGAGATTACGGTCTTGCTGGAGAACAGACCTCAATCTTCACGCTGGTATCCGGGAGCTGGACTTTATCGCAAGGTCCGTTATATCACTCTTCCCAAGATCAATGTCCCTGTGTGGGGAACATATATCACCACTCCTTATGTGGGTGAGGATTATGCCGTGGTCAAGGTGCGTACCCGCGTGGACGGCGTGCCGGAAGGGGAGTCCCTCACACTTCATACTCAGATATTGGATTCACGCGGTGCCGTGGTGGCAGAAACCACTGACACTCAGAAGCTTTGGAATGGCGAATTTACGCAGATACTTACCGTAAATGAGCCGTCACTGTGGTCTCCGTCTTCTCCTGCCCTTTATTATGCTAAGACAGAAGTCTTTAGCGGAGCCGATGTTCACACTGACTGGGCCGACGGATTCTATCGCCATTATAAGACGGAAGTGAAGGCCGGCTCGGTGCTGGAAGACAAGGTCTGCACCAGATTCGGCATACGTAGCGTAGAACTTCGTCCGGGAAAGGGCTTTTACCTTAACGGCGAACAGATTAAGTTCAAGGGTGTGTGTCTTCATCACGACCTGGGACCGCTTGGCGCTGCAGTGAATGAGTCTTCTCTACGTCATCAGCTTGCTTTGCTGAAAGATATGGGATGCAATGCCGTTCGCACTACTCATAATATGCCAGCAGAGGAACTCGTCTCGATCTGTGATGAGATGGGACTTATGCTTATGGTGGAGAGTTTCGATGAATGGGATGTGGCCAAATGCCAGAACGGATATAACAGGTGGTTCTCCGTGGATAGCGGGGATGGCGTGAAGTGGGCGGAGAAGGATCTGCTTAATATGTTACATCATTATAGGAACGATCCTGCTGTGGTTATGTGGAGTATAGGTAACGAAGTGCCTTCTCAGGGTACTGCCGAAGGTCCTAAGACGGCCGCCTGGCTCCAGAGTATATGTCATCGTGAGGATCCTACCCGTCCCGTGACCTGTGGAATGGATCAGTTCGATGCCGTGCATAATAACGGATTCGCTTCTGTGCTTGATATTGTAGGCTATAATTATAAGCCGAACAGGTATCTTCAGGCTTATGCGATCTTACCGCAGAAGCTTCTGCTCGGAACGGAGAATGCTTCGACCGTAAGCTCGCGCGGAGTTTACCGTTTCCCTGCCGAGATAGGTCCGGACAGGCTTTATGACGATCATCAGAGCTCTTCTTATGATACGGAGTACTGCGAATGGTCGAACATCCCGGATGACGACTTCGCCGCAGATGAGGATTATCCTTGGTGTATGGGCCAATTCCTCTGGACCGGTGTGGATTATCTGGGCGAACCGTCTCCTTATGACACGGACGCTTGGCCTAATCACTCATCTATGTTCGGAGCTCTCGATCTGGCATCTCTTCCAAAGGATCGTTTCTGGCTTTATCGCAGCATCTGGAACGAGACTTCGCCGACTCTTCACGTGCTTCCGCATTGGACTTGGCCCGGAAGGGAAGGGGAGGTGACCCCAGTCTTCGTATATACTTCCTACCCGTCCGCCGAGCTTTTCATCAACGGCGTATCTCAGGGCGTAAGGCAGAAGGCCAATTCCGACGGAGAAACCCCGTGTACCGGAGAAAAGGCGATGCAACGTTTCCGTCTGATGTGGAATGATGTAGTTTATCAGAAGGGTGAAATCAAGGTCGTAGCTTATGACGATGCCGGCAAGGCGGTGGCCGAGAAGACCATCCGTACTGCCGGAAAGGCGCAGTCTCTCGTGCTGGACCCAGCGCGCAGTGAACTTCAGGCCAATGGCCGTGATCTGTGCTATATAACTGTCAGCGTGGTGGATAAGAACGGTAATCCGGTGCCTGTCGACAGCCGTGAAGTAAAGGTCAAGGTAAG
Source organism: bacterium (assembly GCA_963626825.1). Classification (GTDB taxonomy): domain Bacteria; phylum Bacteroidota; class Bacteroidia; order Bacteroidales; family UBA932; genus Cryptobacteroides. Next base: position 16,878 of record CAVFXO010000043.1, on the reverse strand, counting down.
CGGAGCCGGGTCATTCAGGGCCATAGCCAATGGCGATCCGACCTGCCTGGAGCCTTTCCACGAGCCTAAGATGCATCTTTTTAGTGGACAGCTCACCGTGATAGTGTCGAGTGCCAAGTCTGCCGGAGACATTAAGGTGGAAGTCTCTGCCAAAGGTCTGCGGAAGGCTACCTGCAAAATTGTTTCAAGATAGGTTTTTGTCTGTATTAATATTTGATGGGAACGGGCCGGCTGGAGATTTCAGTCGACCCGTTTGGTGTTTAGAAGTATCTGTAGAACAGGGCGAGGGATTCCATTCCGGCGAAAAATTGGCTTAGAAGGTAGCTTTCGTTAGGGGAGTGGATGGTGTCGCGTTCCAGGCCGAATCCCATCAGGAGAGGATCTATGCCCAGTATTTTCTGCACTTCTGCCAATACGGCGATGCTTCCGCCGCCTCGGCTTGGCACGGGCTCTATTCCGTACACCTCGGCTATCGCGCGTGATCCGGCCTTGTAGGCGTGAGAACTGATAGGAATCAAGAATCCGTCTCCGCCTTCGCACGGAGTAACTTCCACCTTCACGTCACGCGGTGCGATGCTCTCGAAATAGTCCTTGAACAGTTTCGTTATCTCTTCGCTGCGCTGGTTCGGTACCAGACGCATAGAGATCTTGGCGTGAGCTTCGCTTGGCAGTACGGTCTTGGCACCTACTCCGGTATAGCCGCCCCAAATGCCGCACACGTCCAGACAAGGTCTGATGCCGGTACGCTCGAGGGTGGTGTATCCTGTCTCTCCACGGACTTCGTCTATGTCCAGGAACTTCTTGTATTCATCCAGATCGAAAGGTGCCTTGGCGAGAAGTTCCCTGTCTTCGCGGCTCAGCTCTACGACCTTATCGTAGAATCCCGGTATGGTGATTTTCTGATTCTCATCGTGAAGCGAGGCTATCATCTCGCAGAGGACGGTGATAGGATTCGCCACTGCACCACCGTAATGTCCGCTGTGCAGATCCTTGTTAGGGCCGGTCACTTTTACTTCCAGGTAACTTAGACCGCGCATACCGCAGTTGATGCTTGGCACCTTGTCGCTTATCATAGTGGTGTCTGATACCAGACAGATGTCGGCCTTGAGCAGGTCCTTGTGCTCGCGTATCCATTTAGGAAGGCTTGGACTGCCGATCTCTTCTTCTCCTTCGAACATGAATTTGACATTATGATGAAGCAGACCGCTTCTGACCTCGTGCTCGAATGCCTTGACGTGCATAAAGAGCTGGCCTTTATCGTCATTGGCCCCGCGTCCCCAGATGGCTCCGTCGTGGATCTCGGGCTCGAAAGGGTCTGAATTCCATTTTTCGAGCGGTTCTGCCGGCTGCACGTCGTAGTGGCCGTAGATGAGGATGGTCTTGGCATTAGGATCGATGATCTTCTCACCGTAAACCACCGGATTGCCATCACTTGGATAGACTCCGGCTTTGTCTGCTCCGGCTTCCAGAAGCAGCTCTGACAGTCTTTGGGCGCAGCGGACCATGTCCTGTTTGTGCTCAGGCTTGGCGCTTACCGAAGGAATGCGCAGAAGAGAGAATAGCTCTTCAAAAAATCTGTCTTTGTTCTGTTCGATGTATGCGTGCATTTTAAATCAAAAAATAATTTTTACTATGTATATTGTTATATTATAATGCTTTGGACTTTATTTGTAAAAATTTCTCCGGACAGGTGGCTTCCGTGTTTTATAGGTGCAGGTCGAAATAGTCAGTGATCTTATCGTACAGATAGACGCGCTCCAGGCCGGTCATATTATGATAGGCTTTGGGGAACGGGAAGTAATCCACCTGACGGCCGGCATCGATGCATTTCTGGACGAATGAGAGCGAATGCTGCCAGAGGACTACGTTGTCGATAGCTCCTTGGCAGATAAGCAGATGTCCGGTCAGTGCGGAGGCCTTTTCAAGAAGGCTCGTCTGCTCGAATCCTTCAGGATTAGTCTGCGGCGTGTCCATATAGCGTTCGCCATACATTACCTCGTACCATTTCCAGTCTATGACAGGTCCACCGGCCACGGCTACCTTGAAGACATCAGGGTAGGTAAGTTTGAGGGAGATCGTCATAAAACCGCCATAGCTCCAGCCGTGAACGCCTACGCGTGAGGAATCTACCCAAGGCTGCTCCAGCAGGCGGTTGATGCCCACCATCTGGTCTGCCATCTCGGCCTGGCCGCAATGTCGGTTGATGGCTTTCTCGTAATCGGTGCCGTGCCTTTGAGTGCCTCGGTTATCCTGCACGTAGACGATATAACCGCGCTGAGCCATAAGCATCTCCCACATACGGATATTTCCCAGCCAAGAGTCGTTAACCATCTGAGAATGAGGACCTCCATAGACATAGACTATGAGTGGATACTGCTTCTGGGGATCAAATCCGAGAGGGTAAAGCAGGCGGTAGTGGTTCTCGTATTTTCCGTCGGCTGAAGGAACTGTGCCGAATTCGACCTGCGGAGTGGCGTAGTCTTTCAGCGGGTCTTCAGCTTCGAGAAGCGTCTTTTTCAGGCGGCCGTCAGTGGAGAAGACTTTGCTCCAGCCCGGATTATCGAAGCTACTGAATATGTCAGTGTATTCGCCATCGCCCATAATGATGTTATGCCATCCGGATTCTTTCGTGAGTCTCTGTGGACGGCCGATTTTTATCTGTTTAAGAGCCTGGCGCCCTGTGACTTTCACTCTGAAAAGATGATTCTCGGCGGGGGAAACCTCTGCTGATGTGTAGTAGATGTAGTTCTTATCTGTACCTGCCAATTCTATATCGGCGTCAGTGCCTACAAGTCTTTTGACTTCGCAGGTATTAAGGTCCACCAGGTAGAGGTTTTTATAGCCGTCGCGATTGTCCGTGCTGTAGATGAACACGTCTTCGGAGATGAAATGCATCCCTCCATACGGTTCTACCCAAGCGTCGTTCTGTTCGGTGAGCACGGTTTTAACCAGTTCTCCCGTGGCGACATCGTAGATGTTAAGGTGCATTCGGCTCTGCGTGCGGTCCAGCACCTGGATCAGAATCTGCTTGTCTTCGTGCCAAGTGACCTGTGTGAGGTATCTGTCTTCTTCGAAGTCCGTGCAGCGAATCTGGGTGTGGGAGCCTGTAGCGGTATCATACACCCAGAGGCTGATTCTCTCGCTGCCGGTGCCGGCGAAAGGGTATTTCAACGGAGCGTTAGAGGCGGTAGTTATATCCAGAATAGGGAAACTTCTTACCTGACTTTCGTCTTTCTGATAGTAAGCGCAACGTTTTCCGCTTGGCGAAGGAAATACACCTCCATCTATTCCGAATTCGTTACGGCTAACTGTGGTTCCGTAGATGGAGTCTTCTTCACGAAGGGCAACTGTCAGCGTGTCGGTACCTTCTATATAATAGACACTTCCGTCTTTTTCGAAGAATGCGGCTTCCTGTAGGACAGGTCGTGGAAGTCTGGCCGTCTTAGGGTATACGCTGCGTGTGATGGTGGCCTCTCTCATCGTTAGGTGCTTTCCTGACGGGTTCGCTTCCGGTTTGGTGACGAGTACCTCTAGTACCATCATAAGGATAGAAGTAAGAATATTCATGCTTCGGTGTCAAAAAAAGTTTAATATGGTAAAGATACGTTTTTTTATCTCTCTTTCGTGCAGATATTCCGGCTTCGTGGCTTTGAATTGCTCGATTTTTTGTAACTTGGTGAGTTGTAGAATAAACCATAATTAATATGCACTTGCTAACATTGCTGATAGCGTCTGTCCTGGCTATAGTCCCGCAGGCGACTTCTAACGAAGGCCGTACAGAGGGCTACACTAATCCGATTATCAAAGGTTTTCATCCCGATCCCAGTATTTGTGCCGTGGGGGAAGATTATTATATCGTGAACAGTTCGTTCCAGTTCTTCCCCGGAGTGCCGATTCTGCACAGCCGTGATCTCGTGAATTGGGAACAGATCGGCAATGTCCTTACGCGTCGCTCGCAGCTTGAATTGGCAGGAGCGCGCTCCTGGAGCGGAATCTATGCGACGACTATACGTCATCACGATGGTGTTTTCTATATGATTACTACGAATTGTAGCGGGAAAGGGAATTTTATCGTGCACACCACCGATCCTGCAGGGGAGTGGTCGGATCCGGTCTGGATAGATCAGGGCGGAATCGATCCTTCGTTGTTCTTCCACGAAGGAAAATGCTGGTACACAGGTACGAACGATGGTTGGATAGTGCTTTTTGAGATTAACCCTATGACTGGAGAACGACTTGGCGAAGTTAAGAAACTCTGGAACGGAACAGGCGGACGTTTTCCTGAAGGACCTCACCTCTACTTTAAGGACGGATGGTATTATCTGCTTATAGCTGAGGGCGGTACGGAGTATGCCCACTGCATCACGATAGCTAGAAGCCGTAATATCGACGGGCCGTATGAGGCTAATCCCGATAACCCTATCGTCACTCACTGTAATCATTTCTCGCAAGGCAATCCTATTCAGGGGATTGGCCACGGAGATCTGGTACAGGCGCACGACGGCAGCTGGTGGATGTGCTGTCTAGGATTCAGAACTCAGGGAGGGAATTACCATCTGCTTGGCAGAGAGACTTTTATGACACCTGTGAAGTGGGATGAGGGCCAATGGCCGGTAGTGGAGAACAAGGCCCTTGATCTATATATGGATGTGCCAACTCTTCCGCAGAGCGCTGCCAGACCGTCCGATTTCTCGCTTGACTTCAGCAAGGACTCGTTCGGGCCTGAGTGGATCTATATCCGTAATCCGTTTTTCGAGAATTATTCTTTTACAGGCCAATCTCTTAGACTGAAGGCTGGAAAGGGTATAGAGGAGACTGAGGTGTCGCCTACCTTTATAGGTCATCGTCAGGAGGACATATTCTTTACGGCTGAGACGGCGGTGAAAGTAGGCAAGAATGCTTCGGCAGAGGCTGGTTTGTCTGTTTATATGGAGGCTGACGCCCATTATGACATATACCTGAAACGGGATGGAGTCCTCGCTTTTAGAATAAGGCTTGGCTCTATCTTGAAAGAAACTGAATATAAGATAGATAAGGGCGTTGTGTACCTTAGGGTGGAGGGCGATGATAACTTTTACAAGTTCTCCTGGTCTTCTGACGGGGTTCATTATAACGAAATAGGCCAGGCGAACGCCAGATTCATCAGTACTGAAAGTAACGGTGGTTTCACTGGCATTACACTTGGACTATTCTCTACCGGTAAGCCCGGCAGTGTAGCGGATTTTTATTCCTTCTCGTATAGCTCATAACGGCACAAAGGACAGCACGATAAATAATCTTGAGAACTTTTCCGGACATTTGTTTTAACATTTTTCGTACTTTGTCGTCTTTAAGATGTAAGCGCGGGAACGGCACGGTGGAAGCGGAAAACGAAGAGGCTGTACGGCAACGCTGAAAAAGTAAAATGTAGTCAAGGGACAATTATGCAATACGAAGATTTTTTAACATATAGAGACTCGCTGGTAGATTATGCGGCCTCGCTCCTGTCTTCCTGCGACGATGCGGAGGATATGGTGCAGGACCTGTATGTAAAGCTCTGGAACAGAAGGGACAGTCTCTCGGAGATAGATTCTCCGAAGTCGTATTGCTATTCCGTTATCAAGCGCCAGTGTCTGGACAAACTGAAAAGCGCAGAGAACAGGAACTGCACTCAGATGCCCGCTGACCTGGCTGAAGAGCAGCCGGGGATCGAGGAAAGGTTGGCACTGAAGGAACAGCTCGCGGCCACGCTCGCGGAGGTGGAAAAGCTTCCCGAAGGGCAGAAGAAGGTGATGGTGGGGCGTGCCGTGGACGGATGCAGCTATGATGAGATCACTGCACGCACGGGTATCAGCGAGCAGAATGCCCGCACTCAGATGAGTCTGGCCCGCAGGACGCTGCGGCGCAGGATGGCCTGGGCATTCGCTGCGGCGGCCGTGGCAGTGGGTGTGTTTATATGGGCATTGGCCCCGGATCGGAAGAATGCCGAACTTGTGGATACGTTTGATAATCCGGAATTGGCCTATGCACAGATGGAAAAATCGTTAAAGATGATAAGTGACCGGATAGAGAAGGGTGAAGGATTGGCGCGCGAAACCGGAGCTCAGCTTCATAAGGTCGGTAAAATGTTTGATAATAAATAATTTGCATTATGAAAAAGATAGTTTTAATGGCGGCTCTAATGCTCGCATCAGTAAGTATGTTCGCACAGAACAGCGCAAAGGACATTTACAGCAAATATTCGGGAGAAAAGGGCGTGTCGGCCGTATATATCTCTCCTTCAATGTTTTCGATGATGGGAAAACTTCCTGAACTCGAAGAGGAGGGGATGGACGCCATAAAGGAGTTGAAGGGATTCTATGTCGTGGAGATAGAGGACAATGTCCGTCTTTCGAAAAAGCTGCGCGGCGAAGTGCAGTCTCTGGTCACGAAGGGTGAATATGAGCTGATGATGGAGGCCAATGAAGAAGACGAGCAGGTGCGGATCTACACCATTACGGAAGGGAATATCATAAAAAGCCTGGTTCTGCTGACGTATGAAAATGACGAAGCCACGTTCTTGTGCCTTGAAGGCAGTATAGACAAGAACAAGGTGGGTGAACTTATAAGGTAGCGGTATGAGAAGGTTTGTAAGCGTCTGCATTGCCTTGCTGATCGGTACGGTATGCCTTAATGCGAAGGGCAGCACATATTCGCAACTCGCCAAGCTGGCCGGAAATTTCGACAAGGTCGAAGGCTTCGAAGTGCTGAAGGTGGGCGGCCTTATGATGGATGTGATGAAGCTCGCAATGAAGTCCGCCTCCAAGGAGGAGCTGGAGATGGACGAGTCGGAAGTAAAGGAGATGAAGTCCGCTTTCGCAGTGATGAATGGCGTCAAGGGTATGCTTATGGTCGATTATGAGGACGCGTCAGAGAGTGACAGGGCCAGGTTCAACGCCGGCGTGCAGGAAATCCTGTCGCAGAATGTGGATCTTATAATTGAGACGAAGGAAGATGGCGAGAAGGTAAGAATGTACGGGAAGATACTCGACGACGGCGCCACTGTGCAGGACCTCATAATATTCACCCCGGATGATGGCGCTTTGATGTGTTTCAACGGTAAACTTGCCTTCAGCGAGGCTATGAAGATGGCGGAGTCGGAAGACTAGAAAATTTGAGCTAAATTTGCACCTATGAAGAGTTTTCTTAAGGGTGTATTGAGCGTAATGTCTGTGCTCTCGACGGTTCTGCCGGCGGGGGCACAGTCCTATTCTTATATGGAGCAGCTGTCTATAGACGAGGGGCTCCCGCACACCGATGTGTCTTCCATCGTTCAGGACCGGGACGGATATATCTGGATAGGAACATATTCGGGTTTGTGCCGGTATGATGGCAATGAGCTTAGATCCTGGGATATGTCCAGCTCTATTCTGAAAAGCTCCAGGATACGTTCGCTTCTTCTGGTGGATAATCTTCTGTATGCAGGAACCGAAAATGGCGGTCTGACCATATATAACACGAGTGAGGACAAATTTGTGACTACGCTCGACGTGGCGAGCAACTGCGTCAATTCCATATTCGCTTCTTCTGACGGACAGTCTGTCTGGGCCTGTACCAATTCCGGGCTTTCGCAGATTAAGAAAGACAAGAACGGATATAACGTCACTTCCTGGTCATTCGGGGATGTGTGCCTGTCGGGCTGCACTCTGGACGCAGACGACGTGCTGGTGGGAATTGGCCGCGGAATAGGGGTGTTCAGCGTTCAGGATGGGCTCAGGATAGTCTGCAACGGGATATTCGCCACAGATTTTTTAAGGCTTTCGGACGCGGAGATACTCGTGACTTCATATCAGGGCACATATATCTACGACGTGCGCTCGGAATCTGTCCGCCAGATAAACAGGCTGGATTCCAGAAGTGCCTTTTTGAGTGGCGCCGGTGATGGATTCGTGGTGGGCACAGCGCGTAACGGCATCCTGAAATATGATAGGGAGTGCTGTCTTGTCGGTGACATAGTTCCGTGGAATTCGCTTTCGCGCGGTTCCGAGATAGAGGTGTCTACGATCTTCTGCGACAGTTCGGACGTGTTGTGGATAGGCACGAACGGCAGCGGATGCTTTCGCAGTACCGAGACCAATCGTGCTTTCGGTCTTTGGGATCCTTTCCCTGATAATGGACACCAGGTGGTCACGATGTTCGTGGACAACCACGACAGGCTATGGGTATCGTCGCGAGACGGCTCTCTGGCTGTTCTGAACGGGAATGTGCTTCGCAGGGTCCGCAGCAGCTCGCTTTCTCGATTCCGCTCGATGCCGATTTCCGCCATTTACGAGGATGCTGAGGGTAATATCTGGCTTGGCTCGTGGGATAACGGCGTGGCCTTGGTCAGACGTTCCGAAGTGGAAAAGTGCGTCAGCGGCCGTCCGTTCGCTTTATCGACCGTCAGCGGACTTCCGGGCACGCTTAGCGTGTTTAAATTGGCTTGCGACAGCTTCGGAAGGATGTGGATCACCACCGCGTCCGGGGTATGGCGGTCAGGGTTGAAGGCGGGGGAGTGGGCCAATATCGCCCATTCTTCGAAGGATGCCAATTCGCTGAGCGACGATTTCACTACAGATATACTTATAGACGGCACCACTGTCTGGGTGGGCACCAGGGCGAGCCTTAACCGCATCAAGTGCGCGCAGGACGGCAGTATCGCCGGGATCGACCGCGTGTTCGTGCGTTCGGAAGACAGTGCAGGGGAGTTCGTGTCGTTCATCCATAAAAGTGCCGATGACAGTTTGTGGGTATCTATCCTCGGACTTGGCCTGGCGAAGATGACTTCTGACGCTTCGGAGCCGGAATTCAGAATCTATAACAAGACCACCTGTCCGGAATTTGTGAATAACGAGTTTGAATCCATATTGGAGGATGATAATGGTAACTTCTGGCTTGGTGGATTCGGCATTACGCGGTTTAATCCCCGGACCGGTGCGGTGAGGGTGTTCACCAGGAAGGATGGTCTGCAGAGCAATTCGTTCAAGATTTGGGATGCGGCCGGATTTTCCGACGGCAGGTTGGCTTTCGGCGGGGTGAACGGATTTAATCTTTTCTCGCCTAAGGACATAAAGGATAATGTTATAGCGCCTAAGGTCAAGATTACGGGCCTGGCCGTGAATGGAGATCCATCATTCGGGGTGGCAGGACCGCTGAGACTTCAGCATTCGATGAACAATATCGTGATACGTTTCTCGTCGATGCATTATAGTCTTCCGGAGAAGAATCAGTATCGGTATATACTTAAGGGTTGGGATGATGCGTGGCATTATACGGACGGGAAGAATGCCTTGGCCGTATATTCAAACCTTCGCCCAGGCAGATACGTCTTTTATGTATATGGGTCTAACAGTGATGGCGTATGGAGTGGGACCCCGGTATCCTTACAGATAAGGATAATGCCGGCGTGGTATGCTTCTCCTGCCGCTATGATCTGTTATGGGGCGCTGCTGCTTGCGGCCGTGGTCGCGTTGGCGATATATCTGAAGAAACGATCTGAGATAAAACACAAACAGGACCTGGAGGAGAAGTTGAAGGAAGAGCAGCGGGAGCGTAATGAGAAGGAACTTAAATTCCACACTGACTTTATGCACGAAATCCGTACTCCGCTCACCCTCATAAGCACGCCGGTCGAGGAGCTGCTCAGCAATCCGAATCTCGGCAAGGGGACGCTGAGCCGGCTGCAACTGGTGGAAAAGAGCGTGAGAATTCTGCAGAAGCATATAGAAAGCGTGACGGATCTTCGAAAATATGACAACGGCCAGGTGCGCCTGCACGTGGTGGAGGTGGATTTCGCGCGTTTCGTTCAGGAGATCTGTCTTCTCTTCCAGCCGCTGGCCAAGTCGCGCGGCTATGAGTTCAATATGAACATTAGTGAGCTACCGCGCAAGCTGTTTATAGACAAGGACAGTATGGAGAAGGTGGTTCTCAACCTGATGTCCAATGCGATAAAGTATTCGCCGGAGCGCGGAGGCAAGATCGACATTATCCTCAGGGACACCGCCGACGGGGCGCTGCTGAGCGTGTCTAACCTCGGAATTGGCATCCTTCCGGAGGATCTTCCGTATGTGTTCGATCGTTTTCGCCAAGGAAAGAACAATGACCGAGGGGGAATGGGTATAGGCTTGGCGATAAGCAAATCGTCAGTGCTTTCGCATTCCGGAAAAATCTGGGTGGAGTCCGTACCGGGCGGAGTGACCACATTCTATGTGCTGTTGCCTTACGGTTCCGACCAGTTCAAGCCTGAAGACATAGACCGCAACTATGAGAACAGCGACCATATCTCCAATTATGACCCTCTTACGGAATTTCTGCCGGCCGGAACCGAAGGCGCCAGGAGCGGAGCCGAGAGGGAGCATCTGGTGCTGGTGGTTGATGACAACGCCGAACTTCGTGAATATCTCGCCCAGCTTCTGTCCGCCAGATACAACGTTATAACTGCGGCGGACGGCGAGGAAGGCTATGACAGGACCATGACCGAGCAGCCGGATCTCGTGCTGACCGATGTGGTGATGCCTAAGGCCAACGGACTGGAGCTTTGCCGACGCATTAAGGAGAATAAGGTCACTTCACACATTCCGGTCATCCTCCTGTCGGCCAGAGACCTGCCGATCTATAAGATGGAAGGCTATCAGATGATGGCCGACGATTATATAACAAAACCGTTTCATTCAGAGCTATTGTTCTTACGCATAGATAATTTGATACTTCAGAGGGAATGTATGAGGCAGGCTTTCAGAACAGAGGTGAACATAGAGCCTTCCGCCGTTACGGCCACCCCTATGGACTCGATGTTCATCCGGAGTCTGATTGAAGACATAGAGCAGCATATGGGCGAGACGGATTACGGAGTGGATGAACTGTGTGTGAACGTGGGCTATTCACGCCCTCAGCTTTACAGGAAAATCAAATCTATCACGGGGATGTCGGCCATACAGTTCGTACGCAGTATCAGGCTAAAGCGTGCGGCCCAGCTTCTGTCTTCCGGCTCAGGAATGACGGTTGCCCAGGTTATGAACGCTGTGGGATTCAACAACATGTCTTATTTCTCGAAGATATTCTTCGCTGAGTTTGGCGTGCTCCCGAGAGATTATAAGGGCTAGGCATCTGCACTTTATTTTAAAAGTGCGAAATTATGAACGATTTGTGAATGCCTGTTTGGCATCTTATTGCATACATTTGTTTCGGACGACGGCTCCGGGATGCCTGTGCCGTGTTCTGATGACACGAAATTTTTAACTTACTAATACCAATCGTTATGAAAAGAACTCTTTTATTGACAGCAGCTGTATGCTGTATGTTCGCAGCCGTTTCCTGCACTGAGAAGGAAAAGGCTATCGACAAGGACTTCGCCTATTCCATTCCTGCCGAGACCATCGTGGGGGAGACGGTAACGGTCGAGGACCTTTCCATCAATGTAAGTTCACGCACCTGGACATTTGAGGACGCCACACCGGCCACTTCATCGGAGGCCATCGTGGAGGTAGTGTTCTCAAAGGCCGGTTCCAAAGCCGTCACCCTTACCGTCAACTATGCTGACGGAACCAAGGATGAGGTCACCAAATCTATAGAAGTAAAGGATGTGTTCTCTGCCAGCATCGCGGCAGATGGTCTTACAGAGCACGGATGCGCCCCTAAGGGTAAGGAGATTACATTCTCTCTTGCTGACTTCAAGAACGCGGCAGGAGGTGATGTGACATATTCATGGTCATTCCCGGGAGCTACTCCTTCTACTTCTTCTGAGGCTTCTCCTAAGGTGGTATGGAACGACCAGATCAACAGCGTAACCGTCACCTGCGAGGTCGTACGCGCTTTTGACGGAGCCAAACTTAATCTTACATCTTCTCTTATCGCCGGCAACTATCCTCTTTTCAAGATTCTCGACGATGACAAGTTCGACGTTTACGGATTCGAGTCCGGCGAGACCAATCTCGCGTGGTACAACTGGGTCAAGTTCCCTGATGATTCAGCTGCAGGAGAACATCCTGAGACTATGACCATAGTCGAGGGCGGTGCGAACGGAACTGCCAAGGCCCTGAAACTTGATATTTCAAAGATTACCAACGGTTCAGACATGTACGAGGTTGCGCACCGCAACAGCTGGCCTACCAACGCCACCCTCGAGGCCGGAAAGACCTACGAGCTTTCATTCTGGCTCAAGGCTGACGGCCCCGCCGCCTGCTACTGGTTCAATGTGTTCTCCTGGGTTCCTGACTGGCTCAACGATTCTCTCCGCGGACTTGCAGCCGCTACCTACTGGGAGGAATATATCGGAGGTAATTTCGAGGTAAGCGCACAGACCAAACTTCTTGAAGGAGCCATCACCACCGTCAGCGTAAAGGAAGATGGTACCTATGATTTCCAGGGCCTTCTGAATTCTGAATGGACCAAATACACATTCGAGTTCACTCCTACTGGAGATGCCGAAAAGGTTTACCACAACTGCTACCTCTGTATGGGTATCTCCGGCGCTGGTGCCACCGTATATCTTGATGAACTTCAGATCAATCTTATAGAAAAATAATCAGACACGAATGAAACGCCTGTTTTTCTTGCTTTCACTTCTCGTGACGGTGCCGGGCATCGCTTTCGCCCAGCATCAGGTCACGGGTCGTGTTACGGACAGTAATGGAGATCCTATTCCGTGGGCCAATGTGTACCAGAAGGGTACGCAGTATGGCACTACCACGGACGATGACGGAAAATACAGCATAAGCGTAAAGTCTTCAGACGTAATCCTGGTAGCCACATTCCTGGGCTATCAGGATTGCGAAAAGGCTGTTTCAGGAAGGTCCGTCATCGATTTTGTTCTTGAATCCGACGCTGATATGCTGGCCAACGCCGTAGTTATCGGTTACGGTACGGCACGTCGCCAGGACCTTACCGGGTCTGTGGCATCCATTAGCTCGGATAATCTTAAAAACCAGGTTCTTTTCTCTGTGGATGACGCACTCAAGGGTGGCGTCGCCGGTCTTATGGTGTCGTCCACCAGCGGTCAGCCAGGTGCCGCATCCAAGATGTTGATTCGCGGTGCGTCCTCTCTGTCGGGATCCACTTCGCCTCTCATCGTGGTGGATGGATTCCCTCTTGGGGATGTGTCCACTTCTTCCGGACTTGGTATGTCGGGACTCGATTCGCAGATGAGTTCACTCGCGATGATAAACACCGAGGACATCGCCAGTATAGAGGTTCTGAAGGACGCTTCTTCTACGGCTATCTATGGTAACCGCGGTGCGAACGGTGTCATAATGATTACCACCAAGAAAGGTAAGGCGTCTTCCGGACGCATTCAGTATAACGGATATGTGAGCGTCCAGAATATTCCACACACATACGATATGCTTGATTTTCAGAGTTATGCTTCTATGATGAATACTCTGAACCCTTCATATCTCCTGTTCAGCGATGCTGACGGCAATCTCCGCAATTTCGATTACAATCGTATAAAGAGCATTGATTGGCAGAAAGAAATATATCGCACAGGTTTTATTCAGAACCACAATCTTTCTCTTCAGCACTCTACTGACAAGACCAATTTCCTGGTGAGCGCATCATATATGCAGAACGAGTCCATCGTCATCTGCACCAATTGGCAGAAGCTTACGGGCAAGGCCAATATCGACCACAAGTTCACCGACAGGTTCAAGATTGGCGTGGATGTCAACTATAGCCGAATCATAGATGACGGCGTGCCTACATCGGGAGGTGACGGTACGGCGGTGGGTACCATTATGAGCGCTCTGCTTACTCAGCCGTTCGACTTGACCGACACCGAGACCCAGACCCTTTTCCGTAGGGCTGGAGTAGAGCAGTATATGATCAATGCCTACAATGACGGCAACAGGCAGAACCCTGTTACGATGGCCAACGACATAAAGATGAAGAAAATCCTTAGCCGTACCATCGCGAATTCTTATGCGCAGTATGATATCCTGGATGATCTTACTTTGAAGGTAACCGCCGGATTCGATGACTACGCTATGGCCGACAAGCAGTTCTATCCGACCACCACTCCACGTGGATATCTGTATAATGGACAAGCTATTATGGCCAATATATCCAGCTTCGGATGGATTAACGAGAACACTCTTACCTGGTCGCCTGTCTTCAACGACGTCCATAGGGTCAACCTTATGGCCGGTGTGACGGAGCAGGGCTCCAGATACTACTACAACGCCACCGAGGCTTCGTCTTTCAGCAACGAATCCCTCGGGTACAACAACCTTTCGCTTGCGAAGGACTTCCATTCATATTCGAATACGAGCAAGAGTTCAATGCTCTCGTTCATTTTCCGTGGCAACTACGCCTACGATGACCGCTACATAGGAACGTTCACCTTCCGTCGTGACGGTACATCCGCTTTTATCAAGAATAAGTGGGGCTCATTCTTTTCCGGCGCCTTGGCCTGGAATGCCAAGCAGGAGGAGTTCCTTAAGTATAACGATAGTGTCAGCACGCTAAAGCTTCGTGCTTCGCTGGGTGAGGTCGGTAACTCCAATGTTCCTACATCCGGTTCATTTGCACAACTTTACACGACATCTACCGCCTTCGGTAACGGTATAAGCATAGGCCAGTCGCCCGTGACCCTGGCCAATGAGAACCTTACCTGGGAGAAGACCCTGGAATACAACCTCGGACTAGAGTTGGGCGTGCTGGATGAAAGACTGCATGTCGATGTGGATCTTTACAACAAGACTACTCGCGACCTTCTTCTCGAGGCTCCGGTGCTCAACATCTCCGGCTACACCAAGGCCTGGCAGAACATAGGCAGCATCCGGAATACCGGCATTGAGCTGTCGATGAACGCTACCGTAATAGACACCCGCGATTTCCAGTGGACCGTGAATGCCAATATTTCGCATAATAACTCGAAGATCCTTCAGCTTGGCCAGAATGGCGCTCCGATCTACCTCGGAATCACCTGTCTGGGCGGACAGAATGCAGTTATCCTGCGGGAAGGTGGATCGGTAGGTGAACTCTATGGATATAGAGCCATTGGCCTGTATCAGTTGGATGAATTTACTGCGAAGGAAAGCACATCGAAGCCTGGTACATATATTTACACGTTAAAGGATGGCGTTCCAAGTCAGGGTGTCGGTGAACAGCCGGGATCACTCAAGCTCTGGGACAAGAACGGTGACGGAAAAATCGACGACAATGATCGTGAAGTCATAGGAAACTTCCTTCCTAAGTATTACGGCGCATTTTCTACCACGTTTAACTGGAGATCCTTTAATCTCTATCTCGGATTCCAGTATTCGATAGGTAACGACCTGTATAATGCCAATTATGCCGCCATAGCCTTCTTTAACGGTGACGGGTCCAACCAGACTGCCGCCTGGAACAAGAGATGGACAGTGGACAACCAGTCGTCCAGATATTATGCGCAGATCCCGAAGAATATGGTCTCATCCGCCTTCGTGGAAGATGCATCCTATCTGAGATTCTCTTCTGCCAGACTTACCTACACAGTTCCGGGCAGAATCGTTTCAAAGACAAAGCACACGGAGAGTCTCAAGGTGTATCTGTCGGCGGACAATATCTACACTTTCACAAAGTACTCCGGATACGACCCTGAAGTGGGTATCAGCCAGAACAGCGCATCGGCTATTCTGTCGCAGGGATTCGATTACGGCAACTTCCCTCACGCGAGAACTTTCACGCTGGGAGTAAATGTTTCATTCAGATAGGAGATAAAGGATTATGAAAGCTAAAAGAATTATTGCCGCTTTGGCTTGTGCCTCTATGCTTGCTTCCTGCGATTTCCTGGAAACTACCGTAGAAAGCAACATCACTACGAATAATTTCTTCAAGACTGCCAGTGACTTTGATATGGCCCTCACAGGTGTGTACTATACCTTCACATCTGTCGAATGGGATGCTCAGCACCGCTACGGGAACTATTTCACCGGACTTATGTACTGGGGAAGGATAGGAACCGACGAGGCCTACGTGTCATCCGGCAACAACGGAGAGGACCTCATCGGCAACTATACCTACACCCCTGAAAGCATCTTCGTGGAGAAGGTGTGGTTTATGCAGTACCTGGGCATTCAGCGTGCCAATGTCGTTATCGACCGCCTCAATGCCTATACCGGAAGCGAGGTGTCCAATGATGACAGAAACAGAATTCTGGGCGAAGCGCATTTTCTTCGCGCGTGGTTCTATTTCCAGCTTGCGCGCTATTATGGCGAGGTGCCGCTCGTACTGTCGGAGACCACCGACGTATCCAAGCTCGACACGGAGAAGAAGCCTCTAAGCGAAGTCTATGCGCAGGTCATCGCAGATTATGAGATGGCCGAGGAACTTCTTCCTGTAACCAACACCGTGGGCCACGCCACCAAATATGCCGCCACGGCCCTTAAGGCCAGGGCATATCTGCAGATGTCCGGCGAACCTCTTAAGGACGCTACCGCCGCAGCGAAGGCTGTCGAGGCCTGCAAGACCGTGATAGACAGCGGAAAATATGCCTTGGTAGAGGACTATTTCTCCCAGTTTGACGGCAAGCACGAGCATAACAGCGAATATATATTCGACGTGGAGTTCGACAACACCGTCAGCAATTCTCTTTACGGCGGCCAGGTCGGAACCATAGATGGAGTTCCTCACGAGCAGAACGCCTACTGGGCTCAGGTCCGCACCTACAAGGAGATGTATGACAAGTTCGACGAGAACGACCTTCGCCGCGGAGCCGTGAACAACGGAGGCCACATAGCCGTGAACAAGAGCGGCAAGGCGGAGATGGTTATGGGCGACCCTGACTACGAAGGCAACTACTGGGTGTACAAGTTCCGTCATCCTATAGACAAATCCGAGCGCGGAGACAGCTGGGCCAACTGGTGCAACAACATCAATTTCCCTATTATCCGCTATGCAGACGTG
>CAVFXO010000042.1:0-49542 GCA_963626825.1 bacterium | reverse complement strand
TCCTCGACATCTTTGAGGCAGTCGTCGAAGCGGTTGGCGATGATGGCCTTGGCTTCGTGCTTGAAGGCGGCGAGGTCGTTCACGACGCGGGAGCCGAAGAAGGTGGTGCCGTCCTCGAGGGTGGGCTCGTAGACGATGACTTCTGCGCCCTTGGCCTTGATGCGCTTCATAATGCCCTGGATAGCGGATTGGCGGAAGTTATCGGAATTGGACTTCATAGTGAGGCGGTAGACTCCGATAACGCAGCGCGATGGGTCGGCGGCGTACTGGTTGTTAGATGAGTAGTCGTACCAGCCGGCCTTGCGGAGTACCGCGTCGGCGATGTAGTCCTTGCGGGTGCGGTTGCTCTCGACGATGGCTGTCATCATATTCTGCGGCACGTCCTGGTAATTGGCCAGGAGCTGCTTGGTGTCCTTAGGGAGGCAATAGCCGCCGTAGCCGAAGGATGGGTTGTTATAGTGTGTGCCGATGCGGGGGTCGAGGCCTACGCCTTCGATGATGGCGCGGCTGTCCAGGCCCTTGACCTCGGCGTATGTGTCGAGCTCGTTGAAGTAGCTTACGCGAAGGGCGAGGTAGGTATTGGCAAAGAGCTTCACGGCCTCGGCTTCGGTTAGGCCCATATAGAGGGTAGGGATGTCGGTCTTGATGGCGCCTTGCTGCAGGAGGCGGGCGAAGGTCTCTGCGGCGCTCTTGAGGTCGTCGCGCTCGGCAGGGTAGCCCACGATGATGCGGCTTGGGTAGAGGTTATCGTAGAGGGCCTTGCTTTCGCGGAGGAACTCCGGGGAGAAGAGCAGGCGGATCTGCGAGCCGTACTTGGCATAGAGGCTGCTGGTGTAGCCGACGGGGATGGTGGATTTGATGACCATCACGGCGTCTGGGTTCACGCTGAGCACGAGATCGATGACTTCTTCTACGTGTGAGGTGTCGAAGTAGTTCTTGACCGGGTCGTAATTGGTCGGTGCGGCGATGACTACGTAGTCTGCGTCCCTGTAGGCTGAGGCGCCGTCGAGGGTGGCGGTGAGCTGCAGGTGGCTTGGGGTGCCGGTGGTCTGGTAGTCACCGAATTCGCCGCGGAGGTATTTCTCGATGTATTCGTCCTGGATGGGGCTTATGCCGTGGTTGATCTTGTCTACCTTCTCGGGGATGACGTCCACGGCGGTGACGCTGTGGTGCTGGCTGAGAAGTGTGGCGATGCTTAGGCCTACATAGCCTGTGCCCGCTACTGCGATCTTTATGTCGTCAAATGAGTGCATACTTTATAGCTTTTCTATGGTGTAGCCGGTGGTGGCGTGGTCGAGCTTGATGGCGGCGATGCGGCCGGCGTTGATGAGGATCGTCTTCTGGCGTCGGCCCTGGACTGCGACGAGGTACCCTTCTATAGGCACGCCGTCTTCGCGTGTGATGCGGATGCGGTCGCCGTTACGAAGGTCGAGGGCCGCGAAGCTTTCGGCATCCAGGAAGTTCTTCTTATCCGTGGCGAGGCTGCAGGCTGCGATGAAATTGGCCATCTCTCTGTCCGGGACTACTATAGGGACGTTTCTTCCGTCCTCGGGCATTATTTTATATTGCCAACGGGGCTGGGTCTTCTTTAGTGAGTCTATGGTGTTTTTCGATGCGTGGACGAAGATGAGGTTGCTTACTGCGGGGACCATCGCCTTTACTCTGCGGCGGTTGACCACCCGGAAGGCCGAGACCAGCGGGACGAAGCATTCTACCTGCTTGGAGTCGAGGTATTCTTTGACCTTGAGCTCGCTGCGGTAGGTGGCGCTCATAGCGTACCACTTGACCTCGTTATCGTATTTATTGGATGTTATGAATGTCACAGGCAAGACCTTAGCTCCCCAAACTGCACATAAGATACTGATGAATAGCCTCTTAGCTGAGTTCGAGCTTCATTCACAGTCAAATTCAGGTCATCTCTGGGGTTCCGCTGCCGGAAACACATAAAAATAATGCTTATCCTTCAAGTAAAACCTCGTAAAGATAAGCATTATTTTCCAATTATCTGTAAGCTTTTTACGGAAATTTACCCCCCCCCACAAAATGGCGTGAGATGGGGTTTTCCCGGTCAGGCTACAGCGTGCGTTTGATCTCCACCACGTGGAAGGCCTCGATGATATCGCCGTCCTTGATGTCGTTATATCCGGCGATGCCCATACCGCATTCCTTGCCGGCTCCGACCTCCTTCACGGCGTCCTTGCCTATCTGAAGGGATGACAGTTCTCCGGTATAGATCACGATGCCGTCGCGGATAAGGCGAACCTGGGACTTCTGAATCATCTTGCCGTCACGGATGATACATCCGGCGATGGTGCCGACCTTGCTGATGCGGAAGGTCTGCTTGACTTCGGCGGTGGCGATGATCTCCTCCTTCTTCTCAGGCTCGAGCATACCTTCGATACCGTCCTTCACTTCATTGATACAGTCGTAGATGACCGAATACAGACGGATCTCTATACCCTCCTTCTCTGCGGCGCGGCGCGCATCCACTGACGGGCGCACCTGGAAGCCCACGATCACCGCATCCGAAGCCTGCGCCAGCAGGATGTCGGACTCGGAGATGGCACCCACAGCCTTGTGGATGACATTGACCTTGACCTCATCCGTAGAGAGCTTGATGAGTGAATCGGAGAGCGCCTCCACAGAACCGTCCACATCGCCCTTGACGATGATGTTCAGCTCTTTGAAGTTACCTATGGCTATGCGTCGGCCAATCTCTTCGAGGGTCATATGCTTCTGGGTCTTGATGCCCTGGATGCGTATGAGCTGCTCGCGCTTGTTCGCGATGCTCTTGGCCTCCTTCTCGTCGGCCATCACATTGAATTTCTCACCTGCCGCAGGGGCTCCGCTGAGTCCGAGAACGGACACAGGGGTGGAAGGGCCGGCTTCGGTAACCTTCTGACCGCGTTCGTTGAACATATTCTTGACCCTGCCGTAGAAGCTTCCGCACAGGATGCAGTCGCCCACGTGAAGGGTTCCGTTCTGCACCAGGATGGTGGCCAGATAGCCGCGGCCCTTGTCCAGGGACGACTCTATCACGGCACCGGTGGCCAGGCGGTTAGGATTGGCCTTGAGTTCGAGAAGATCGGTCTCGAGCAATACCTTCTCGAGGAGCTTTTCGACTCCGATACCGCTCTTCGCGGAGATCTCCTGACACTGGTACTTGCCGCCCCAGTCCTCCACGAGGATGTTCATCTCGGAGAGCTGTCGGCGTATGGTGTCGGAATTGGCACCCGGCTTGTCTATCTTGTTTATGGCGAATACCATAGGAACTCCGGCAGCCTGGGCGTGGTTGATGGCCTCGACGGTCTGCGGCATCACTGCGTCATCCGCCGCGATGATGATGATGGCGAGGTCGGTCATCTGGGCGCCGCGGGCACGCATGGCGGTGAAGGCCTCGTGTCCAGGGGTATCCAGGAATGTGATGTGACGCCCGTTCTCCAGGGTCACGTTGTATGCGCCTATGTGCTGGGTGATGCCTCCGGCCTCACCGGCGATGACGTTGGATTTGCGGATATAGTCCAGGAGTGAAGTCTTACCGTGATCGACGTGTCCCATCACCGTGACTATAGGCGGACGCTCGACGAGGTCCTCTTCCTTGTCAGCTTCGATGTTCTGGTTGATCTCCTCGGTGATGCCGGCGGTGACGAACTCGACGGTGTAGCCGAATTCCTCGGCTACCAGCACGAGCGCCTCGGCGTCGAGCCTCTGGTTGATGGACACCATAAGACCCAGGCTCATACAAGCTCCGATGACCTTCACCACAGGAGTGTTGTTCATAAGGGTGGCCAGGTCGTTGACGGTGACGAACTCGGTTACCTTGAGCACCTTGTTCTCTGCTGCGAGATGCTCCATCTCCTCGTGGGTCTTCTGGGCGGCGGCGTCACGCTTCTCCTTGCGGTACTTGGCGCCGAAGTTACCCTTCTTGCCCTCGTTCATCCTGGCGTAGGTCTCCTTGACCTGCTTCTGTATCTCCTTCTGCATCTCCTCCTGCTGCGCTTCGGTCAGCACCGGAGGGAAATTGCGGTCAGCTCCGCGACGGTTCTTGTTCTTCTTGCCGCCGCCCTGCTGCTGCGCCGCCGCGCCGCCTGCGGGCTTGTTAGGCTTGCCGTGATTGTTCGTGGCACCTGCGCCGGCTTTCTGAAGATCGACCTTGCCGCCTTTCGCGATGCGGTCTCTCTTGCCGGATACCGGCTTCCTGTTGAACTGGCTGAGGTCTATCTTGCCTACCACCTTGAGGGTGGCCGCGCCACCTTCCACCGAAACAGTCTTCTCTACCGGGGTCACATTAGCTGCGACTGGTTTCGGTGCCTCCGGAGCGGGAGCCGGGATTTCCTGCTCCTTGACCGGTGTCTCCACAGGGGCCGGTTCGGGAGTCGGAGCCGGTTCGGGTTCCCTGACAGGTTCGGGTGCCTTAACAGGTTCCGGTGCCTTAACGGGTTCTGGTTCCTTAACAGGTTCCGGTGCCTTAACGGGTTCCGGTGCCGGTTCTTCTACAGGCTTCTGAGGCTCCGGGGCTGCGACAGGCTCGGGTTCCTTAACAGGTTCCACCTTGGCAGGCTCCGGCTGCACAGGCTTGGAGAAGGTGTTGGACTTGATGGTTATCATAGGTTCCGCGTCTTCCTCGTCGTCCGCAGCCTCTTCGCTTTTCTTCTTCGCGGTGTTTTCCAGGATCTTGGAGATCTTGATGTCTATCTCCTCGGCGGCCTGCTTGGCCTCGAGGTCCTTGCCGAACGCCTTCGTGAGGGCGCCCATCAGGCTGTCGGTCTCCTCGATCTTCGCATTAGGATTCTCGTCAACATCAACCCCCTGACCGGACAGGAAATGCACCAGGTCAGTAAGGCCGATATTGAATTTCTTCATTATCTTGTTCAGTCGAATTTCTGACATTCTTTAACCCCTTTTTTATTTTAGACTATTCTTCAAATTCAGCTCTGAGTATGTCGAGCACGCTGGTTACGGTCTCGTCGTCGAGATCGGCCCTTTTGGCAATGTCCTTGGCGTCGAGCGCGAGCACGTCCTTCGCGGTGTCACAGCCAATGCCCTTGAGCTGGTCGATGACCCACTGGTCGATCTCATTCGCAAAGTCGTCGAGAGCGACATCCTCCTCCTGGTCTCTCCAGACCTCGATCTCGCGGTTCACAAGCTGGCTGGCCAAAGCGACGTTGCAGCCTCCACGGCCTATACCCTTGCGGACCTCGTCCGGTGCCATATAGACCATAATCTTGCTATCCTCGCCCTCGCCCATAACAATGTATGAGATCTTGGCAGGGTTGAGGGCGCGCTGGATGAGCAGCTGAGGGTTGTCGGACCACTGGATGACGTCGATGTTCTCGTTATGCAGCTCACGGACGATACCCATAATGCGGCTTCCCTTCACGCCTATGCAGGCTCCGATAGGGTCGATCCTGTCGTCATAAGACTCCACGGCCACCTTGGCCCTCTCGCCCGGGATGCGGGCCACCTTCTTCACGGTGATGAGGCCGTCGGCGATCTCAGGCACCTCCTGCTCGAAGAGCTGCTCGAGGAACTCAGGCGAAGTGCGGCTGAGCACGATGTAAGGCGTGGTGTTGTTCTTCATCTCCACCTTGCTGATGACGGCGCGCACGGTGTCGTTCTTCTTGAAATGCTCGCCCGGAATCTGCTCGGACTTAGGTATGTGGAGCTCGTTGCCGTCCTCGTCGAGGATAAGCACTTCCTTGCCCCAGGTCTGGTAAACTTCGCCCACGAAGAGCTCGCCTACCCTCTCGGAGTATTTCTTGTAAACATTGGCCTTCTCGATGTCGCGGATGCGGCCCTGGAGGTTCTGGCGGATGTTCAGGATTCCGCGGCGGCCGAACGATGCGAGGTTGAATTTCTTAGCGTACTGGTCGCCTATCTCATAGTCGTCGTCTCCGCTGTCGGCCTTCACCTGCTCAAGGGTCATCTCGGCGGAAGGATTGGTCACTTCCTCGACGATCTCGAAATTCTGATATATCTCACAGGTTCCCTTGTCCACGTTCACGATCACATCGAAGTTGTCCGATGAGCCGTATGTTTTAGCAATCTGTGTCAAAAATACATCCTTCAACACGCCCATCATCACCGGGCGGTCGATGCTTTTCTCCTCCTTGAAGTCCTTGAAGGCTTCAATAAGAGTTACTACTGGTTCCTTTTCCATTATATGTTATTCATTTATTGTTTCCAGAATACGGTCTGCCTCTTCAGGGGACAGGCCAAGCGAGCCTACCGTGAGGGAATAGTCTTCGATATTGCGGTCGAACGCGTCCAGAATGGCGCGGTGCACGAATTCGCAGTCTTCCAGGTCCACCAGACCGTCTTTTTTGTCTATGGTCACCTCGAAGATGTTATCGTCATCGTTAAATGCCAATTCCACCACTTCGCAGCCTCTCTGCTCCGCCGCTTTCGCCAGAATGTTTTCAAATCTCTGTTTGTCCATACACTCAAGTATCACAAGTAATTATATCAATTGTTTACTTTACCCTATCCCTAAATCCCTTTCCTGGGAAAGGGACTTACTATCGGCCTTTCAGCCTCCACATATCAATAATTTATAACAAAAATAGGCGGCCTCGCGGTCTCCTATCTCCTTCACGGGTGCAAATATAGCATTTTTCTTACAAATAGCAAATACTTTCCGGCCCTTCGTTGAAAAGAAGATCCATAACCGAAAGCCCCGGGACGAACCCGAACCTGTCGCCGAACACCTGCCAATACCGCTTCGCCCGGTACGACGAGGCCTTCTTCGGGTGGATGGAGTCCCTCAGATCCAGACAGCCCTCCCACTTCGCCCGGTAGTCCGGCGTGACGCGGAATTCGGCCTTCAGCCCTATCTTTCGGCAGAAGAAGTCCGTCAGGGCCCTGTTCAGTTCCCACAGGGTGACGGGGTGCGAATCCATTATGGCGAACAGTTCGTCGCGGTAGTATTCGAAAAAGGGTGAGGTGTAGTAGGCCGTGTCTATGGCGTATTTGGTCTGCCTTACCCACTGGGTGCGGTAGTCCACCTTCACTTCGGTGATGAGCTTCGCGCCGTCGTGAAGAATCGGCACTCTCAGGTCTTCCGGCCCGTTCGAGGTGAGGATGCGGCAGCGGT
Organism: bacterium; assembly: GCA_963626825.1. GTDB lineage: Bacteria > Bacteroidota > Bacteroidia > Bacteroidales > UBA932 > Cryptobacteroides. The sequence continues at coordinate 42,449 of CAVFXO010000042.1, read as the reverse complement.
TACGGTAGGACTGCTTGGCATAGCTCTCACAGCCCTCCATAAAAACAACAGAGTATTCTGCGATGCGCGCAAAATACTCTATCGGAGGAAAATAGGCCGTAGAGAGCAGAAGCATTACTCTATGAAGCCCTTTTCGTTACTGTCATTGGCCCTTACAATGCCGCGCTTGGAGTTGCGGATGAAATTGATGATCTCAGCCTTCTCCGGGGTGTCCAGGAAGCCTTCCTCGACCTTGGCCAGGGCGTCAGTGACGTTGTTACCCTGGTGATATACGGTGTCGTAGATGTCCTTGATGTAGCGTATGGTGTCGGATTCGAATCCGCGGCGGCGGAGTCCGACCAGGTTGATGCCCACATAGCAGATAGGGTCACGGCCGCACAGAGAGTAAGGCGGGATGTCCTTGTTGACCTTGCTGCCGCCGCCCACCATAGCGTGCTTGCCGATATGGGAGAACTGGTGCACCACGGTGCTGCCGCCCAGAATGGCCCAGTCATCCACGTCGGTCTCGCCGGCTATGCCTACGTAACTTACGAGTATGCAGTGGTTACCGACCCTGCAGTCGTGTGCGACGTGAACGTATGACATTATGAGAGTATCGTTGCCTATCTTCGTAACGCCCTTCCCGCTGGCCTTCGTGCCGCGGTTGATGGTGGCACATTCACGGATGTTCACCCTGTCGCCTATCTCCACATAAGTGATCTCGCCGTCGAACTTAAGGTCCTGAGGGACAGCGCCCACGACGGCTCCCGGGAAGACGTTGCAGTTCTTTCCCATCTTGACATAAGAGAATATGGTGGCGTGCGGATAGATCTTGCAGCCGTCTCCTATCTCGACGTTGTCATCGATGAAAGCGTACGGTCCGACTTCTACGTTGTCGCCCAGTTTGGCGCCCGGATGAACCGTGGCAAGTGGATGTATATTAACCATTTTCTAAAATATTATATGAGTTTGGCAACCCTGGTGTTAATGCTGTGACCAGGCTTGTATGCTATCACTTTCGCCTTCAGGAATCCGCCGGCAAGTCTCAGGTCCCCCATCAGGTCCAGAAGCTTGTGCCTTCCGCACTCGTCCGGGAAATGCAGCGGAATGTCGCTGAGATACCCTTTCTGCGTGAGCTTGAGTTCGGGGTAGCCGAACGATTTGGCCAGGCGCGATACTATCAGCGGAGAGACCGGCTTCTCGACCACCACTATGGCGTTGTCCAGATCGCCGCCCTTCACCAGGCCCAGGCTCGCGAGAATCTGTATCTCGTGAAGGAAGCAGAACGTCCTGCAGGGCGCGATCTCCTTCACGTAGTCTTTCGAAAAGTCCCAGGTAACGGTCTGCACGCCAAGCACTTCGGAGTTAAAGTCTATGGTGACCTCGTAGCTCGGGCTGTCCGCCGGAAGGAGCTTGATGTACGATCCGCTCTTCTCGTCCTTATACACGAATTCGCTGGATATCTCTATGTACTTTCGCGGAGCGTTCTGTTCCTGAACCCCGTCCGGGGCCATCACCTCCACGTATTTCTCGGCGCTGCCGTCCAGAATGGGCACTTCGACATTATCCAGTTCCACCAGGGCGTTGTCTATGCCAAGTCCGGTGAGCGCCGACAAAAGATGCTCTATCGTACTTACCGACACTTTGTCCCTGGAAATGGTGGTGCTGCGTGAGGTCAGAGAGACGTTCTGGGCCACGGCATCCACGAAAGCGTCAGGCCCCAGGTCCGTGCGGTGAAACCTTATGCCGGTATTCTCCGGAGCAGGACACACGCGCATATGCACGAGCTTCCCCGAATGCAGTCCCTTCCCCTCGAAAGTATATGTGTTTTTTAACGTTCTCTGATTCATATCCGAATTTGGTGGGCGCAAAGATAGAAATAATTTCTTTATTCTTCGCCACTTGCCTTGAATTTGGCGTACGCCCTCATATATGTCGGGTGCTGGATAGCCGGCATACCGACGAGCACCTGACCGCTCTTGCGCACATTCCCTATCACTCCGGCCTGGGCGCATACGGTGGTCTTGTCGGCCATCTTAATGTGGCCAATCACGCCTACCTGTCCGGCCAGAATACAGTTCTTTCCTATGATGGCGGATCCTGCGATTCCGGTCTGCGCAGCCATTACGGTGTTCTCGCCGACCTGCACGTTGTGCGCTATCTGGCAGAGGTTGTCTATCCTGACACCGTCAGCGATTATGGTGGATTCCATAGGAGCCTTGTCCACTGTGGTGTTCGAGCCTATCTCCACGTCGCTGCCGATAATGACGTTACCCACGTGCTCTATCTTCTTCCAGGTGCCGTCAGGCTGCGGTGCGTTCCCGAAGCCGTCGTCTCCGATAATGCAGCCGGCGTGCAGGATGGTCCTGTCCCCTATTACGGTGTCGGCGAATATCACCACTCCCGGATATATAATACACTTGCTGCCAATCCTCACGTTCTCGCCTATCGTGACGTTATTACAGATCTTGGTAAAGTCCCCGATGACGGTCTTCTTTCCGACAGTCACGTAATCCCCTATCCAGACTTTCTTGCCAAGCTTGGCGCTGCACGCCACACGGCATCTGCCACGATGGCGTTTATACGTCCTGTTCTGTTTTTTTACATAATCCAGAAGTTCGGCGAGCGCGCTGTACGCATTCTCCACGCGCACCATAGTAGGCGCAACTGGAGCAGTAGGCTGAAAGTCCTTGTTCACCAGCAGAATGGATGCTTTGCTGGTATAGACATACTGTTCGTATTTGGGATTCGCGAAAAAGCTCAGAGTCCCCGGCTTTCCGTGTTCAATCTTGGCAAAAGAAGACGCTTCTACGGCAGGATCTCCATCCACGGTACCGTGAAGCGCTTCAGCAAGTTCTTTGGCAGTAAATTTCATCTTAGTCTGTTAAAACCTGAATCCCAGCGTCAGGACAGCGTTGAGCCTGGACCTGGTGCTGTAAAAGACAGGAGAGTAAACATCGTCATAGTTATAGAACGGCTGGTACGAACTCTGCGGCAGTCTGGTGTACCTCACAGCGAAATCCGCGAAGAAGCTGCCGGCAGGGTTGTATCCCAGGCCGAGTGAATAACTAAGGCGTTTATCATTGACATATTGGCCTTTGCCCGGAAGGGATTTCCTTCCTACATAGTAATCGTCATTATAGTCCTCGTAGTAGAACGGTACGCCGTCCACGGTGTAGTATTTCTCTGCAGAGGTCTTCACATTCCATCCCGCACGCACGGCGAAATCCTTCGCTACGTTCACTTCGGCTCCCACGCGGAGCTCATATGCCCGGCCGCTGAAGGCCCTGGTCGCCGTATTCAGAAATTCGAAAGCGTCGGTGCCGTCCTGATCGCTGAACTTCACGCTGGAGTAGTTCTCTATCGATCCGTCCACGCTTATAAGGCCAAGCCTTCCGAAGGTGTAGGCCGCGCTGAAATCGAAATGACGCGGGGTGCGCAGAGAATACTCGTATGTTCCTTCAGGGCTGCTGGCGCTGAAAGCGGTGCCGTTCGCATAGGTGACCCTGCCGCTGTGCTGCCAGTACTCCCTGATGTCCATCAGCGTAGGGGTCTGGTATGCAAATCCCAGACGCAGGCCTGAGACAGGCAGCCAGATGACGCCGATCTTACCGTAAAGACCGGACCCTGATGCGGAATAATTGTACTGATAGATGGCGTTGTCGAAATAGGTATTCTCCACCTTGCCGTCGTCATAGTTGAACTTGACAGGGAAGTCCTCCACGGTCTGTGCGACCTCGCTGTACCTTTCCACGTTCGAATAGCTCAGGATAGGAATACCGAGGTTGAATCCGAGGTAGAACTTGTCGTCGAAGCTCCAGGCTGCGTTAAGGATGAGATCAGTCTTGTATCCTGAAGTGACGGTGCGCGAACGCTGCATCAGCTCGCTTGGCACATACCTGCGGTCGTCGTCGGTGAGAACCTCGGTGCAGCCCACGTACTGGTTGGCCGTGCCGAAGGCATTGATAAGACCTGCACTGTATCCCATTCCGACATCCCACAGGTCCGGATAATTGTCATAGAACGAACTGCTCTCGAGCTGCGCGGCGGTAAGGCCGTCAGCAGCACGGGCCATCTCGGCGAATTTGGATGCATAACCGTTGAGCCCGTATCCTTCGTGCTCGTAGTTATAATCGTAAGTAGTATTTAAAACAACGCCCAATGTCATACTTACGCCGGATACGCCCGTGCTGTATCGTGATGACAGCCCTATGTTAGGGAGTTTGAACCTCGTTCTGTTGACAGAATTGGCATTCTTCCCGTCCGATGTGGGGTCGAGGGAGAATGTGGTGTTAGTAAGGGAGGTGCTCAGCGACGGCGAGATGACGAACTGGCTGTATCCCGCGACGGCCGAGCCGGCAGGGTTAACGGTAACTGTGCCGAGATCCGAGCCGAGTGCGCCTACCGCTCCGCCCAGACCGACGACCCTCGCCGTACCCAGATATTCCGTAGCCCCGAATGTATAGGCGTCCATCATCGACTGAGCCCCAAGGACTGTCGAAGAGAGCAACGCCAAAGCTGAAAATATATATTTTCTCATATAACTTCCTTTATTTAATTCCTACCTGCGACCTCTCGATGTTCCGCTGCTGCTGTGCGAAGAGCTCCTCGAACTGCCTGACGAACTGCGTACGGCCCCTGACGAACTCCTCGAGGTGCTGCCTGAACTTCTGTACGACGAACTGGACGAACTGCTTGAAGAAGAAGAACTTCTGTAAGTACTCCGCGTGGTGCCGGATGAAGTGGTGGCGCTTCTGGTAGGAGAAGTCCTTTTATAAGATGCAGAAGTGGAGCTTCGCGTTGCAGACGAAGATGAGGAAGAAGTGCCGGCCGAGCGCACGCGGGTGCCCGTTCCGGAGCTTCTGGCCGATGTGCCGGCGTGCGGGGTGTAGTTACCCCTGCGGGCATAGGACGGGCCGTGATGGTGAGGGTCCGGTCTGTCCGGATGCCAGCCGTGATGGTGAGGGCCCGGCCTGTATCCGTAATGCCTGTCATACCAGTACCAGTCGTTCCAGTACCAGTCGTCATACCAGTACCAGCTGCTGCCGTAATACCACGAACTGTACGGATAATAATATGAATAAGGATAATACGAATATGTGCTCCATCCGTAAGGTGTCGGATAGACAGGCACATACACTATGCTGGACGAGGTGGTCACCGTGGACCATCCGTTCTCGTCGTATTCCAGCCTGATCCGGTCGTCGAACTCCGTTCCCGCAGCATTGGCAAGCGTGGAAGTCCCGCCCGATGAAGTGGCCTTATAGTAGATGCCGTCCTGAAATCTGGCGTCGGCATACTGCCCCGCCGTTCCGCAGGAAGCGAACGCACAGGAGAGAATCATTAAAAGGATAAAAGCTCGTTTCATAGTGAATCTCCTATAATAAAAATTTGTATCTTTGCACGCAATTATCATACCGCCCACATTTAAGTGGTATGCACAACGCAATTATAGACATTTTATCAGTAAAAGACAATACCTTTATGGCAAAAGAAATTACACCCAGAAACGAAAATTATTCTCAATGGTACAATGACCTCGTAGTGAAGGCGGATCTCGCGGAGCAGTCTGCGGTAAGAGGCTGTATGGTCATAAAGCCCTACGGCTATGCCATCTGGGAGAAGATGCAGTCCATCCTGGACGGAATGTTCAAGAAAACGGGTGTACAGAACGCATATTTTCCTCTTTTCATCCCCAAATCGTTCTTCAGCCGCGAGGCTGAGCACGTGGCCGGATTCGCGAAGGAGTGCGCAGTGGTCACACACCACCGCCTTATGAATGACCCGGACGGAAAGGGCGTGGTAGTAGATCCGGATGCCAAACTTGAAGAGGAATTGATCGTCCGTCCGACTTCCGAGACCATCATCTGGAGCGTTTACAAGAACTGGATCAAGTCCTGGCGCGACCTCCCTATCCTGTGCAACCAGTGGTGTAACGTGGTAAGATGGGAGATGCGCACGCGTCCGTTCCTTCGTACCGCTGAGTTCCTGTGGCAGGAAGGCCATACGGCGCACGCCACGGCCGAAGAGGCCCAGGCCAAAGCTGTGGAGATGGTGGGCGTGTATGCCAAGTTCGCCCGCGAGACTATGGCGCTGCCTGTAGTGGTGGGCCACAAGAGTCCTAACGAGCGCTTCGCCGGAGCCCTGGACACCCTCACCATAGAGGCGATGATGCAGGACGGCAAGGCCCTCCAGGCCGGTACATCCCATTTCCTGGGACAGAATTTCGCCAAATCGTTCGACGTTAAATATACAGATAACGAAGGCAAGGAACAGTACGTCTGGGCTACCTCGTGGGGCGTGAGCACACGTCTTATGGGAGCGCTCATTATGGCGCACAGCGACGATAACGGACTGGTACTGCCTCCGGCATTGGCCCCTATACAGGTGGTGATGGTGCCTATCTACAAGACCGCAGAGCAGCACGATGAGATCATCGTCAAGTTCAATGCTCTGAAGGCTAATCTGGAAGCGCTTGGCGTGAGCGTGAAGATCGACGACAGGGACACCCTGCGTCCAGGATTCAAGTTCGCCGAGTGGGAGCTGAAGGGCGTGCCTGTACGTCTGGTTATGGGTGCCAACGATCTGGCGAACGGCACGGTCGAATTGGCCCGCAGAGACACGCTCGAGAAGAGTACTCTCGCCGCCGAAGGCATAGAGAACTATATAAAGGAACTGCTTGGCCTGATTCAGGAAAACATTTATAAGAAGGCTCTCGATCTGCGCGATTCGAAGGTGCGCAAGTGCGATTCCTGGGAGGAGTTTAAGGAGGAGATCAAGAAGGGCGGGTTCCTGCTCTGCCACTGGGACGGTACTGCCGAGACCGAGCAGAAGATCAAGGACGAGACCAAGGCGACGATTCGCTGCATCCCTGTGGACAGCTTCGTGAACGAGGAAGATGGAGTGGACATCTACTCTGGAAAGCCTTCTAAGGGAAGAGTTATATTTGCAATTGCATATTAGTTAGTTATGAAGAAAATAGTATTATCTGTCTTTACATTCTGCGCATTTTCCCTCGGCGTTTTCGCCCAGGACGACGCAGTACAGAAAGCTGCCGCAGATGCTGCCGCAGAACTTTCACAGGCTCCTCAGGAAGAGGCAGCACAGCCTAAGCCGAATTACTGGACATCATCTGTCCAGTTCAACCTGGGCTACAATATGACCAACCTCAGCAACTGGGCGGCCGGAGGATATAACACCATCACCCTTACGACCAACCTCGATGCCAAGGCCGACTACGCAAAAGACCTTATGAGCTGGAACAACCGTCTTCAGCTCGACTACGGTTTCCTCTACTCCAACGAGAAGGAGAACATCCTGCAGAAGAGCAACGACCGCATATATTTCGAGAGCAAATGGGCCTACCAGACCTCCAGCGGCTCGAAATTCAACTACACGGCATCCTTCAACTTCCGCAGCCAGTTCTCCGACACGCCTGCCAAATATTCTCAGGACGCTGACGGAAAATGGTTCGAGGACGGCATCAAGTCGGGATTCATCTCCCCTGCCTACACCGATATCGCACTCGGTATCCAGTGGAAGCCGACAGACTGGTTCGATTTGAACTTCGCCCCTCTTACCGGCGGCTTCACCATCTGTACGAACGAGGCGCTGCGTGCCAGCTACGGTATGAAGACCAAAGCCGACGGGGTCACCTACAACTCAGCCCTCTTCCAATTCGGTGCCCAGCTGAAGGCCAATCTTAAAGTCGCCATCAACGAGAACTTCTCGTACGAGACTCAGGGAGTAATCTTCACCGACTACCTCAACGAGCCATATTTCCGCGTAAACTGGGACAACGCCATCAACTGGCAGGTAAGCAAATACATCAAGTTCGCCTTCAAGACCTGGCTGATTTCCGATCCTAACGTCACCATCACGGAGACTCTCGAAGACGGAACACCAGCTACCAGGAAGCGTGGCGTTCAGTTCAAGGATTTCCTGTCATTCAGCTTCACCTACACCATCGCAAGCAAGAAATAACTTTTATATGACCAGACTTCTCCTGGCAGTCAGCGGAGGTATAGACTCCATGTATATGGCAAACAGGGCACTCAACGGCGCCCTGTTTCCATCTTTGCACGTGGAGAAGTGGGCCGTGGCCCACTGTAACTTCCATCTGAGAGGAGAAGAAAGCGACAGCGACGAGGAGTTCGTGCGGCAGTGGTGTGAAGAGCGCGGTGTGGAGTTCTTCCACATCGGGTTCGACACCGCCTCCTATGCCCGCGAGCATGGGCTGAGCATCGAGATGGCGGCGCGCGAGCTGCGTTACGGATGGTTCGCCGAGCTGTGCGAGCAGAATGGGTTCGACGCCGTGGTCGTGGCGCATAACAGCGACGACAATGCCGAGACCCTTCTTCTCAATATGCTGCGCGGATGCGGGAGCCGCGGAATGAGCGGAATGAGCGAAGACAGCGGGGAGTTCCCCCGCAGAGTCCTCAGACCCCTGCTGCAGACCAGCCGGGAAGAAATACTTACCTATATGGCCACCCGCGGGCTGTCCTGGAGAGAAGACAGGACCAATGCCGAAGACATCTACAAGCGGAATCTGCTTCGTCACCGGGTGCTTCCGGTATTCAGGGACATCAATCCGGCGGCGCTGCGCACCCTGTCCCAGGATATGGCACATATCCGCGAAGTGGACGACATCGCCTCGGACTATTATCAGCAGCACCGGGGAAAGGTCGGATGCTTTTCTGAACTTTTTAAACTCAAGCACTGGAAATACGTGCTTTACAGGGAGTTGGAAGCGCGCGGATTCAGCCAGGGCGTTTACGCCGACCTGTGCGACATTCTGGAATCCGGCCGTCCCGCCAGCGGGAAGAGGTTCCACAGCCCTTCGTGGACTCTGCATCTTAGCTCCGAAGGGATAAATTTCACGCCGTTCAGGGGAGAGCAGCCTTCGGGCGAATGCGTCCTGATCGATGGAGAAGGTACTTTCGAGCTGGCCGGGCGCAGCTTTACCGTAAGTACCGAACGGACGAGGAATTCGCTGAAGACCTCTGACGGGGAGATTCTGGCAAGTCCGCGCGCACTGTCTTTCCCGTTCTGGCTTCGCACCTGGAGGGAAGGAGACTGGATGCAGCCTATAGGAATGAAGGGAAGAAAAAAGATAAGCGATCTATTCGTGGACCTTCACATCCCGGCTTATCTTAAGAGCAGGGAGATCGTTCTGGTCTCTGATCCGAAGGAGAGCGAAGTGCTGGCGCTTCTGTGCCGAAGGCCTTCGGAAAAAATTAAGGTCTGCCGTGAAGCAGACCCTAACATTCTATCCATCAAGGAAATCACTACATCGAAATAGACGGGATGAAAGGCAGCGACGCGAAGATCATCTCGTGGTTTCCGTTCTGCCATCTGTCCAGCCAGGTCTTATAGTAATTGGTCCAGTTGCTATATACCGAATAATCGTTCACCGTGCCGCTGATGGCCTCAGTGAGGGTCTCCATCAGGGTGAGTTCACGAGGATATTCCACTATGTTCCAGTCACCCAGGTCGTCATCGCCCCCGCAGATGGCGGCGTAGCGGATGGCGTCCTTAAGACCTCCTATCTCATCCACCAGACCGATTCCTATGGCGTCTTTTCCTGTCCATACGCGGCCCTGGGCGATCTCATCCACCTCGGAGACAGACAGGCCGCGGCCTTCAGATACGAGTCCGAGGAAAGTGGTGTAGATGCTTTCTATGCTGCGCTGCATATAGGCGGTCTCTTCCGGAGTGAAAGGACGGGCCTGGTTGTACATATCGGAATGCTTGTTCGAAGACACGCTCTGGACACCCACGTGAAGGGTCTCCTTGTATAATCTGGAGAAGTCGGGCACCATTCCGTACACTCCGATGGAGCCGGTAAGGGTGGCGGCATTGGAATAGATTCTGTCGGCGCCGTTCGAGATCCAGTATCCGCCGGATGCGGCATAGTCGCCGTACGAAGCGATCAGAGGCTTGACCTCGCTCAGACGGTCGAGCTCGTGGCGTATCTTTTCGGATGCGACCACGCTTCCTCCCGGAGAATTCACGCGGAGCACTACGCTCATGACGGTACTGTCCTTGCGCACGGTCTCTATTATGGAAGCGAAACGGTCTCCGTCCACGTTCTGAACGTCATATCCGTCCACTATGTTACCATTGGCATAGATGATGGCGATCTTCTTGGATGAGCGGAAGTTGTTCTTCGAGTGAGAATTGGCATAATCGGCGAATGGGATGAACTGCACCGCGTCGAAGTTGTCCACTTGGGCCAGAACGGCGAGCTTGTTTTCGAGGGAGTACCTGTCGAGGAGTTCGTCCACAAGTCCGGCGGATACGAAATCAGCCGGCAGGCAGAGGTCGAGGTTGTCGATGGAGGCGTTGATCTCCGCAGCGCTCAGGCCGCGGCTCTGCGCCATCTCCTGCACGAAGGAATCCCACATCGAGTCCACCATCACCTGGTTCTGGTGGAGATTCTCGGGGCTGGCTGAAGAACGGATGTACATCTCGCCGGCGGACTTGTATTTGCCGTGGCGGATGAGCTGCACGTTCACGCCTATCCTGTCAAGGGCGTCGCCGAGGAAAATCAGCCTGCCGGCTATGCCCAGGAACAGAGGATTGCCGCCCTGGTAGGAACCCATATAGACCTTGTCGGCGGCGCTGGCCAGGTAATACGAACCCGTGGTGGGGTTCTCCATATATGCGACAACAGGCTTGCCGCTGGCACGGAATGCCTGGAGCGCGTGACGGAATTCGCCTATGGTGCCGGTGCCTATCGAGAGGCCGTCGGTCTTAAGATAGATGCACTTTACGCCCGGATCCTCTGCAGCTATCTCGATGGCATTGAGAGCCTTGAGAAGTCCCAGCGTGATACGGGTCTCTTTGGAGAAATTCAGGGTCTCGCTGCTCTGCTCGGCGATAGCTATCTTCGACATATCTATCTTGAGGATACCGGTCGAAGGGACCACGGTAGATTTCTGTCCCAGAGAGGCGAAGCTGGCGAGAATGCCGAATCCGATCAGATTAACGATTATCAGTCCGAGGATTACGGCCAGGAGTGTTTTGAAAAAATTCTTCATCTGCCTAATGTGTTTATGCGACAAAAGTAGTAAATTTGTGGGATTTATAATAATGACTATGGCGCAAAAACCTTCCATCCCTAAGGGTACCAGAGATTTCGGTCAGAGAGAAATGGCCGAACGCAATTATATTTTCAATACCATCAAAAGCGTTTTCCACCTGTACGGATACTCCCAGATAGAGACTCCGGCTATGGAGAACCTGTCCACCCTGATGGGCAAATACGGCGAGGAAGGCGACAAGCTCCTGTTCCGCATCCTGAATTCGGGTGATGCGTTCGCCGGCGTGGACAGCTCCAAGCCTCTCACTCCGCAGGTGTGCGAGAAGGGTCTGCGCTACGACCTCACAGTGCCGTTCGCGCGTTATGTGGTTCAGCACCAGAGCGAAATCTCATTTCCGTTCAAGAGATTCCAGATACAGCCGGTATGGCGTGCCGACCGTCCTCAGAAGGGCCGTTACCGCGAATTCTACCAGTGCGACGTGGACGCCATCGGGTCTAAAAGCCAATTGTGCGAGCTGGAGCTGGTTCAGATAGCCGACGAAGTATTCCACAGACTGGGTGTCAACGTAGTCATCAAGATCAATAACCGTAAAGTTCTAAGCGGATTGGCCGAGATCTGCCAGGCACCGGACAAGGTGGTGGACATCACCGTGGCCATAGACAAGCTCGACAAGATAGGCCTTGACGCCGTGAAGGCGGAGCTGCTGGAAAAAGGCCTCAGCGAGAAGGCCGTGGGACTGCTCGAGCCGGTACTGACCCTCAGCGGAAGCAACGAAGAGAAGATCAAGGTGATGCGCGGTCTTATGGCGGAAAGCGAGATTGGCCTGAAAGGACTCGACGAACTGGAAGAGCTCGCCGGATACATCGATGCAGCCGGAATACAGACGAAGTGGGAGATCGACCTCTCGCTTGCGCGCGGCCTGAACTACTACACCGGTGCCATCTTCGAGATCAAAGCGCTTGATTATCAGATAGGAAGCATTAGCGGAGGCGGACGATACGATAACCTCACCGGTATCTTCGGACTTCCGGATATGTCCGGAGTCGGAATCAGTTTCGGCGCAGACCGCATCTACGACGTGCTGAAGGGCCTGGACAAATTCCCTAAAGAGCTTGGCAGCACCACTACCCTTCTGTTTGCCAATATGGGCGCGGCCGAATGTGCCTACATCCTGCCGGTCAGCATCGAGCTTCGTAAAAAGGGCATCAGCACGGAGGTTTATCCGGACAGCTGCAAGCTCAAGAAGCAGTTCGACTACGCTGACAGAAAGGGAATTCCGTTCCTTTCCATCTGCGGAGAATCAGAGAAGGAAAGCGGAACCATTCAGATAAAGAACCTCGCTACGGGACAGCAGGAAAGTTTCGCGAAGGACGACATCGACGCGATGACCGCGTTCCTTACCAAGTAGTTATGGACGAGCTTGAGCGTCTGCGGGAGGAAATCGACGGGATAGACCGCGAACTGGCATCAGCATTCGAAAAACGGATGAAAGTGGCCGGGCGAATTGGCCTGTTAAAAGCCAGCGGCGGGAGAGCCGTGCTGGACGAAGACCGAGAGCAGGCCGTGCTGGAAAGCCGCAGGGGCTACATTGATGATCCAGCCCTTCTGCCCTACTGGGAAGAAGAAGTGAAGTGTCTGATGAAATTATCCAAGGACTACCAATGGACTTTAAACGAAGACTCCCCATCCCTAAAGAAATAAAGGAGCAGTATCCGCTTTCGCAGCAAGGCACCCGTCTGAGGGCTGAGACCATAGCTGAGATAGAGGCCATTCTGTCAGGAAAAGACGACAGGATGCTGCTTGTCATCGGCCCGTGTTCCGCGGACAAGGAAGATTCGGTGAGCCTTTATCTGGAGCGCTTGAGTGAACTGCGGGACAGAGTGCAGGATAGGATCTGCGTCGTCGCCAGGCTCTACACTGGAAAGCCGCGCTCGAAGGGCAACGCCTACAAGGGAATGCTGCACAGACCGGACCCGGATTCAGGCAGCGACGATATTCTGAAGGGGCTTCTTTCCATTAGAAAAATACATCTTAAGGCATTGGCAGATATAGGGATAGGCTGCGCGGACGAGCTTCTGTATCCGGAAAGTTACAGGTTCACTTCCGACCTTCTGTGCTACACTACAGTAGGAGCACGATCCACAGACAATCAGCAGCACAGGCTCACAGCCAGCGGGCTCGATATTCCGGTGGGGTTCAAAAATCCTGTGAACGGAGACCTGCAGTCCCTTTTGGGGGCGATAGAGACAGCCCAGAACGAGCATCTGTTCATCTACAGGAACTGGGAGGTACAGAGTCACGGGAACCCTTATGCCCACGGAATTCTTCGCGGATATGTGGACAGTGAAGGTACGAATCACCCGAATTACGACTTCGAGTCGCTCCGGCAGGCCTCGCAGCGAATTCAGGGCCTCAAGAATCCCGCCCTTCTGGTGGACTGCAATCACTCGAATTCCGGGAAAGATTACCTTCGGCAGATCGACATCGCCCGGGACGTGCTCAGGTCCAGAGCGGCATCGGCCGAGATACGCTCAGCAGTGAAGGGACTTATGATAGAATCCTACCTCGAGGACGGGGCCCAGGGCGAACAGGGAGGCCTGTTCGGATGCTCCATCACAGACCCGTGCCTGGGCTGGAAAAAGACAGAAAAACTGGTTCTGGAACTTGCCGATTTGTGGTAAAACCACTACCTTTGTATCCCGTTATGATTTACGGGTTTGATAACGACAAGTATCTGAAGATTCAGTCCGAACACATCAGACAGAGAATTTCTGAGTTCGGAGACAAGCTTTACCTCGAATTCGGAGGCAAATTATTCGACGACCATCACGCAAGCAGAGTTCTGCCGGGATTCAAACCCGACTCCAAGATGCGTATGCTCCAGCAGCTGTCCGACAGCACGGAGATCATCATCGTGATCAGCGCACTGGACATAGAGCGTAACAAGATACGCACCGATCTGGGCATCACCTACGATATGGACGTGCTGCGTCTTCACGACGAGTTCGAGAAGCACGGATTCCTGGTCAGCGCCGTCGTCATCACCCACTATAACGGCCAGGCGAGCGCCGATAACTACCGTGCCAAGCTGGAAAGGCGCGGCATCAAGACCTACTACCACCATACCATCGAAGGCTACCCTAACAACGTGGCCCTGATCGACTCCGACGACGGATTCGGCAAGAACGACTTCGTGCCTACCACCCGCCCGCTGGTCGCAGTGACAGCTCCGGGCCCCGGAAGCGGCAAGATGGCCGTCTGCCTGTCGCAGCTCTACCAGGAGCACAAGCGCGGGGTCAAGGCCGGGTATGCCAAGTTCGAATCGTTCCCTATCTGGAACCTTCCGCTGAAGCACCCTCTGAATCTCGCCTACGAAGCGGCGACCGCCGACATCAACGACATCAATATGATAGACCCGTTCCATCTGGAGGCCTACGGCAAGATGGCGGTCAACTATAACCGCGACATCGAGATCTTCCCGGTGCTTAACGCCATCTTCGAAAGCATCTACGGAGAGAACCCTTACAAGTCCCCTACCGATATGGGTGTCAATATGATAGGCTACTGTATGTGCGACGAGGATGTCTGCTGCGAGGCTGCCAAACAGGAGATAATCCGCCGCTACTACGACGCACTCGACAGGATGGCTGACGGAGCCGTGAACGATGGCGAAGTGAACAAGATAGCTTCCCTTATGAAGCAGGCCAAGATAGACACGTCCTTCCGCAAGACCACCGTGGCTGCCAATGAGAGAAAGGCCAGGAGCGGAGGATTGGCATCAGCGGCCATAGAACTGGCTGACGGCACTATCATCACCTCCGAAAGCAGTCCGCTGCTGGGATCGAGCGCCGCGCTCATCCTCAACGCCACCAAATATCTCGCCGGCATAGATCACGACGTCAAGCTCATACCGCGCGATATGATAGAGCCTATCCAGAAGACCAAGGTCTCTTACCTTCACGGGCACAACCCACGCCTTCACACCGACGAGGTGCTGGTAGCCCTATCGCTTCTGAGCCTTACCGACGACAAGTGCCGCCGCGCCCTCGCCCAGCTGCCTGAGTTCGAAGGCTGTCAGGTGCACTCCACCGTAATGCTAAGCGAGGTCGACAGAAAAGTCTTCAAAAAACTTGGTGTCAACCTCACCTGCGATCCTATCAAGAAATAATTAGTTACTTCCTTACTCCGAAAGCGAACCTGATGTACTGGCGGAAAGTCTCTCCCGGCCGGAGAACGGCTGACGGGAAGCCCGGCTTGTTCGGCGCGTCAGGGAAGTTCTGACACTCTATGGCCACACCGTCATAGTCGGCATAATCCACGCCGCTTTTGGCCTTCGGACATCCGGCGAGCCAGTTGCCGGTATAAACCTGCACGCCCGGCTGCGAGGTGCTGACCTTCAGTTCACGCCCGCTCCTGGAAGAATACAGCTGAGCTATCTCCTGCACCACGCCCGGCTTGTAATCATCTATCACCCAGCAGTTATCGTAGCCCTTGCCATACTCAAGCGCGGCGAACGGCTCCTTTATGTCGCGGCCAAGCGGCTTTTCGGATGTGAAATCCATAGGCGTACCGGCGACCGGAGCGATCTCCCCTGTCGGGATCAGCGAGTCCGATGTCGGAAGCCAATTGGCAGCCTTGAGCTTGAGGGTATGCTCCAGCACAGAGCCTGTCCCTTCGCCGTTGAGGTTAAAATAGGTGTGGTTAGTGAGGTTGATTATGGTAGGGGCTGAAGACTTGGCAGATAGGGCGAGCGTGAGTTCATTGGCCTCGCTCCATTCGTAGCGCGCGGTGGCCAGAAGCTCTCCCGGATAGCCCATCTCTCCGCTGCGGGCACGGTAGGTGAAGACCACAGCATCCCCCTCCACGGCGCTGTCCCACACCTGGTTCTGGAACCCCTCGGGGCCGCCGTGCAGATGGTTAGGTCCGTTGTTGATCGGAAGATGATACTCTACGCCATCGAGAGTGAAACGGCCCTGGGCGATACGATTGGCATAACGTCCGGGTACCTTTCCGGCACAGGGACCGTCATTATAGTAATCCTCGGCGTGAGGATATCCCAGCACCACATCGGCAAGCACTCCGTTCCGGTCCGGTACAGAGATGGCTACGACGCCTGCGCCCAGGCTCGAAAGCTGCACGCTGGCACCTGCCCCGTTAACGAGCGTAAACTTGTAAATATCCTTTCCTGAAGGGGCCTTGCCCCACAATTGCCTGGTTATATTCATATAAGTTCAATGTTAAAATCCAAGTAAAATTACAAAAAACACGGCTTTCAGGCCAAGCGCTGCCTAGACGAGGCTCTGCAGACTGGTATCGGCCTTTATCTTGTCGATGATGGCGCAGACCACCTTGAAGGCCTCACTTTCCTGAGTATATACGGCGGGGACGGCGAATTTGACACGGCCCTGCCGCTTAAGTTTGCGGGCAAGGGCGAGCTTTTTCTCGTCACCCGGCTTGTAAACCGCGATGGAATGGCCGCCGAACATCCCGACTATCTTCATGCACGGCACGTCGGTCTCCCCGTCGCCGAAATAGATCATATTACGGAACGGAACACGCTTCTTGTCCTCAGACGTGGAGGAATTCAGACGCTTGCTGTCCCAGGCGCTGAAGATGCCCTTATTGATCTTGAACAGAAACTGGGTCTTGTTCGTGGAGTCCACGGCGATGCCCGGCCAGGCGGCCTCGCCTTTATCGTCGTAGATGAAGCTGCTGGCGAACACGTACCTGAACTCGTCTGCTATCTTCGTGCCTTCGATAATCTCCTTAAGGCCGCTGGAGTTGATGTAATGCTCTATCTTTATGCCCTGCTTCGCGCCGTATCTGTTCACGAGGGAAAACCACTCCTGCACGCCTTCGAAGAATTCCACGGACTTGCCGAACTCGCGGAACTGGTCCTGGCGCAGCTTTATACCTTTGGCCTTGGCGTCATCGTACATAAGTTTCATATACGACAGCACATTCGAAGCATCCTGGCCCACGGCCAACTGATTACTCTTCGACCAGAACTCCTCAGGGGTGGATCCGACGGCCTGGATGAAGCCGAATTCCTGCATATTGCCGGGGGCCAGAGTGCCGTCGAAATCATAAATCAATGCTACTATAGGTCTTTTCATAACTGAGATTAAGCCTTGGCGTTCGCCACTTATTTGTATTTTCTGCCACAAAGATGCGTATTTTTCGCCACATTCTTCCACAAAGCACAACTTTTGAAAGATTTGGAGACTATCTTTGTGTACCCAAAATGCAAAAATATGCAGAATTATCTGAATTTACTGAACCAAACCATTAAAAACAACTGGGAGAGCCCGGCGCTTTGCTTTTTCAACGGCGAACAGATCACTTTCGAGGGACTGGCCAGGCATATCACCCGATTCCACATCCTTTTCGAAAAATCCGGCATAAAGGCCGGGGACAAGATCGCCATCTGCGCGAAGAACACGAACAGATGGGCGGTTTCCTTCCTTTCGGTCACCACGTACGGAACGGTCATCGTTCCTATTCTCGCGGACTTCCTGCCGGAAAGCGTAGCTTCACTCGTGGACCATTCGGACAGCATCGTGCTTTTCACGGACAAGGAGATATGGCACAAGCTTCCGCTCGACAAGATGCCGAAGGTCAGGGCCGCCATCAACGTGGACGACTTCTCCCTGTTGTATTCATCAGATCAAAACTTCACTAACATATTCGCCGGCTTAGACGAAAGCTTCAATTCGGCTTATCCTAACGGGTTCACCAGGGAGGATGTCAAATTCAGAGTTGATAACGACAACCTAGACGATCTCGAGATTATCAACTACACCTCCGGAACCACCAGCGCGCCGAAAGGCGTAATGCTTTCCTACAGGAATGTGAGCGCATCCATAGAATTCGCGCACTCACATATCGCCTGTACTCCGGGCCAGACCATAGTATCAATGTTGCCAATGGCGCACATCTATGGTCTCGTGTTCGAATTTCTCTACCCGCTGTCAGGCGGATGCACCATCTGGTATCTGGGCAAATCCCCTGCTCCGTCACTTCTCCTCAGGGCTATGAAGGCCGTGAAACCTTATCTGGTACTTACGGTTCCTCTGGTTATGGAGAAGATCTACAAATCTTCAGTCAAGCCTGCGCTCAGCAAGCCGGCGGTCAAGATTCTCACCCACGTTCCGGGAGTTAACAAGCTCATCTACAAGAAAGTACGCGAGAGTCTGGATGCCGCGTTCGGAGGCAATGTGCAGGAATACATTATGGGCGGCGCCGCACTGAACCCGGAGGTCGAACACTGCTTCAAAAAGATTGGCCTGCATTACACCGTAGGCTACGGTATGACTGAGGCCGCACCGCTGCTGGCTTATGAGCACTGGTACGATTACGCGGCCGGCTCTTGCGGAAAGAAGGTGGATTGCGCTGACGTACGCATCGATTCCGAGGACGGGCACAAGATCGCCGGCGAGATACAGGCCAAGGGCGACAACATCTGTCTGGGATACTACAAGAACGAGGAGGCTACCGCAGCCGCGTTCACCGAAGACGGGTATCTGCGCACTGGTGATCTCGGAACCATAGACAAGGCCGGGAACATCTACATCAGGGGCAGGTCGAAGAATATGATTCTGGGACCTAACGGACAGAACATCTACCCTGAGGAGCTGGAGGCTCTGGTGAATTCGCAGCCTTATGTCACCGAATCAGTGGTGGTGGACAGAGGCTCGAAGCTCGTGGCACTGGTTTATCTCGATCAGGACGGAATGAAGAAGGCCGGACTGGACGACGAGGCCATCTCTGACGTTCCGCAGAATATCGTGCTGAACGTGAACAGGAGCCTTCCTGCATACAGCAGGCTCACGAAGGTGGAAGTGGTGCTCGAGCCGTTCGCCAAGACTCCTAAGATGAGCATCAAGAGATTCCTCTACAAGTAATATGACAATTTGTCAATGGAATGGAAATTGCGTTTTCTCTTACGTAGAAAACGCAATTTTTTTATAGGTACACAATATCATGAAAGGATCCATAGGAGTAACGACCGAGAACATTTTTCCGGTCATCAAACAGTTTCTTTACAGCGATCACGAGATATTCCTTCGTGAGATCGTTGCCAATGCCATCGACGCCACCAAAAAGATGCAGACCCTCGCCTCCACAGGCGAATTCAAGGGCGAACTTGGCGAGCTGAAAGTCAAGATTGAACTCGACGAGAATGCCAAGACCCTGAAGATCATCGACCGGGGTATCGGTATGACCGACGAGGAAGTTGAAAAGTACATCAACCAGATAGCCTTCTCTTCTGCGGGCGAGTTCCTGGAGAAGTACAAGGACCAGGCGAGCGGCATCATCGGCCATTTCGGACTTGGCTTCTATTCTGCGTTTATGGTCAGCAGCAAGGTTACCATCGAGTCACTGAGCTGGAAGGAAGGCGCGAAGGGCGTGTTCTGGACCTGCGACGGGTCTCCGGAGTTCGAGATGAGCGAATGTTCAAAAGAGGACAGGGGCACCGTCATAACCCTCTATCTTGACGGCGATTCCGACGAATTTGCCCACAAGGAGAAGATCAGTTCGCTTCTTAACAAATACTGCAAATTTATGCCTTTCCCTGTCGAGTTCGACGGCAAGGTCGTAAATTCAGTGGAGCCTATCTGGACCAAGGCGCCTTCAGAGCTGAAGGAGGAGGACTACATCAACTTCTACCACGCCCTCTACCCTATGGAGGAGGACCCGATGTTCTACATTCACCTGAATGTGGACTATCCGTTCACCCTCACGGGCGTGCTGTACTTCCCGAAGATCAAGGAGAGGATGGCGATAGACAAGAACAAGATTCAGCTCTACTGCAACCAGATGTTCGTCACAGATCACGTGGACAACATCGTGCCTGACTTCCTGACGCTTCTGCACGGCGTTATCGATTCGCCGGACATTCCGCTGAACGTGAGCCGTTCTTACCTTCAGTCCGATGCCAATGTCAAGAAGATAAGCACCTACATCACGAAGAAGGTGTCTGACCGTCTGGAGGAGATCTTCAAGGAACAGAGGGAGACCTACGAGCAGAAATGGGACAACATCAAGCTTTTCATCGAATACGGTATGCTCTCCGACGAGAAGTTCTGCGAGAGGGCGATGGATTTCGCCCTGCTTAAGGACTCCGAAGGAAAATACTACAGCATAGAGGATTACCGCAAGTCCATCGAAGAGAACCAGAAGGACAAGGACGGCAAACTCGTGTTCCTTTACTCTACCGACCTGAACGCTCAGTATTCTTCAGTGAAGGCCGTCAGGGACCTGGGGTACAGCGTGCTGCTGATGGACTGCGAACTGGATTCGCATTTCGTGGGACTGCTTGAGCAGAAGATCAAGGACTGCAGGTTCGCGCGCGTGGATTCCGACAGCGCGGCCAATCTTATTCCTAAACAGGACGAGGTGAAGCCTGAAATGAGCGACGACGACAAGAAAGCGCTCAGCGAGCTGTTCAAGACCGTTCTTCCGGGCGGAGCCGAGTACGATGTGGAGCCTGCCAATCTGGGCGAGGCCGCAGAGCCTGTGCTCATCACGCAGAACGAGTTTATGCGCCGTTACCGCGAGATGTCATCCATCGGCGGCGGAATGAACTTCTACGGCAGTATGCCCGAGATGTACACACTGAAGGTGAATATGGAGAATCCTGTCATCGGCAAGATCTGGGCTGACCGCGAGAATACGGCCGACCTGCTGCATCAGGTGGTGGATCTGGCGCTTCTCTCCAAGGGTCTTCTGAAGGGCAAGGAACTCTCCGAGTTCATCACCCGCAGCGAGGAACTTCTGAAGGAGAAGTAATTCATTCTCCCACACACGAAAAAGAGAGGCTTTCACAAGTCTCTCTTTTTTCGTGACGCCTATAGGATTCAAACCTATGACCTTTTGATCCGTAGTCAAATGCTCTATTCAGCTGAGCTAAGGCGCCAGATGTTCCGGAGCGAACTCCGGATATTTTACTCTTCAGTCTTTACTACGACTTTCTTCTCGCGGATGCGTGCCTTCTTACCGGCAAGATCACGAAGATAGAAAATACGTGCACGGCGAACTTTACCGACCTTAACGACCTCTATGCTCTCGATGAACGGTGACTCGTAAGGGAAAATCCTCTCGACACCCACACCGCTGGCAACTTTGCGGACTGTGAAAGTCCTGGTAAAAGGTGAAGCTCCCGAAATCTGGAGGACAACTCCTCTGAACTTCTGAAGGCGCTCTTTATCACCTTCCTTTACCTTGTAGGTAACGATGATGGTGTCACCTGCCTTGAACTTAGGGTACTGTGCGGCCTTGTTCTGTGCGAAAGCCTGCTCTACAATCTTGATAGCGTCCATAATAAAAATTCAATCTTTAGCGCAGCATTGGTGAACCGTTCTCCAAGAGGCTGCCAATTGGGATTGCAAAGATATAAAGTTTTGTTTAATCCGCAAAATTATTTTCAAAAAAACTTGGCCTCTTTTTCAAATATCGCCTTGTCATCCTTGGTCGGAGCGGGATCTGACTCCCCGCTGGCCTTCAGCGACTCGAACAGCTGTTTATATTCTTTAGACAGTTTGTGAGGTATCCACACGAGGATCTTCACATACAGGTCGCCCTTGCCGTAGCTGTTAACGGACGGCATACCCTTGCCGCGAAGTTTCTCCACATATCCGCTCTGGGTTCCCGGGGCCAACTTAAGCTTGTAGTCGCCTTCGAGCGTAGGCACGTTCACCTCGCATCCCAGAACGGCATCCGCCACGGATATCACCCTGGTATAGAAGAGGTTGTTCCCTTCCCTCTTGAGCTTGGCGTGTTCGGTCTGCTCTATCACCACGAGAAGATCGCCGTTGACGCCGCCTTGCGGAGCGCTGTGGCCCTCCCCGTGAACGGTAAGCTGCATACCGGACTCCACACCCGCAGGGATGCGGACACTAACGGTCTCCTTAATACGCACAAGTCCGGAGCCCGAACATTTGCGGCACGGATTCGTTACTATCTTGCCGGTACCGTTACAGTTAGGACAGGTGCTGTAGGAAATGCTCCTGCCGAAGAACGAATTGCTTACCCTCTGAACCTGACCGCTGCCCTTGCAGGTAGGACAGGTCTTTACATCTGACGGATTCACCGTACCGCGACCGCCGCAGTCCGGGCAGGGACGCATCCTTTCGAGAGTAACCTCCTTCGTACATCCTGAAGCGATCTCCTCGAGGGTCAGATACACGCGGGTACGGATGTCGCGGCCACGAAGAGTGCGTTTTTCACTCTGACCGCCGCCGAATCCGCTGAATCCGCTGAATCCGCCGAACCCGCCGCCAAATGCCCCACCGAACAGGTTGTTGAGGATGTCGTTAAGGTTACCGAAACCCTGACTCCAGTCCTGAGAAGCTCCGCCGTCCACTCCGGCAAAACCGAACTGGTCGTACTTGGCCTTCTTATCCTTGTCGCTGAGCACGGAATAGGCTTCGGAAGCCTCCTTGAATTTCTCTTCCGCGGTCTTCTTCTCGGCATCGGTGCCGCTTACCCAGCGGTCCGGGTGCCATTTGAGAGCAGCCTTTCTGTAAGCCTGCTTTATATCGTCTTCTGAAGCACCCTTCTGAAGCCCGAGCACCTCATAGTAATCTCTTTTCTCTGCCATAAATTATTCTCCCACCACGACTTTAGCGTAACGAAGTACCTTTCCATTAAGAAGATAGCCCGTCTGTATGACATCTATGACCTTACCCTTAAGGTCTGGAGCAGGTGCAGGGAATTTGGTCACGGCATCGTGAAAATCCGTATCGAACTCCTTCCCCTTCGCCTCGATAGGCTCCAGTCCCTTACCCTTCAGGTAATCCATCAGCTTGTTGTAGATGAGGAGCGTACCCTCCTTGGCTACTGAATCGGTCTCCTTCTCGAGCATATCCAGAGCCCTCTGGCAATCGTCCAGTACAGGAAGAAGTCCCTTGATCACATCTGCGGACGCATTGGACAGGAGTGCAAGCCTTTCCTCCGCGCTGCGGGTGCGGAAAGTCTGGAATTCCGCCATAAGACGCAGGTAATCATCGTGCTCCCTGGACAATTTGTCATTAAGAGCATCTATCTGTGCCTGCTTCTCGTCGGCCTTCTTCTCTTTTCTGGCCTCTTTCTGCGCTTCCTTCTTATCTGTTTCCACAGCCGTCTTTCCAGCCTCGGCGGCCTGTTCGGCTGTTTTTTTAGTTTCTTTATCTTTTATCATAACAATTCTTGCTCATTTGACAGAAGAATCTTCAAATGTTCTGCCAATGCCCCCGAAGGTGACAAATTGGCACTAGAACAGCATCTGTCCTCCGATGAATTCACGCATTATGGAAGTCGGCGGTATGGCCGCGATGTCTTCCGGGGTAATCGCGTCGATCTGGCCCATATACTGCGTCAGATGATCCGCCGTCGCGCGGGCCGGAGAATCCGAAGGGATCGCCTCCAGAAGAGGCTGCGCGTAGAATTTGAGCAGCGGAAGATCATAAAGCATTGACGAGTTGAATACTATGTCGGCGTTGTCCTGATACGGGATGATGTTCCTGACCTCCCCGGCGCGAACCGACGGCCACATCAGGATGGTGTCCTCCGGAGATTTGCCGCGGTTGCGGTTGTCTCTGACTATCCTTCGCAAAAGTCTCTTGTCCGACGAGGAGTTCTGGTTGTTTTCTCCCGGCAGGGCCGAAAGCGCAGATACGTATATCTTGAAAAATTTCGACGAATCTATGGTCGGGGTCATCGCAGGATTAAGTGCGTGGATGCCCTCCATAAACAGGATGTCACCGTCGTTCAGACGCATCTTCCTGCCCTCGAACTTTCGCGTCCCCGACACGAAGTCGAAATGCGGAAGCTCTATCTCCTCCCCGCGAAGAAGCGCATTAAGCTGAATGCCAAGGAATTCTATGTCAAGGGCTTCCAGAGCCTCGAAGTCATACCCGCCGTCCGGTGTGCGAGGATTCCTGTCGCGGTTCACGAAATAGTTGTCCAGTTCTATAACCTTCGGGACGAGCCCTACCACCCTGCACTGCTGGGCGATTCTTAAAGAAGAGGAAGTCTTGCCGCTGGACGAAGGGCCGGAGATCATAACTATCCGGCATTCATCCTTCTTCCAGAGGATCTGGTTGGCTATCTCGGCATATTTCCTCTCCTGCCGGGCCTCACAGATATTGATAAGGGGAACCGTCTTGTGAAGTTCCATAACCTTGCGGAGTATGTCCATGGAGTCCACCCCGAGGGCGGAGCACCAGTCTGCATACTCCTGAATTGCATCTTCAACCTTGTTCATACACTACCGACTTTGCAGGCCGATGACCTGCGGGGACAAAGTCCCTGTTAAAAAATATAGTTCAGCGCTATGTTAAGTCCCATAGGATATTCCTTATGCTTCAAAACCTGCGCCGCTTCCACGCTTATTATGAAATTCTGGTTCATCGCAAGTTTCAGGCCGGCGCCGGCAGATACGGCATATCTGTCACCCACGCCGAACACATCCTCCCTGTAAGGTCTGGATATATAACCTGCATCCAGGAAAGGATTCACCGCGAGATACCAGGATTGGCCTATGAAATTAAAGTTCACGATGCGCGCACGAAGCTCGAAATTACCCCACAGATAGCCTTCTCCGGTAAGGCGGTTCTGAATCAGTCCACGGACGGAGTTAAGACCGCCAAGGCCTTCGGACCCGGTCTGACGAAGATACAGAGTATAGATGACCGGGAGCATATAGAACGGGGTCTCCCCTGCCACAGTGTCCTGATAGCCAAGATGATATGCGAACACGAAACGGTCCGTGCCAAGCGACAGGTACTGGCGGAAGTGGGCCACGAGCTTGAGGTATCCGCTCTCTGCGCCGAACAGCTTCGGGGAACCGTTCACATAAGCCTCGGCCCAGATGCCGCGCGACGGGGCCGCCTCCATATCGCGGCTGTCATAGACCAGTCCGGCCTTGGCCTCGAGATGAGATCCGCCCCCTGCCTGGGCAGCGGAGATCTTCCCGGTAGCGACGTACTGGTTATACAACGAAGTGGCTGGCAGATATTTATCGGACGAGAAATCCTTGTTGGATATATTCCAGAACGACGCGCCGGCCACCCAGTTCAGATTGGCAGCGATCTGTCCCTGGAAATCAAGCAGAACTCGAAGCATTCCGCGCTGGTAATTGTATCTGGCTGTCTGTGTATCCTTATTAAGATCGAGAGCAGGATCATAAGTCTCTGCTCCGTTAAAGCCATAGAAATAATACAAAGGATCGTACTGATAGCTCACCGCTCCGGTCACTCTGACGCCGGGAATCAGATGTTTGCTGTCATACTGGGCGTGCAGAAGGGTCTGTCCTTTCGTGTAACGTGAGGCCTCCACATAGAATCGATGTTCGTATTCCGGGAACATTGACCCGTCGCCATAATAGAAGACATCGGCGCAAAGGCCGTACTGGAATCCTAGATCGGAGCTATAGGAGACACAAGGCAGCGGACCGAAATTCCAGCCGCTCACCTTATCCTGCGCCATAGAAGCCACCGGGCACACAGCCAGCAGCGACGCGATCAATAAACAGGTAGGTTTTCTCATAGGGGCAAATTTACGATAAAAAATGCTAATTTCGCAGACGATTAGATTATGCCTTCATTTCTTCAGATAGAGAACATCTCCAAATCGTACGGGCCCAAGGTCCTTTTCGAGAACATAGCCTTCAATATCAACGAAGGCGACAAGATAGCGCTCATCGCCCCCAACGGCACGGGCAAGACATCCCTTATGCGCATACTCGCCGGGGAGGACAAGTCCGACTCGGGCGGCAGCATACGCTTTCTTAAGGAAGTGCGCATCGCCTTTCTCAAGCAGGACTTCGACTACGTTCCTTCGAACACCATCTACGACCAGATAATCGAAGGACAGGACTTTGACTTCGAGCTGAGGGCTAACAAGATCCTTGACGAATTCGGCCTCAAGCCCAGCCAGAAGATGTCCGAGCTGTCCGGAGGGGAAGTCAAAAGGGTCGCCCTGACACAGCTCCTCGCTCGCGACGCGGACTTTCTGATTATGGACGAGCCCACGAACCACCTGGATCTAGACGCCATAGAATACCTGGAATCCTATCTGAAGCGCTCCCGCTGTACGCTTTTTATGGTAACGCACGACAGATATTTTCTGGACCGCGTATGTAACACCGTGATGGAACTGGACCACGGCGCCATATACATTTACAAGGGAGACTACGAGAACTATCTGGAAAAGCGCGACGAGCGCATAAAGAATTATAACGCCGAGACCGACAGAATCCGCAACGTCCTTCGCCGCGAGCTCGAATGGATGCACGCCACGCCATGTGCCCGCAGCGGCAAGGCCAAGTACCGCAAGCAGGCCTTCTGGGAGCTGAAGGACCGTAGCGAACAGGTCTATGTCCAGAGACAGATCAACCTGGACGAGATGGGCCGCGGCAGCCGCCTGGGCAGCAAGATCATAGACTGCAAGCACGTATCCTTCCACTATGACGACGTCTGCTACCTTAACGACTTCACATATAACTTCCAACGCTACGAACGTGTCGGAATAGTCGGGGCCAATGGCGCAGGCAAAAGCACCTTTCTGGGCCTGCTGGTAGGCGATGACCACGCCGGCGGAGTGATGGACGGAGTAATCGAGCGCGGAGAATCGCTAAAGATAGGCTACTACCGCCAGCAGGGAATGACCTTCAACGAAGACGATACCGTGATGGAGACCGTCCCCGACCTGCACCTGCTTAACCGGTTCCTCTTTCCGCACGATATGCTGACGAACCGGGTAAGTTCACTTTCCGGAGGCGAAAGAAGAAGGCTCTACCTTCTGACCATACTTATGCAGAATCCGAATATGCTGATTCTGGACGAGCCGACCAACGACCTGGACATCGTGACCCTGAACATTCTGGAAGAATATCTACTGGAATTCAAGGGAACCCTGGTCATAGTCTCGCACGACAGGCATTTTCTGGACAGACTCGTAGATCATCTGCTGGTCTTCTGCGGAGGCGGCACCGTGAAGGACTTCATAGGCAACTACACCGAATACCGCACCTTCCTTAAAGACTGGCAGGCCGAGCAGAAGGCCCTCTCCACTGCCCAGACACGGGCCAATGCAGCACCTTCGGAGCCCAAACCGCGCAGCGAAGACAAGCCGCGCAAACTCTCGTTCAAGGAAAAGCGCGAACTGGAGCAGCTCGAAGCCGAGATGCCGCAGATGGAAGCCCAGCTGAAGGCCCTGGAGCAGGAGATGAGTTCCGGTCAGGCCAATTTCGAAAGGCTTCAGGAGATATCAAAAAGCTACGAAGCCCTAAAAGGCGAACTTGACCTTAAAGAGCTTCGCTGGCTGGAACTTTCAGAGATCGCTTCCTAACGACGGCGAGTGCGTCTCGAAGACTTGCGACGTTTCTTAGAATTGGCATTCAGCACGAAATAAGCGGCCGCTGCCACGATCACGATTCCTATAATGACGAAGGTTGAAGTGCTGGTCTGGCTTCCCTTCACGTTCTGCCACATCGAGAGCAGTTTTTCCGTATCATCGCCCCAGTCGTGCTCGAGGGCGCAGTTCTCTATCACCGAGCGGTCCGGATAAAGGATAGGATTCACTCTGACGGACTTGGCCTGATCGCCGAAAAAGTAAGAAAGATCTATGGGTTCGCAGGATTCATCTATCTGGGATTCAAGCACTTCGATGGCACCGTTCGAAGCCACGTAGCCGGTCTCTTCCATATTGCGTATGGCGATGTCCGGACGGCACATAAAGTCGATGAAATATGTGGCAGCCTTTACGTTCTTCGCATATTTTGGGATCACCCAGCCGTCGAACCAGACGGTGGAACCTTCTTCAGGCACCGCATAGTCCAGACTGACGCCCACCGATTCTGCCTCTTCGATGGCCCATACGGCATCGCCGCTCCAGTTGAGCGACACGTAGGCGCGGTTCTTCGTGAGCTGCTCCTTGCCCAGATCGGCCTCCCAGCCGCAGACGCCCGGCTTGCACTGCAGAAGATAGTCCTGCACCAGGGCCAGGCTCTCATCAGAAGAGTCGTGCATAAGGGATGCGAGGGTCACTTCGCCAGAAGCCAATTCCTTCTGCTTAAGATAGATAAGAACGGGTGCATAGACATCGCGAGGCGCATCCTTGATAAGGATCTTCCCTGCAAATTTAGGATTGCGTATAATGTCCCAGGTGGAAGCCTCCTCGCGGGTCACATATTCCGTATTATAGATGATGCCTGTAGTTCCCCACATATATGCTACGGAGTAGAGATTGGCATCTATGTCAGGGTTGATCGAGCGGAACATCTGTTCGATGAACGGAGACCTGTTGAGCGCGATGTAGTTAGGGGTCGAGCCGAGCGAGGCGAAGTCGAGGGGCAGCAGAAGGTCCTGGTTTAGCATTCTCTCGATTATATAGTCTGACGGGCACACCACGTCGTAGTCCTCGTGGCCCTTTTCGATCTTCGAAAGCATGGCCTCGTTCACGTCGAAGGTCATATAGATAACCTCCACCTTCTCCCCTGTCTGTTCGTAATACCAATCCTGGAACTCTTCGATAACGCCCTCGGCGATATAGTCGGACCAGTTGTACACCTTGAGGACGTGGCTTCTGTCCTGAGCGGACAGGGTCAATGAAGTCAGGGCGCAGAAAGCAAGCGCCAGAGATTTAAGGATTCTTTTCATCGTCTAATTCTGTTTCTGTTTTTTAAAGGTTCTGATGTTTACGAAGAACAATACCAGCAGCACTGCCAGGAAAATGATGGTCATCATAGGCTTGAGTTCCGGTGTAAGACCGCTCTTTCTGGCGTCCGCATAGATGTAGGTGGACAGGGTCTCCAATCCGGAAGAGCCTGCCGTAAAGTAAGTTACCGCAAAATCGTCCAGACTCATCGTGAAGGCCAGGATGAATCCGCCCACCATCCCGGACTTGAGCTGAGGGATGAGGACCTTGCGCAGAGCCTGCGAAGGGGTCGCTCCCAGGTCCAGAGCCGCCTCGTAAATGTTCGGGTTGAGCTGGGACAGACGCGGAAGGACGTTAAGCACCACGTAAGGCGTGCAGAACGTTATGTGGGCGAGCACCACCGTGACATAGCCCTTGCTGACGTGCAGGAACACGAACAGCAGGAACAGCGACACGCCGGTGATGATGTCAGGGTTAAGCATAGGAACGTTGTTCAGGAAGGTCATCGTCTTCTTCATACGTCCGCGCATATTGTAAATGCCTATCGCGGCTAGAGTTCCCAGTATGGTGGAGACCGCCGAAGCCATCAGGGCCACCAGGAGCGTATTCTTCAAGGCATTAAGCAGCGCCACCGAGCTCGAATTGGCCCCGGTGAAAAGGTTCTCGTAAAGCTGGAAGGTGAATCCGGTCCAGTTGCCCAGCGACTTGGCCTCGGTAAAGGAGAACACCGCGATGAAGATGATGGGCAGGTAGAGCATCAGCAGAACCAGCCACAAATATGTTTGAGCCAATATCCGTTTAATTTTCATCTTTCTGCAGCAAAGTCGTCAAACCTATAATTATGAGCATCACGAAGGACAGAGCGGCGCCCTGGTTCCACATCAGGTTGTTGAACTGCTCCTGAATGATGGAGCCGAAAAGCTGTATCCTGTTGTTGGTCAATATCTCCGAGATGGCGAAAGTCGATACCGTAGGCATAAACACCATCATCACCCCGCTCAGCACGCCGGGGAAAGAAAGCGGCAGGGTGACCTTCCAGAACACCTTCGACGGGTTCGCACCCAGATCCTCGGCCGCCTCGATATAGCTCTTGTCCAGCTTACGCAGAGTGTTGTAGATGGGGTATATCATAAACGGCAGGTAGTCGTAGGCCAATCCGAACAGCAGCGTGCCCTTGCCCAGGCCGATGCCCAGAGAGTTGAAGATCTCCGCAGTGGCGAGAGTCCTCATCAGTGCGTTGATCCACATCGGAAGGATGAACAGCACCACCGTGAACGCTGATCTGTTCAACTTCTTGTCTGCCAATATATAAGCTGCGGGATACCCCACCAGGATGCAGATTATCGTGTTCTCCAGGGCCACTTCGAGCGACACCAGGAAAGAGTTCACGATCTTGCCCTCGGTGAAGAAGGCGGTGATGTTCGACAGAGTGAAGGCACCCCTGGCATCCGTCAGCGCGTAGAACGCTATCAGCAGCAGCGGCAGCACCACGAACAGTACCAGGAAGATAAAGTACGGAGCCGCCCAGGTCGATCTCTTAACCATCTATCTTCGTGATTTTTATGTCCTCGGGAAGTATGTTGATGCCCACCAGGTCGTTCTTGTCCCACACGTCCTGCGTGTCCACGTAAAGCCTGTAGCCTTCCGAAGTCTTGATCTCCAGATGATAGTGGTCACCCTTGTAGAGAATATTGCGGATATGGGCGGACACTATGGCATCCTCTTCGTTGTCCATCAGGTCCACCTTGTCGAAAGCCACCTGCACGCGCACCTTGTCGCCTTTCTCCAGACCGCAGTCCAGACATTCGTACTCGTCGTCCAGGAAAAGAACCGAAGTAGGAGAAGTCATCTCGCCCTCGAACTCGTTGCAGAGTTCCTTGTGCATCACCTGTATGTCGTTAGGCTTTATTATAAGACCCACCCTGCTTCCCACTTCGAAAGCGTTATAGTCCTGGATCATAAGCTCGTATCCCAGGTCCGTGTCCACATACATCTCGTAATGCACGCCCTTGAATATGCAGGACTTAACCGTAGCGGTGAACTGCGCGGCCTCGGTGTTGTGCATAATGTAGATATCCTCAGGACGAACTACCACATCCACTTTTTCGTTCGGAGCGAATCCGGTGTCCACACACTCGAACTCGTGCCCGGCGAAACGCACCTTCCTGTCACAGGGCATAACCCCGTCCAGTATGTTCGAATCCCCTATGAAGTCGGCCACGAACGCATTCTTCGGCTCGTTGTAGATATCCGTAGGAGTGCCTATCTGCTGAATACGGCCGTCATTGAACACCACGATGGTGTCCGACAGAGTGAGGGCCTCCTCCTGATCGTGAGTCACATAGATGAAGGTGATGCCCAGCTGGCGATGCATCTCCTTAAGCTCTATCTGCATATCCTTGCGCATCTTAAGGTCAAGCGCGCTGAGCGGTTCGTCCAGAAGAAGCACCTTAGGCTGGTTGACTATGGCGCGGGCGATGGCGATGCGCTGCTGCTGGCCTCCTGACAGGGAGTCCACGTTCCTGTCCTCGTAGTCGGTCATAGACACGAGCTTAAGCACCTTCTCCACCCTCTTGTCTATCTCCTCGACAGGAAGTTTCTGAAGTTTGAGGCCGAACGCCACGTTGTCGTACACGTCCAGATGCGGGAACAGCGCGTAACGCTGGAACACCGTATTGAGCGGACGCTTGTGCGGCGGAAGTTCGGAAATATCCTTTCCTTCGAGAGTTATCACGCCCTCGGACGGAGTAAGGAATCCCGCGATGAGCCTCAGGAGCGTGGTCTTGCCACATCCCGAAGGACCCAGAAAAGTAATGAATTCGCCTCTTTTAATGTAAAGATTGATGTCGTCGAGCACCTGTTTTTCACCGAACCAGTGCGAAATATGCTCGAGACTGATGATAACATCCTTCTCTTCTACCATTTCTTACCGAAAGAACAAGTTAAACCTACACTGAACTGTAAAGCGGGAGAAATCTCCTCATTTCCCCATTTGTATGCGCACAGAGCGTGAATCCTGAGATTTTCAAACGGTGACCAGGCCAGGAGCCCGCCGACCGTATCCGTATTCATCTCCAGTTCCTGATTTCTCTCGAAACCGGTGTACAGACGCAGGCCAATCTCGTCGCTCGGACTATAATCCACGGCCATAGACGCCGTCTGACCTGCCACCAGGACATATTCATCGCTTCCCACCACGGTCTGCACATCGAACGTTAGCGAAAGATTATCCAGAATATGGGACTGAATGCCGGCACTGAGCGCACCCTGAAGTCCGTCGCCTGTCTGGAATCCGTAATATGCTATGCGGGAAGACAGGAAATCACCCTCGGCCACCGCACGCGCGCCGACCGAATACAGCCCGCTCGTGAAGAAATGCTCACCATAAGGCGACGTGGACACGCCGGCCTCCAGCCTTGCCCATTCGGAGAAATTGTATGTGAGCGAAAAGCCCCACTGGTAAGAGTTCATGCAGTTCCACACCGAAGATGCAAACGGAAGATGGATGTCATAGTCATATTCGTCGAACTCGTAGGTTCCCCAGAGAAGAGGCATCTTACCCAGATTCACGTCAAAAGCGCCATCCGAATACGTCAGATAGGCCCAGTCGAGCCAGTTGACGTCATCGGAGCGGAATGTGTTCGTGTAAAGCGATCCGGGAGTGGAACTCAACCAATGGTTGGATACGCTGTAAGAGAAATGTTCCGAAAGAGAGCCTTCCAGAAGAGTGTAAAGGGATGTGTTGCCAAGCGGGTCCGAATACAGATATTCAGCCCTGGCAATTACGTTCAGCTCGGCAGCACCACCGGGCTCGTCAGCCTCTTGCGAGTGCGCAAGGAAGCAGAGCAGCAACATTGCTGCGGTAACGAGTGATTTGTTCATTTCTCAGTACCATAAAAAAAGTTTTGGTTCAACTTCAATTGCGGTGCAAAAGTACTATTTTTTTGAATAAATATACCCCCCTGCCACTAAAAATTGTAAGTGAGCGTAAAGGAATCCGGGAACAGCGCCAGATTTATCCTGTCCGATACCAATTTTCCCAGATGCGCGCTGCCGATTCCTATCACCGCGCCGGCGGCGGTGTCCCACCACCAGTGCCTCTTGTGAACGACCCTCATCGCGCCCGTAAATACGGCATTGGCATAAAAGACCGCACCCCAGCCCCAGCCGTATTCCATACGTATCATCTCCGCCGAAGCAAATGTAGCGGCGGTATGTCCGGAAGGAAATGAATTATAGCCAGTTCCGTCGGGCCGCTCCTCCTTGATGCACCATTTGAGCGGATAGGTAAGAGCCGTCTGACAAAGCACCGTGGTACCCAGATTAATGACGCGCGGAACGAACTCGTGCTTACTCTCTATATCGAAAAGATCCGAACAAAGGACGAACAGAACGGGAGTGTATTGGCAGTAAGTCTCGACATATCTGTACTCGTGCACTCTGGCATAGCTTTTAATAGAAAAGGCTATCAACAGCACGGTGAGCAGGAATAGTTTTATTAATTTCATAGATTTACAATTGATCAAGACAGGTTTTCAGAGACTCTGTCCAATGCGGAATCTCTACGCCGAACGTTTTCTTAAACAATGACTTGTCCAGGACCGAATACATCGGACGTCTGGCCTTGGTGGGATATTCGTTTTCACGGATAGGCAGGACCTTGCAGGAAGAAGCGCTCAGAGAACATATGGCCTGAGCGAAATCGTACCAGGAGGCCACCCCTTCGTCGGAGTAATGATACAGCCCGACTTTATCCAGAAGTGACTTATTTTCAATTATATGCATTATGGCTCCGGCCAGATCTCCGGCATAAGTCGGGGTACCGGCCGAGTCGAACACCACTTTCACTTCGTCTCTCTTGGAAAAGGTGCCGAGCATCGTCTTTAAAAAGTTCTTGCCATAAGGAGAATACATCCAGGACGTGCGTATGATAATGTACCGGCAACCGGATTTCATAATGGCATCCTCCCCTGCCAATTTCGTAGTTCCATAGACGTTTGTCGGGGCCGGGATGTCTTTCTCGATGTAGGGATAAGAATGATTCATTCCGGAAAAGACATAGTCTGTAGATATGTGTATCAAAGTGATGTCCAGAGCTTTCGCAGTCTCTGCCAGATACGACGGTGCGACGTGATTGATAAGGTCCGCCATATAGATGTCATCTTCCGCCTTCTCCACATCGGTATATGCCGCGCAATTTATGATAAGGTCTATCCTCTCGCTTTCGCAGACTATGCGCAAGGCTTCAGGATTGGTAATATCCAGGTTCAGGGTCTCGTCCTCGGTGGATTCAGTAATGTCAGTGAAGACGAAATGGTCTCCACTATACAGGCTGGCGTCCCTGAGGGACTTTCCCAGCTGTCCGTTTGCACCTGTTACCAATATGTTCATATAACTACTGTATTACTTTTTTGTTCGCCGGCCGCTCTTCTCCGTAGACCTTTCGCTTCGCTCCATCCCACCACCGCTTCGCGGCGGTCCCCCCGTTCATGATGGCCACGGGCCTCCACCTTTTCAAAAGTTCATATAATGAATTGCGCAAAAATAATTAAATTTGCACGAAAGTGGAAGAAAAACCGGTCATATATCTTTATACGGACGGAGCTGCCAGCGGCAACCCTGGTCCGGGCGGGTACGGGGTCGTGCTCAAATGCGCCGGACTGGAGAAAGAGATGAGCGAAGGCTTCGAGCTTACCACGAACAACAGGATGGAACTGTTGGCAGTCATAAAAGGGCTGGAGGCCATCAAATGGCAGAACGCTGTCGTGGAAGTCTATTCCGATTCGTCCTATGTGGTGAAAGCCATTAACGAAAGGTGGCTTTTAGGATGGGAACGGAAAAATTGGAAGAAGGTCAAGAACCCCGATCTCTGGCAGGCATTCCTTCCGTTGTACAGAGCCCACAGGGTCTCTTTTCATTGGCTTAAAGGGCACGCAGGGCATCCGGAGAACGAGAGGTGCGACGAATTGGCGGTAAGCGCCTACAGGAACGGCCCTCTGCACACCGATCAGGGCTATCTGGACGCATTGGCCGAATCAGAAGAACAAACATTATTATAAATATGCCACAGAACAATAAGATAATAGTAGGTATCACCCAGGGAGATTCGAACGGTATCGGATACGAAGTGATCATCAAGGCGCTCAGCGACGAGCGCATCCTCGACCAGCTGACTCCCGTCGTGTACGGGTCGTCCAAGCTTTTCAATTTCTATTGCAAGACCATTCCGGAGATAGAGCGCCTCGAGGTGAATTCCATAAAGGACCCCTCCGAGATACAGCCCAGGAAAATCAACATCCTGGAATGTCTGGAGGATAGCGCCTATGCAGAGCCGGGCACAGCCACGGCAGTAGCGGCACAGGACGCCATCACCTGTCTGGAGAAAGCCACACGGGACATCAAGGCCGGAAAGATAGACGTACTGGTGACAGGCCCTATCAATAAGAAATCCATGTCGGGTCAGGGATTCAAGTTCCCGGGCCACACCGAATATCTTCAAAACGCGTTCGGCGTGAAGGATGTAACTATGCTTATGGTCAGCAACCGCATCAAGCTGGGTGTAGTGACAGGACACATTCCGCTTAAAGACGTACCTTCAGCCATCACGGAAGAGAGAATCATCAGCAAGCTCACCCTTATGAAGGAATCCCTTATCAAGGATTTCTCCATCTCTAATCCTACCATAGGCGTGCTTAGCCTTAATCCTCACAGCGGAGACGGCGGCCTTCTGGGAAGCGAAGAGCAGGACATCATCATCCCTGCCCTCAAGAAAGCTGTGGAGCAAGGCATCAAGGTCTTCGGACCATTCTCGCCTGACGGGTATTTCGGACTCGGAACATATCAGAAGTTCGACGCCACGCTGGCAATGTACCACGACCAGGGACTGTCTCCGTTCAAGACCATCGCTTTTGCGGACGGCGTGAACTACACTGCAGGACTTCCAGTCGTGCGCACGTCTCCTGACCACGGCACCGCATACGAATTGGCAGGTAGAGACCTCTCAGACGCTTCTTCTATGCGCTCAGCCATATACGAGGCAGTGGACATCTATCGCCACAGACAGACGAATGCCAAGCTTGAAGAAGGAAAGATGGTAGACCTTCGCCCTGCCGAAGAGGAAAGGCCTAACAACCACAGACCACAGATCGCCTGATGGGTCCTTCAGACTGCGTATTCGCCAGAAACTGCATCATAAGGCGGCTCGATAGACAAAGGGCCGCCGATTTTTTAGCGCAGAACCACTATCTGGGAGCCTGCGCGGCGCGCTATCACTACGGGCTTTTCACCCGAAGAAAGACCGGTGCCGCCGAATCGGACACCCCGGAAGGTACGCTGGTGGCAGTAGGCAGTTTTTCGAATGCACGCAGATTTCGCGACGGACACACCAGCTACGAATGGATCAGGTACGCTTCCCTTCAAGGGCTTCGCGTGATGGGCGGAATGAGCAAAGTCCTCAAGCACTTCTGCGAGGAGCACCACCCCGGGGACGTAATGACATACGTGGACGCCTCCCTTACCGACGGCAAGGCCTATAAAGATCTGGGATTTAAGGAGATAGAACGGATCGAGCGCGAAGGCTACACTAACATCAAGCTGAAACTGTTTCTTCCACCAGAGGCCGAATGACCTCATACTCGTAACCTCTTGACAGAGCGAACCTTATAAGTTTGTACTTACCCTGCGGGTCGTCGCATAGCGTCTTCCACTTGTGCTCAAGAGCACCTCTTAACTTATCCTCGGCCTTAGACGAATCCACTTCCCCCAGCGCCTCCTTTATAATATCCGGGCCAATGCGCTTGGAAAGAAGCGCCGTACGAATTTTGAGCGGTCCCCAACCACTTAGAGACGACTTCTCTCGGGCAAATGCGCAAGCGTAACGAAGGTCATCCACAAACTTGTCCTTCACCAGAGACTCTACCAGCGCCGAAGCCTTCTGCACAGGATCCGCCTCCTCTTTACATAATGCCAATGCCTTCTTATAAATGTCCGAAGTGCAGTACTCTCTACGAACGCAGAGAGCCTGAAGTTTGTCGAGAACAGGATCTATAGCGCTCATTGCTGATTATGTTTTCCTGCCAGAAGTCCGCATGCGGCCAGGATGTCCTCTCCGCGCGAAGCCCTTATGGTACAGGTGATTCCATTGGCATTAAGATAGTCCCTGAATGCGGTCATAGCCTGCGGGGAGCTGCATTCGTAAGGGAAGTCGGGGATGCGGTGGAAGCGTATGAGGTTCACACGGCACTCCAGGCCTTTCAATAGACGAGCCAAAGCCTGAGCGTGCCTGATGTCATCATTCCAGCCGCCGAACATCGTGTATTCGAAGCTGACCCTGCGCTGTCCGGAGAAATCGTAGTGTTTGAGCAGTTCCACGACATCCCTTATGTCATATGCCTTCTGGATAGGCATCATCGTGAACCGCTCCTCCGAGAAGGGATTGTGCAGGCTGACGGCCAGGTGACACTTGCATTCATCGAGGTACTGCCTCAAGACAGGGATCACGCCTATCGTGCTGAGAGTGATGCGCTTCGGGCTCCAGGCAAATCCCCACGGAGCGGTGAGCACGTCTATGGCCTTCTTCACTGCGGCGTAGTTGTCCAAGGGCTCGCCCATGCCCATAAACACGGTGTTAGTCAGCCCCTGCGCCTCGTCTATAGCCAGAAACTGGCTGAGGATGTCGGCCACCGTAAGATTACCGTGAAAGCCCTGGCGGCCTGTCATACAGAATTTGCAGGACATCTTGCAGCCTATCTGAGAACTAACACAGAGAGTCTTGCGGTCCTCGTCCGGAATCATCACGGCCTCCACGGCGCCGCCTTCCAGGTCGAAAAGATATTTTCTGGTGCCGTCGGCGGAAGTGAAGCATTCCGAAGGAGAGACAAGTCCCAGGTCATAGTTTTCGGAGAGCCTGGCGCGCCCTTCCTTGGAAATGTTGGTCATGGAATCGAAATCCCTGACCTTCTTCTCATACATCCACTGCGCGATCTGCTTCGCGGTGAAGGCGGGAAGCCCTACCGATGCGACCGCCTCCTTCAGTTCCTCAGGGCTTTTCCCCAACAATTTTTCTTTAACCATAGGTTGCAAAAATAATCAAATTTGCGTAAGTTTGTCTCTGGTGAAAACCAACTTGGACTATCATTAACTTTTTAACAATTCAACTATGGGTAAAGAATTAGAAAACAAAACCGGCGAGCAGGTAAATGCCGCCAAACTCAAGGCTCTGCAGGCCACCATCGACAAAATAGAAAAGGACTACGGCAAGGGTACCATTATGACCCTGGGCGAGCAGCCTGAGCTTGACGTGCAGGTCATTCCGAGCGGCAGTATCGCTCTGGACCACGCACTTGGCATAGGCGGATATCCGCGCGGAAGGATAATCGAGATCTACGGACCGGAATCCAGCGGTAAGACCACATTGGCCATACACGCGATAGCGGAAGCTCAGAAGGCCGGCGGAATAGCTGCGATGATCGATGCAGAGCACGCGTTCGACCGCACTTATGCGAAGGCACTTGGCGTAAATCTCGAGAATCTTCTGGTCTCTCAGCCGGACAACGGCGAGCAGGCGCTCGAGATCGCTGACAACCTCATCAGGAGCGGCGCCATCGATGTGGTCGTAATCGACTCCGTGGCTGCGCTTACCCCGAAGGCCGAGATCGAAGGCGAGATGGGAGATAACAAAGTGGGCCTTCAGGCTCGTCTGATGAGCCAGGCACTCCGCAAGCTCACCGCAAATATTTCGAAGACAAATACCTGCTGCATATTCATCAATCAGCTTCGCGAGAAGATAGGCGTGATGTTCGGTAACCCTGAGACTACCACCGGCGGTAACGCGCTTAAGTTCTACGCTTCCGTGCGTCTGGACGTCAGAAGGACCACACAGCTTAAGGACGGCGACGAGGCCACAGGTAACAGGACCAGAGTGAAGGTCGTCAAGAACAAGATGGCACCTCCTTTCAAGAAGGCCGAGTTCGACATCGTCTATGGCGAGGGCATCTCCCATATCGGAGAGATCGTGGACCTGGCCGTAGAATATGACATTATCCATAAGAGCGGCTCGTGGTTCAGCTATAACGGCGAGAAACTGGCGCAGGGACTTGCAGCCGTAAAGCAGGTTCTCAAAGATAACGTGGAACTCTGCGACGAGATAGAAGGACTTGTGAGAGAAGCACTTAAAGCAGTAAAAGACTAAATGGCAAATATCATCTTGACAGGCGACCGTCCAACAGGTCGCCTTCATATTGGACACTACGTAGGATCACTCCGTCGAAGAGTGGAGCTTCAGAACAGCGGCAAGTTCGATCAGATCTTCATTATGATCGCCGATGCACAGGCTCTCACCGACAATGCCGACAATCCTCAGAAAGTTCGCGAGAATATCCTCGAGGTGGCTCTCGACTACCTGTCCGCAGGGCTCGACCCATCGAAATGTGTCATCTTCATACAGAGTATGGTAAGCGAGCTCACTGAGCTTACCTTCTTCTATAATAACCTGGTTACCGTCCAGAGGCTTCAGCGTAACCCCACCGTGAAGGCGGAGATACAGATGCGCGGCTTCAACGACTCCGAAAACGCCGACAACAAAGCCGGCACACCTGTCGGATTCTTCTGCTACCCTATCAGCCAGGCCGCTGACATCACCGCCTTCAAGGCCAATGTCGTACCGGCCGGAGAAGACCAGGAGCCAATGATCGAGCAGACCCGCGAGATCGTGCGCAAATTCAACTCTACCTATGCTCCCGTGCTGGTGGAGCCGGAGATCCTTCTTCCTACCGAACAGGCCTGCCTCCGCCTTCCAGGAACTGACGGAAAGGCGAAGATGAGCAAGTCACTGGGGAACTGCATCTACCTGTCGGACAGCGCAGAAGAAGTCTGCCGTAAAGTGAAGGGAATGTTCACCGATCCGGGACATCTTCAGGTGAGCGATCCGGGCAAGGTGGAAGGTAACACCGTATTCATCTATCTGGACGCTTTCTGCCGGGACGAGCATTTCGAGAAATTCGGTTCCTGCTTCGTGGGAAAGAAAGTCAGCTTTGAGTTCCATAATCTGGACGAAGTGAAGGCACAGTACCGCGCGGGCGGACTTGGCGATATGATGATAAAGAATTTCCTCGCCGCCGTGCTGAACGATACGCTCGAACCTATCAGAGAGCGCCGCAAGGAACTGGAGAAAAACATCCCTGCAGTCTACGAGATTCTTCGCAAAGGCTCAGAAAAGGCACAACAGACAGCGGCCCAGACCCTTAAGGAGGTCAAGGCCGCGATGAAGATCAACTACTTTGATCCCGGCGTGCTCGACGAGCTCATCAAAGCTCAGCAGGAAAAGTATTGCGAATAAGGCAGTTACACGGCGCGAAAAGCCAGATGTTGCAGAATTTGGGCTAAATCGACGTTTTTCTTCGATCTAGCCCAAGTTTTTGATGTTACAGCAGAATCTAGCAACGAAATTATCAAAAATCAATTATTAGATTTTAATAATCAAAAACTAATAATTAACTTTGCGAAAACACAAAGGCATTATGGTGAAGATTTTGAATCCGTTTTTTACATCTCCGGTCATACCGGATGAATATTTCTGCGACAGGGAAGCTGAAAGCAAGCGCCTGATAAAACTACTTAAAGGCGGGAACAATGTCGTTCTGATCTCACCCCGCAGAATGGGCAAGACCGGACTTATAAGACACATCTACGCGTCGGAGGAGATCGACGGCAGATACAACACCTTCTTCGTGGATATTCTTCACACCACGTCGTTGCGCGAACTAGCCTTCGCGATGAGCAAAGAGGTCTTCAACACATTGAAGCCGCAGGGGAAGAAAATACTGGACGAATTTCTGGCAATGTTCAGAAGCCTGAACTTGAGACTGGAATATAATCCAGTAAGCGGATTGCCGGAGTTTTCCATCCACCTCGGCGACATTGTCAGGCCGGAAGCTACCCTGGAAGAGGTTTTCCAGTATCTCGAAAAGTCATCCATGCCATGCATTCTGGCTATAGACGAGTTTCAGCAGATCAGAGAATACACCGATGACCCCGACGTGGAAGCCCTGCTCCGCACCCTGGTCCAGAATACTACCAACTGCAGATTCATCTACTCCGGCAGCAGTTCCAGAATAATGAGCAACATGTTCACCTCTTCCAAAATGCCGTTCTACAACAGTGCTGACATTATGGCTCTGGAACGCATTGACAGAGAAGTATATACCTCATTTGCAACCAGCAAGTTTTCCGAATTCGGGCGCAGAATTAAGCCCGAAGAAGTGTACCGGATTTACGATATGTTCAACGGATATACATATTACCTACAGAGAGTAATGAACGAAGTCTTTTCCAACGTCGCCGAAGACGGTCTCGCCGAAAGGGAGATCATCGACAGTTCCATAGACATTATCCTCCAGTCCAATTCAATATCATACCGGGAGTTGCTTTCTACACTGAAGGACAAGCAGAAGCAGGTTCTGGTGGCCATTGCCAATGAAGGCTCGGCCAACGGAGTCACCTCCGGAGAATTCATCCGGAAATACTCTCTACCGACCGCAAGTTCCATTCAGAACGCCCTGCGCAAACTCACCGAGTGCGAAATCGTCCACCGCGACGGCGACACCTACACCGTCTACGACAAATTCCTCGCCCTCTGGCTGAAAGAAACGTACTGAAATCGTCGCACCATGCTAAAGATCAGCTATTCAGAATAGGCGTACTCGACGACAGTTTGAATATAACAACTCCGGCGGAGCAATAACCCGGCCGGAGTTAAACTGATTTATCCATCATCAGGTCAGCTGACGACAGTATGATGAGCGGTATAAGTGTCCGGAGCGTCATTGAATGACTTCGCGACCTTACGGCAGTAATCAAGATCCAGATAATCAGGATCAGAATCCTCGTCCCAGCACGCCCATTCCAGTTCCTCACGTTCATCGGCGGTAAGCCGTTTGCCCGATTTCCGCTTGGCAAGTATCTCCAGAAGATGCTCATATCCCCAAATGCCGCCGCAATCCTCCGGAGGGCAGGCGCGCTCCCCTGCCTTGAATTCGATCCTGCGCTGCTCGCCTTCCGCATATTCAGCTATCGACGAAATCTTTATCTCGTGTTCCCAGCCGTCGCCAAAATCATACTCGAAAATGACCGACTGCTGCTTTTTCTGAAGGAGGTCAGCTATGGTATAGTCCTCCTGATTGACGTTATTGCACGCCCAGACGAAATTGGCCTCCCCGGACGGCTCGCGCTGATAATACGGAAGATAGCAGTTATCGCCCTGGGTAAACTGGTTAAGATGACCGCCGTCCCAACCCATAAGGTCCAGAATCAGGTCGCCCAGATACCTGAGCGTAATGTTTGACGGCACCACGATCCTGCGCCATATCGCCGGCTGAATATGCTTCAGCGTAATTCGGAGGGTATATTTAAACACCTGCTTCGCAGGAAGATAATGTGGATAGCAGTCAAAGGTATACGGTTCCTTGCCGGATTTCGGCTTTTCGGATCCGGTCTGCCTCCCGCCGTCCGCAGGCTGAAAGCCCATAGCCTGGAGATGCGACTTGACAAACTGTTCCACGGCATTCCTGTCCATTCCCGTAGCCGCCATCAGGTCCTTGATTAAATCTTCCGGTATCTGTGTCATAATGTCTTTTACATATTCATCCATAATTCAAAGAACATCGTTCGAAACAAAGGTGTTAAAAGTTTCAGGATTT
Source organism: bacterium (assembly GCA_963626825.1). GTDB lineage: Bacteria > Bacteroidota > Bacteroidia > Bacteroidales > UBA932 > Cryptobacteroides. Next base: position 91 of record CAVFXO010000042.1, on the reverse strand, counting down.
TACAGGCGCTGGACTTCCTCCTGCGACAGGCCTGTAGCGCGAACAATCTGCTCTATGGGCAGCCCCATCGCCAGTAGATTTTTCGCCGTTT
>CAVFXO010000041.1:0-22261 GCA_963626825.1 bacterium | reverse complement strand
GCCCGGTTACAAGGGATGAATCAGGTATCACAACCATAAGCATTTATGATTTCCTACTGAAGGACAATTCATTGGAATTGTAAACCTGCTAGTAGCCCAGGCCGACTTAAAAGAAACCCTTTAAATTCCCCAAAGAGACCGAAAACGCCCTCCAGCTATCTGGAAGGCGTTTTCTTGAGGTGCCTAGCGGAATTGAACCGCTCTAACTGGTTTTGCAGACCAGTGCCTAACCTCCCGGCCCAAGCACCAATGGACTACAAAAGTAGGCAATATTTCTTAAACTACCAAATCCTACAGATTGAAGAAATTGAACCACCAGGTGATGCCGATGTTCAGAACATCCAGCTTGTATTCGGCCACGGCGGAAGTCTCTCCCGCATAGTAATTGACAGTTCCACTCTTATGGTACAGCACCGCGTGCAGGCGGATGTTCCGGTCGAACCTGCCCGGATAATATTCCACGCCCAGACCGCCTGAGCAGATCCTCGTGTCCATTCCCACGACGCTGTCCATCATGCTAAGGCTGCCGTTCTCGTCATACACGGCCTTTACGAAGCCCGAAATCTCGTCGGTGAAATGCTGCGTGAATTTGCATCCCAGAGTGTAGTCGCTTATCAGGTCGCAATGATCATCGGCATATCGAAGGGTCAGATCCGCCTGGACAGCACTGCGTCCGAACCTGAACTCATTACCCGTGGCGAGAATCCCGATAAGGTCGCCCGAGGTGCACTGCATAACGCTGAGCGAATGGATGCCGCTGTACCAGTCGTGATTGTTGACCGACTGGAAGTTAAACGCATAGCTCTTCTCCTCCGAACTGTACGGGCTCCTGCAGACCTGAAGCGTGAGGACGTCATTTTTCGAGGCGAAGGTGTACGATCCGCTCACTCCGAATTCATAGCACGGCATATCGCTCCACCAGAGGGAATTGAAATACATATTCACCGGCGCAGTGTTATACTCCATACCGCCGAGGGCCACCACCTGTTTTCCGGCAGAAAAGCTCCAGAAGTCATCCGCCCTGAAGGTAAGGTAGATCCAGTCCGTGGCGTTGAAAAAGCGGTTGATGGAATTGACCTTGTTAAATCTCTGCTTGTAGTGGAAGGTCACGTCGTCGCTCAGACGCCCCTGGATGCTGAGGTTGAGGGAATTGCCGGTAAATCCGACCTCGCTGGTGTGGTCGGCTCTCACTTCGGAGTCTATTTTCAGACGGTTAATTTCATCCTGCGTATATCCGGCGAGCGGAATCAGTGCGCACAGGGCAGTCAACATTATTCGTTTCATAACGCCGCGAAGATAACTCTTTTTTGTATTTTTGCGGTCGAAAATTTTATCTGTATGACCAAGTTAGTGATATTTGATCTGGACGGCACGCTCATCAACACCATCGCGGATCTTGCCGCCGCTGCCAATCACGCATTGGCCCGAAGGGGCATCCCCGGCCACAGCGTGAAGGAATATACGAAGATGGTGGGCCACGGCGTGCGGAATATGCTGATCGCCGCACTAGAGAAGAGCCTCGGCCGCACGCCGGAGACGGACCTCGTGGATGCGGTGCTGAGCGACTTTACCCCCTACTATGTGGCCAATATCGACGTTCACACGCGCCCGTACCCGGGTATGGTGGAGCTCACAGGCCAATTGGCCCTCAAGGGAATAAAGCTCGCAGTGGCTTCGAACAAGTTCCAGGAGGGTGCGGAGAAGCTCATCGCCGAGTTCTTCCCCGGCATAGAGTTCGTCGCCGTGCTCGGTAACAGGGAGGATCTGCCGCTCAAGCCGAGCGCCGAAGTAGTGAACCTGATACTTGCCAAGGCCGGAGTGGCCCGGGAGGAGTGCCTGCTGGTGGGCGATTCCGCCACTGACGTGAAGACCGCGAAGAATGCCGGCATCAGGTGCATAGGCGTGGCCTGGGGATTCCGCCCGGAAAGCGACCTCGTTCAGGCCGGTGCTGATCATATAGCAAAAAGCGCCACCGAACTGGCAGCGCTTATAGATTAGAATCCGAGACCGAACATTACCCAGAACCTAGATTCCATCTCCGCCCACCGCTCGACGGCCCGGAGGTGGATTTTCTCTGTCGCGGCATTCAGTTCCTCCGCCGTGCTGTCGGGTGACAGTCTGCCCACTTCGTCGAAGAGTTCCTGCTCCTGAGCCGCTATCTGTTCGCCGAAATATCCCTTGGTCTTCTGCCAGGCGAGGGTCGCAAGCTTATTGGCCTTCCTGAACTGCCAGAGAGCCACATTCGGATCATAAGCGTTCTGTCCGCAGGTGCCGTAAGCCTCGGGAAGAGCGGTGGAGCCGCTGAAAATCGGGATGCGCGGACTCTGCCCCGGATTGTCAAGCGCGAGATAGCAGACGCCACCCACGCTGTCGGGCAGCCACGAGCGCAGCTGAATCACGGTCGAATACGAGCACCAGGCCACCGACACCGTCCTCTGGAACGGCACCAGGCCGGGGTGAATGTGATTTAGAGTATTGCGTAAAGTTCCTGTCATCCAAGGGTTTGCGATAGGACTGACTTCCCCGTCTCTGATAGTGATGTCCCTGCACATATCCAGATCCGTGCCCTCATAGGTCGAACGCAGCAGCGCGAACACGTCACTCACGCTGACCTGCCTGTCCGGCTTCACCGAGAACGGAATCTCGTCCATATCCTGATTAAGCCCGAGCGACGGAGCCAATGTACTGAGAATGAAGTAGTCACGCTCGCGGTAATTCCGTCCGCGCGCATACTCCGCCCTGTAGGCCTTCCAGAACTTGAATTCGCTCTGCCCGTCCCACAGGCCGTACCTGAGAGCCACATCCTTCACGTTGTCCGAGCACAGGAAGTTTGCCGGATCAGACTCCAGCACACCTATGCGCGGAACATTGGCAGACACGCCCACGTGATCGTCCGGAAGCCTCTTGGCCACCCACACGGCACCTTTCTGATCGTGGCCGCAGCCGATGATCTCGAAGAACCACACCTCATTCGGATCCGCCACCGTCAGGCACTCGCCGCTGTCGGCATAGCCGTATTCGCAGGCCAATCTACCCATCAGCTGCACGGCCTCGCGTGCGGTGGAGCACCTTTCGAGCGCCACCCTGGCAAGTTCCTCGATGAGGAAGAGCGACGATGGATTCTGCAACGTATCAGGACCGCCCCAGGTGGTCTCCCCTATTCCCAACTGCTTCTCGTTAAGGCACGGGTAGGCAGTATTAAGATATGAATAAGTATGCTTTACTTCAGGGATATAACCTGCGAACCGGACACCCGTCGTATCATCCCTGGACACGGTGTGCATCGTGTTCTTCAGGACTATGCGTTCCTCTCCCCTGCGGTGGTTCCGTGCCGGCTCTATGCTGGCCCAGGTGCGGTACCTGCCGTCGCACGTGTGCGAAGTGATGACGCTGCCGTCGGTGCTGGCCGCCCTGCCCACGATGATGCTCGTGCAGCTGAGAGGCTCGCCCTCGATCGGTTCCGGTGTGAGTACGGCCATTTTCTCCCCGTCCGGGGCATTCGCGCCGCTCTGAGCGCACATTGGCCAGGCCAATGCACAATTGGCCCATAACAGGAGGGTCAGAATACTGATTCGTTTCATTCTAATGAGTGCTGGTTATGTGGAAGCAATGCTCCTTTCTTTCGTATTTGACCAGGCATTTGCCTGCCTTCCGCCGGTCGAGAAGCACCTCACCGAGCACCTTGGTAAGCTCGAAGGGCTGCATGAACTCAGTACACTGCTCGTCGTTGTCCCTGTCGTACATCGTGTAGGTGATGTCGAAGGTGGTACCGTAGCAATGCGCCGAATTGGCAGATGCGTTAGGATTGCCGCTTTTCCTGAGGTTCTTCACATCCTCCTGGCTGCGCAGGACGGACGATACCACGAGGCGGTAGTTCAGAAGGCCCTTGCTGCTGAGCGAGTCCCTGAATGCCGTCGCTATGGCGTTCAGCTCATCGGCCGCACCGCGGGTGAGGTAAGGGGACGAATGGCTGAGGGAATAGATGGTGTAGAGCCTGTTGCTTTTGATGCGGACAAGGCCGGCCTTGTTGGAGGCCTCGGCACTGTTCTGAAGGGGTTCCCTAATGCCGACCTTCCGGGCCACAAACAGATGTTCCTCGTTAAGATCGTTGAAGATGGAGGCATATTTCATCCTCTTCTTATAATAGATAATCTCCTTCTGTGCAGGCTTTTCCTCCTTTTCCTGCACGGTTTCGGAAGTCGTGGCGGCCGGTTCCTCGAGAAATTCTTCCTCCACTTCGTCCTGCATTTCGTGATGTCCATCATCGCCGCTGCAACCTCCGCCTACAGCAAGTCCAAGCAAAAACCCCAGAACAAACGGGGTCAGAAGTATAAGCAGTCCTTTGGTCTGATTACTTAATTTCATTTGATAAGGTTCAAAAATTCGTTTCTCGTCTTCTCCGAGTTCAGGAATGCCCCGCTGAAGGCAGATGTGGTCGTGACTGAATTGGCCTTCTCAACCCCTCGCAGCTGCATACAGGAGTGGTGAGCCTCTATGACCACCGCGACTCCGAGCGGATGCAGGGCCTCGTCGATGCAGTCCCTAATCTGGACGGTGAGCCTTTCCTGGACCTGGAGTCTGCGGGCAAAGGTCTCCACGACGCGGGCGATCTTGCTGAGACCGGTGATCTTTCCGTTCGGAATGTAGGCAATGTGGCACTTGCCGATGAACGGCATCATATGATGCTCGCAGGTGCTGTACAGGTCTATGTCCCTTACCAGAACCATCTGCTGATATTCCTCGTCGAAAATGGCGTCGCGGATGATCTGCACTCCGTCCTCGGTATAACCTTTCGTGCTGTACTGCAGGGCTTTGGCCACACGCTCCGGAGTCTTCAGCAGGCCCTCCCTTTCAGGGTCTTCGCCCAGCAGGGAGAGGATTTCCCTGACGTGTGAAGCTATCTCGCGGGTGGTGTCCACATCGTATGAATCAACTCTTTTGTAAGACATGGCGCAAAAATACTGAAAAAGTATTGAAAGAGAGAATTATTTTAATATCTTTGCGGCCTAAAATTAAACGGAGTAACATAACATGTTTTGGACACTTGAATTGGCCGGACACCTGGACGATGCTCCATGGCCGGCAACGAAAGACGAACTGATAGACTATGCCAACCGTTCAGGCGCGCCGCAGGATGTGCTTGACAATCTTCAGGAACTCGAAGACGACGGCGAGATCTATGAAAGCATAGAGGATATCTGGCCGGATTATCCGACAAAGGACGATTTCTTCTTCAACGAGGAAGAATACTAAGCGGTTTTGTGAAAATTATCTATTGATTTTCAATAGTTTATGAAAAATGCTTGGGGAAGTCTCCAAGCATTTTTTGTCCCAAAACCGACCAAAAAGGGGCTATTTTGAGCCCCAGACTTTCCAAATACTACCCTGAAAATCGAGATTTTCCCCCTAAAAATGAGAATAGTTGGCGAAAAGAAGAAGAGACACTATAAAACGCACTGATGGCTGCGGAGCGAAAACCCCACAGCCATCAGAAAAGTATCAGACCCGCTGTTTTTAGAACGGAAGGTCGTCCGTTCCTTCGTCTGCAGACGGGGTCGGAGCCTCATAAACCGGCTTCGGAGCAGCTGCAGGAGCAGGAGCCTGTGAAGGGGCGCTGTGAACAGGTGCGGATACACCGGCGTCGTCGCTCTTTCTTCCGAGAAGCTGAATGGAATCAGCCACGATCTCAGTCACGTACTTCTTGACTCCGGACTGGTCGGTGTAATTGCGGGTGCGGAGCTTGCCCTCCACATAGATCTGCGTACCCTTCTTTACATAGTTCTCCACGACATCGGCGGTACTTCTCCAGGCCACGATGTTGTGCCATTCGGTGTTTTCCCTCTGCTCGCCGCTGCGGTCCTTGAAACGTTCAGAGGTAGCAAGAGTAAACGATGCCACTTTGGCATTTCCCTCAAGGTAACGGACATTCGGATCACCTCCCACGTTACCGATCAACATTACTTTATTCAATGACATAACTCAAAATCCGCAGGATCTTCCGGTTAACGGCACGGGCGGCATCCTGCATTTTCCGCACGCGCCGGTTTTTTACGATTTCTTCGAAAGCTTCTGTATGAGAACCACCAGCGCTCCGCCCAGAAGCATAGCGACTATGGCCGGCAGAATCTGAAGCCCGTGACCGGCCTGCTGCACAGCATCGGCGTCAGCCCACGGCCACACCTTCAGGAGCGTGCCTATCACAAATCCTATGAGAAGTATCATCGTTGGCCTCTCATAACGGGCCAATAACCACTTCAGGAATTTGGAGAACGCGATGATGCCCACCAGACACCCGAATGCGAAAGGCAGCAGAACCGCCCAGTTGATGTTCGTCACGTCGAGCGCAGCCATCACGATGTCGTAATTCCCGAAGATCTGAAGCAGGAAACTTCCTGACACTCCCGGCAGAATCATCGTGCAGATGGCGATGGCCCCGCTCACAAAATAGAACCACCCGGTCTGCGGCGTCTGTGTCGGAGTAAGGAAGCAGAATGCCAATCCCAGACCCAATCCGATGAGAAGGAACAGGAAATCCTTTATCTTCCAAGCCTTTATATCATAAAGCATAAAGACTGTGGACACGATGATGAGCCCGAAGAAGAAGGCCCAGGTGATCACAGGATATTCCCCCAGGGACCAGGTAACGACCTTGGCAAAGGTAAGTATACTGACCGCAAGACCCACGAAAAGGGCTGCCAGGAACGACCCGTCCACCTTCTGCCACCACGACCTGAAATCACCGCGGAAAAATTCCTTCCAGATGCCTGGCGTAGCGAAGGCGCTTATGCAGGCCACCAGACGTGAATAAATACCGGTGATAAGGGCGATGGTTCCGCCCGAAACACCCGGCACCACATTCGCGGTGCCCATTGCGAATCCCTTCAGAGATGTGGAGAGAAACTGTTTCATACGATTGAAGCTATTATGGAACTTATCTGTGCAAATATCTGAGACTGCAGGTAATTGTCGGTGTTGGACACCTCTATGTCATACAGACCTTTCTTCGTAGAATACCTTCCGACCTTGAAATGGGCCTTCGAACAGAGGGCGCAGTAATGCGCCGTGAAATTGGCCTGAGGGCAGAGGTTGATGAAAAGGTCCTCCTTCCCGTCCACCGAGGGATGTCTGCGCGTGCGCTTCGGCCGGCCAAACCACCTGAGGTCCCGGCGCAGCAGCATCGTGGCCCCGGCAATGGCCGGAAGCGTCGATTTTTTCTGCGCGTTCAGGGCAAATATTCTCAATTTCACCTTATATCCTGCGAAAAATGCGTTGACGGCATCGGCGCACTTCTGGGCCGAGCCTTCGGTCGCATCCATAAAGACCGTGACCCGCGGACATTTCGAGATCGGGCACATACAGTGCGGGGTCTTCGAGCGGTGGCACAGAATGGAAAGCGAGCGCCTTATGTGGACAAAAACATTACTCATTTCTGCGTATCAGTTCGTTAATCTCCGACTCGGCCTGCCTCCAGCGGTTCACATCCATCTTCGTGCCGACCACTTCCACCACCTTGGCCGCGATGATCGAACCGATCTCCCCGCAGACCTTGAGCGGCATACCCAGAGAATGGGCATAGAGGAACCCGGCGGCATAGGTATCCCCAGCCCCGGTGGCATCCACAGGATCGGCCGGCCAGGCAGGAATCTGATATTTTTCGTCGCCGGACTTGACCCAGGAACCGTTCTTGCCGACCTTGACTATGGCCGTAGTGCAGTAACGGGAGATCTCGTCAAGCGCCTCTTCAGGGTCGTCGATCTTGGTGAAAGCCCTGGCCTCGGACTCGTTCGAGAACACTATGTCCACATATTTATCCACGATGTCGTGAAGAAAGGCATTGTTGCTCTCGACGACATTGTACGAAGCCATATCTATGGAGATGATGCATCCCGCCTCGTGGGCCAATTCTACTGCTCGCCTTATAAGAAACTGGTTCTGAACCAGATAACCTTCTATATGAAAATAATCCCTACCCTGGAAATACTCGAGTTTGAGATCGTCCGGACCGAAATCCAGGGTCGCACCCATATAATCGGCAAATGTGCGCTCGGCGTTGCCTCCGCTTACGAACACCATACAGCGTCCGCTGGAGTGCCTGCTCTTCAGAAGCAGAGTGTTCACGCCTGCCTCCTCCTGATCGCTCTGGAACAGATGGCCAAGCTCATCATCGCCCACCTTGCCGATGAAATAGGACGGCATACCGAAACGCGACGTGCAGGAGATGGTGTTGGCCGCACTTCCCCCGGCCACGTACTTCACGCCGTAAGGCTTGAGCGCCTGGAGAATCTTCTCGCCGGTCTCCTTGTCCACGTGCTGCATACTGCCCTTGGGCAGGTGAAAAGTCTTCAGAAGTGTGTCATCGGGGAGGACAGCCAGAATGTCTGTCAGGGCGTTGCCCATTCCAAGTATTGATTTCATCGCATTTGTTATTAAGAAACAAAAGTACATAAAATTTATGTTAAATTTGCAGCCGCCATGCAGAAGAAGACGCTCAATATTCTAAAATATATCCTGGTCGCCGCGCTTACCGTGGTGCTGGTGTATCTGGCCCTGCGCGGGATGGACTGGAAGGTGTTCATAAATGCGCTCTCGGACACGTCCTGGGGATGGGTCGCGGGGTCATTGGCATTCGCATTTCTGGCTCTGGTACTCCGTTCGGAGAGGTGGCGTTCGCTTATGCGCCCCATCAACGAAGACATCAGAAGGAAAGACCTGTGGGACGCCTGCAGCATCGGCAATCTGTTCAGCCTGGTCATCCCGTGGATGAGTTTTCTGGTGAGATGCGGGGTCGTGACGGACAAAAAGACCCCTTACGACAAGACCGTGGGCACCATCATTATGGAGCGCGCCTGGGATATGCTTATGGTGCTTATCCTTATCCTTCTGGCTATCATTCTGAAATCCGGAGAGATAGCAGGCTGGTTCATCGAAAACATCGCGAAAAAGGTGGCCGGAAGATTCAGCCTGAGCCTCACGGGGATACTCGTGGCAGCGGTCGCCATAGCCGCGCTTCTGATATTCCTCTGTTTCAAATTCAGAGACCGGAACGTCATCGCGGGCAAAATCGCATCGTGGACCGAAGGTATATTCGAAGGATTCAAGACCTTCGGCAAGGCTGAACACAAGACGCTGTTCATCCTCTACACCGTCGGCATCTGGATATCCTACGTAATGATGTGCTTCTGCGTATTCAGTGCGGTACCCGTACTGGCGGGACTTGATTTCACGGACGCGCTGTTTATCTCAGTGGTCGGGAATCTCTCGTCTCTCCTGCCGGTTCCGGGCGGATTCGGGGCATACCACTATGCCGTGGCCGTGGCGCTGTCCACGCTTTACGGGGCGGAATGGGAGATAGGGATTCTATTCGCCACCCTTACACACGAAACACGCGCCATAATGCTTGCGGCACTTGGCGCGATCTCTATGATTTCTTCCCAGAAGAAGATTAAGCTTCAGTAAGATAAGCCTTTATGGCCGCGGCAGCCTTACGTCCGGCACCCATTGCGAGGATCACTGTAGCCGCTCCTGTCACGGCATCTCCGCCGGCAAATACTCCGGCACGGGTAGTAGCTCCGTCATCCGAGGCGATGATTCCGCCGCGGCGATTGGCCTCAAGCCCACTGGTGGTGCTTACTATCAAAGGGTTAGGCGATGTGCCGAGAGCCATAATGACAGTATCGGTCTCTATCTCGAATTCCGAGCCTTCCACTGGTACAGGGCTGCGACGGCCGCTTTCATCCATCTCGCCGAGTTCCATCCTTATGCAGCGAAGCGCACGCACGGCTCCGTTCTCGTCACCGAGAATCTCGACAGGATTGGTCAGCATATCGAAAACAATCCCTTCTGCGATAGCGTGATGCACCTCCTCACGACGTGCGGGCAGCTCAGCCTGCGTCCTACGGTAAACGATATGCACGTCCGCACCAAGTCTGAGGGCCGTACGGGCAGCATCCATCGCGACATTGCCGCCACCGACCACACAAACCTTGGCCCCGGTATGAATCGGAGTCATATAATCCTCGCGATAAGCCTTCATAAGGTTATTGCGGGTAAGGAATTCATTGGCAGAGAAAACACCGTTCAGGTTCTCTCCCGGGATGCCCATAAACTTCGGCAGACCCGCGCCGCTTCCCACGAACACGGCCTTGAAACCCTCCCGATCGAACAGATCGTCTATCGTAAGAGTTCTGCCAATTATCACGTTCGTCTCGAACTTCACGCCCAGCGCGCGCAGAGACTCTATCTCACGTGCCAATACGGTATCTTTCGGGAGACGGAATTCCGGTATGCCGTATGCCAATACGCCACCCAGCTTATGCAGAGCCTCGAACACGGTGACTTCATATCCCCACCGGGCCAGATCGCTCGCACAGGCAAGTCCCGAAGGGCCTGACCCCACAACCGCCACCTTGGCCGGTTTGTCCTGATGCTCGACTTCCACCTTCGGCTCGCACCCGTTCTCGGCGCAATAATCTGCCGCAAACCGTTCCAGATTACCTATCGCTAGACTTTCTCCCTTTATGCCAAGCACACAGCTGCCTTCGCACTGGTTCTCCTGAGGGCATACACGTCCGCAAACGGCAGGAAGAGATGAATCACGCGAAATGATCTCCGCCGCTTCCGCTATCTGACCATCCTTAATTCTGGCGACGAATTCAGGGATATTTATCCCCACCGGGCAAGCACCTACACAACGCGGATTCTTACAGTGAAGACATCTGGTCGCCTCCTGCTGGGCCTGATCGAGAGTAAAACCCAGACTTACTTCATTAAAATTATGAGCACGTTCCTGAGGATCCTGCTCACGTACCTTGATTCTCGGCGTCAACATTTCTCTTTAGCTGCAGCCTCCTCTGCCTTATATTGTCCCTGACGACGCATCGCCTCATCAAAATCCACCAGATATCCATCGAACTCCGGTCCGTCCATACAAGCGAACTTGGTATGGCCTCCCACACTAACTCTACAGGCTCCGCACATACCGGTGCCGTCCACCATTAAAGTATTAAGGCTCACCACTATAGGAATGCCGAGCTTCTTACATGTCAGTGTAGCGAACTTCATCATTATCATAGGGCCGATGGCGACAGCCTGATCATAATGCGCACCTTCGCAGACGAGCTTCTCCAGAAGAGCCGTGCCCACTCCGTGAAATCCGACGGATCCGTCGTCGGTGCAGATATGCAGTTTGTCGCACACGGAGGCCATCTCGTCCTTATAGATGAGAAGACTTTCATTACGCGCGCCAATTATCACCTCCACGTGCGCGCCGTGGGCGTGCAGCCACTTGGCCTGCGGATAAATGGGGGCCGTGCCAACGCCTCCGGCGATAAATATATAGCTTCTGCCGCGAAGGGCTTCGTCGTCAAGTTCAGTGAATTCGGAGCACTTGCCAAGCGGGCCAACCACGTCGCGAAAGGCTTCACCGGGCTCCATAGCGACGATCCTGGAAGTGGACGCTCCGACTTTCTGGGTTACTATGGTAACCGTTCCTTCCTCGGGGTCATAATCGCTTATGGTAAGAGGGATTCTCTCCCCTTTCTCGTCGTCGATGACGATAAGAAACTGCCCCGGTCTGGCCGCACGGGCGATTCTGGGGGCTGACACTTTCATCCGGCATATCGTCGGAGTCAGCATCTCCTTGGATAAAATAGAATACATACGGGAGGCAAATTTACTCAAATAATTAAAAATTATAGTTATATTTGCACTCCATTTTCGGATGGTTCCGTAGCTCAGTTGGATAGAGCAACAGCCTTCTAAGCTGTGGGTCGCGCGTTCGAGTCGCGCCGGAATCACAAAAGAGGTCGACCCGTCGGGCCGACCTCTTTTGTGATTCATCACCCCCAGTCACTTCGTGACAGCCCCGAGGGGCTCCGGGGAGCGGAAATATTATTTATCCGTGGCGTTGCGCTTTTTCCACTGGGCGAGGGCGAGCTGCTGCATATCGCGCACGGAGTCGCGCTCATCCACGATCTCGCTGCCCATAATGGTCTCGATGACGTCCTCCAGGGTCAGAATTCCCTGGAAGCTGCCATATTCGTCTATAACTATGGATATCTGTTCGTCGTGCTCGAGCATCTCGTCCCAGACCTTGTCCATAGGCGTATCCTCATCGAAGCTGGCTATGTCGCGCCGGATGTCTGCCAATGTCTTGTCGAACTTGTCCTCCGCCACGAGCTGAAGCACGTCCATCCTCAGGACATAACCGGTGATATATTCGTCATTGTCCGAATAAACCGGGATGCGTGAGTGGCTTTTGAATCTTTTGTCCTTGAAAAACGAACGGAGAGTCATCGATTCCGGCGCGATGGCGCATACCACGCGCGGGGTCATCACGTCGTAGGCCTTCACCTCATCCAGATTTATGACGTTCTGGATAATCTCGTTCTCGTCCTCTTCCAGGTCCCCAGCCTCCTCGGCCACATTGGCCATCGCGGACACCTCGTCGCGCGACACGGCGGTCTCATTTTCCTTAGGAGAGATCAACTTCTGCAGCTTCTCGATAAGCCACACGCAAGGGAACATTATAATGATGAGAACCCCTATCGCAGAGGCCGCAAAGCCCATAAGCGAACGCCATCCGTGCGTGCCTATCGTCTTCGGCACGATCTCCGAGAATACCAATATCAGTATGGTGGTAATGGCACTCACCAGCCCGAACCACTCGCTGCCGAACACAAGGGTCGCCTGACGGCCGACGCCTGCTGCGCCGATGGTATTGGCAATCGTGTTAAGCGAAAGAATGGCCGCGATGGGGCGCGAAGAGTTCTGCTTGAAGTTCTTCATTCTCTTCGCGGGAGCATAACCCTCCTCCTCACGCATAGTGATGTAGGAGATAGGTGTGGACATCAGCACCGATTCCAGTACCGAGCAGAGGAAGGATACGGCCATCGCCGTAAGCAGAAAGAGAATAAGTGTCAGCATATTTTACAGGCCCCAGTCCTTAGCGTTGAAGCTGGATTTGGGAGCGTTGGGAACGTTGGTGAAATACTTGAATCCTGTCACTTTCTCAAGGTCGGATATACTCATCATCTCGGCGGAAGTGACGTTCTGGCCCTTGTGATCGTTAGTGTGAGAGCGCACGAAGGCGGCGCACATCATCTCGGAAGCGCTGCAGTCCTTGAGAGCCTTGCCGGTGCTGCCCTTTTTCGTGCGAAGCAATGCATAATAGAACATAGTCGGCATATCCACGTCATTGCGTCCGCCGAAGGAAATGGTCTTCGGAGACACGGTCTCGCCGTAACCGTCGGTATATTTTTCGAAATAACAGCCTATGACCACATAAAGCGTGTCCGAGCAGACCTTTCCGTCTACCCACTCCTCAAGAGTATTCCAGCCACCGCCGCCGGTGTTGAACCCGCTGCTGAGCTGAGGAGCGATGTTCGTGTAATAGAACACCTGCTGATTAGTCTGGAGAGAAGCTGTTCTCTCTGCACTGCCAAGCATGTGCCCCTTGTTGCATCCGCCGCCTGTGGCTTTGCTATGATACTGAATATCTGAAGGGATGTCAGGGTCCTGACCATAGGCGTTTGTACGTTTTACATTCTTAGTCTGATACATCTCATGCCGGGGCGCAGCCACCCATACCGGGCAGTGATGGTCGCCACTGTAGCAGACGGTGTAATTACGGGCCGCACCACCCGCAGGAGACTTCAGGTCAGTGAAATGCGTGGCATAATAAAGGGTGTTGTCATTATCGTCGCGCCCATCCGAATCCCCATCGTACATCACAGGGAGCTCCGCCCAGGAATACTTAGCTGTCGAAGGAGTACCCGGATCTACAGGGTCTGGATCGGGATCTGGATCGGGGTCAGGGTCAGGCTCCGGGTCAGGGTCCGGGTCTTCGCCGGAACCGGTGGAAGTCACCACGAAATTGACAATCTTCTTAGAATATCCTATGGTAAAACCGTAAACCGTCACCTCGCCGTCTTCTATCGAAGTGTTCGAATAGCAGTTCAGCGACTGGCTTCCGACTTTCAGATAATATCCGTCCTTGGTTCCGCTGGCCACTCCGTAAACTATCTCCGCAGAAGAAGAATACGAACTGAGGTAAGACGCCGTAATCTCCACAGGGTCAGGATATTCAATGCTGTCGCGCGTGGACTTTCTGGTGATGTCAGGCTGATTCCATTCCGGCACGCCGTTGAACTCCTTGACCTCACCTGAAAGCGAAACCACATCCCCCACGGAAGTGGTCTTGTCCGGATCGTAGAGCAGCATATAGGCCGTGCCGTCATAGACCACGGTGTTATGCGCTCCGGTGGCCATCACCACTGCGGAACTTACATCATAGGTTCCGTTGCAGCCATCCTCGATGATCTCGGCAAATGTCACGGACTCCGGGTCCGGAGTTATAGGATCGGGAACGTCAGGATCTACAGGATCTGGGTCAGGCTGAGGGTCCGGATCTGGAACATCCGGCACTACCGGAATATCGGGATCGTCAGGTTCTGTCGTAGAGGGTTCGCACGTGGTAAAAAGCATCACAGCCGATGCCAGAAGCAGTGCAAAACGGTATGCGGAAAATTTCTTCATAAAATTCGAGACATACTATACCATTCCGGAGAATCCGAAGAATGCCATAGCCATTATACTTACGGTAATAAGCGCGATGGGAAGTCCCTGGAATGACTTGGGGACATTGTTCCCGGTCAGGTGCTCACGAAGACCGGCGAAAAGAATCATCGCAAGTCCGTAACCGAGCGAAGTGGCGAGAGCGTACACGGTAGCCTGGCCGAGATTGAGAAGGCCGATGGCCTGTCCGCCGATAGTAAACTCCTTCGTAACTACGGTAATAGCCACACCAAGCACGGTACAGTTCGTAGTAATCAGCGGAAGGAAGATGCCCAGAGCCTGATAAAGCGACGGGCTTATCTTCTTAAGCACTATCTCCACCATCTGAACCAGAGCCGCGATCACGAGAATGAACGCTATGGTCTGCAGGAACTCAAGCCCGAATCTGGCGAGAAGATACTTGTTCACCAGGTAAGTCACCACGGTGGCGAGAGTGATCACGAAGCAGACGGCGCCCGACATACCTGTCGCGGTGCTGAGCTTGTTCGAAACTCCCAGGAACGGACATATTCCCAGAAACTGGGAAAGCACGATATTATTGACAAATATCGCAGAGATGATTATCAGAATATACTCCATAAGTCCGTCTATTTTTTAAAGAATTTGTTGAACAATACCATAAGATAGCCCAGTACCATAAATGCGCCCGGAGCGAGGATGAATGCCAATATTCCATCGCCCGGAATGAACTTGACCCCGAACGCTGAACCGCTTCCCAGAATCTCACGGATAAGACCGATTACAGTAAGAGACAGGGTGAAGCCGAGGCCAATTCCCAATCCATCCAAAGCGGAAGCCCATACGCCGTTCTTGCAGGCGAAAGCCTCAGCACGTCCGAGCACGATGCAGTTCACCACGATAAGTGGGATGAACAGGCCGAGAGTCTGGTAAACACTTGGCACAAATGCCTGCATAACAAGCTGAAGCACTGTGACGAAAGTCGCGATGACCACGATATAGACAGGAATGTGCACCTTGTCAGGAACGATCGGAGCTATAAGGGAGATGGCCACATTCGAGAGAATAAGCACGAAAAGCGTAGCCAGTCCCATCTCCAGACCATTGATGGCCGAAGTCGTGGTGGCAAGCGTAGGACACATACCCAGCACGAGCACGAAGGTAGGGTTTTCTTTGATTATACCCTTGGCTATAAGAGACAGATTCTTTCCCATATCTATTTTCCTCCCAATGTTTTAACTACTTCCACTGCATTCTTCACGGCCTTAGAATAGGCGCGCGAAGTGATGGTGGAACCCGTGATGGCATCGATATCGCCGCCATCCTTCTTGACCGAGAGAACCTTGTCGGTGCCCAGGCCGCGGAACTGTGAATAGAACTTCTCGTCGGAGGTACACTTGGCACCAAGTCCCGGAGTCTCGCTGTGCGAAAGGACCGAAGTGCTGTACACCGTGCCGTCGGTAAGAACGCCCACCATAAGGACAAGCGCGCCGCCGAATCCGTTCTCGGAGCTTTTCACCGCATAGGCTACGGTCTGGCCGTCCTTAACGAGAGCATTGTAGGTGTATTCCTTGCCCTCGAAGGTGACCCTGGCCTCGTCGGAAAGCTCACCTCCCTCCGGAAGGACCTTGGCGATAGAGTCGCTGACGGCTTTCCTGTTCGCCTGAGCGATAGGTTCTTCCGTCTTCACATATACCACGCCCAGAACGGCTGAGCAGAAAAGGCACACGCCAGTAAGGCAGAGCACCATATTTTTAAGAGTTGACTGAGCTGCCATAACTAACTCCTCCCGTATTTTTTCTGATGACACCACAAATTGATAAGAGGGGTCACCATATTCATTATCAAGATAGCGAAGCTCATTCCTTCAGGATATGAACCGAACAGACGGATAAGCATCACCAGCAGACCTATGCCCACACCGTAGATGATGCCGCCCTTCGTGCTCATAGGTGAAGTCACATAGTCGGTGGCCATAAAGCAGGCTCCGAGAATCACACCGCCGCTGAGAAGATGGAAAAGAGGATCCATATACTGCGAAGGATCAATGAGATAGAATATGCCGCTGAATACCGCTACGGTAGCGAATATGCTGAGAGTGATCCAAGGCTTGATGACCTTTCTGACGAGCAGATACACAAAACCCGCGAGAAGTGCCAATGCGCTGATCTCTCCGGCAGATCCGCCGATGTTAAGGAAAAGCGTGTTAAGATAATCCGTACCCTGAACAGCCTGCACACCGCCTTCGCTCAGACGTCCGAGAAGTGTCGCACCGGACACGGCATCAGTCGAATGAATGAATCCCTGAGGGACGGTCCAATCCGTCATCTGCGCAGGGAAGGAGATAAGCAGGAACACACGGCCCGTGATCGCAGGGTTGAAAGGATTCTGGCCAAGGCCTCCGAATGTCATCTTGGCCACTCCGATAGCGACCACTGCTCCGATGAACACGATCCACCACGGGGTGGTAGAAGGCAGGTTCATCGCCAGAAGAAGACCGGTAACCACAGCTGAAAGATCGCCTATGGTACTTGGCGCCTTGAGCATATATTTGGTTATAGCCCACTCCAGGAGGACGCAGGAAAGGACACTTACTCCCAGAACCAGGAGTTCGCTCCATCCGTAAAACAATACCGACACTATTACCGCAGGAAGAAGAGCGATAATCACATCCCGCATCAGAGAGCGGGTACTCACTGCAGAGTGAATATGTGGTGAAGGTGATACTAACATCGTATTTTTCATAACTCTTTGTTTACTTCTTGGCTGCAGCAGCCCTTGCACGTATAACACCCATTACCTGTCCCTTGTACTGACGGATATAGTCCAGCAGAGGGATATTGGCAGGACAGCTGTAAAGACAGCAACCGCATTCTATACAATCCTGAACGGCGTTCTTCTCGAGACCGGCGAGATCTCCCGCAGCGCCCAGACGCTTGAGAAGGAACGGTTCAAGTCCCATAGGACAGGCATCTGCACATCTGCCGCAACGGATACAGGCGCTCTGAGCCTTGCGCAGCGTCGCGTCTTCGCTCAGATAAAGGATAGATGAAGATCCCTTTACGGTAGCCGCATCCAGATTGGAGATGGCCTTACCCATCATAGGACCGCCGCTGATGATCTTGGCTGCGCCTTCAGGGATTCCTCCGGCATACTGCGCGATATAAGAAAGTGGCATACCTATGCGGAAAAGGTAGTTGTGCTGCTTCTCCACAGGAAGGCAGTCGCCCGTAACGGTAAGCGTATTGGTAATAAGCGGTTTATTCTTCTGAACAGCCTCATACACAGCCAACGCAGTAGCCATATTCTGAACCACGGCACCTACGCTGATAGGAAGACCGCCGGACTTGACCTGGCGATGCATCACAGCGTCGATAAGCTGCTTTTCTCCACCCTGAGGATAGCGTTTCTTAAGCGGCTGCACAGCGATATTCTTATATGGAAGCTCAGCGAGAGCCTTGTTCATAGCCTCGATGGCCTCCGGCTTGTTCTCTTCTATGCCAATCACAGCCCGGCATCCACCCAGAACCTTCTGCATAATGGCCACACCCACGATGATCTCCTTAGTGCGTTCGAGCATTATACGAAAATCGGAAGTAAGATAAGGCTCACACTCCGCACCGTTGATGATAAGGCACTCAGCCTTACTGCCCGGAGCCGGGTTGAGCTTCACGTGCGTAGGGAAAGTGGCACCGCCAAGTCCCACGACACCGTTGTTCTTTATCTTCGCGAGAGTCTGCTCCCTGTCTTCAGGAAGTTCGGTAACGAGATCTTCAGAAAGGTCTATGCCTTCAGCCCACTCGTCCCCTTCGACCTTAATCTCTATGTGAGGGACCAGTTTACCTGCCAGATCGGCACGTGGCGCGACAGCGCTTACTGTACCGCTGACCGGAGAATGAACGAATGCGGAGATGAATCCTGCAGGCTCGGCTATGACCTGGCCGGTCTTGACCTTGTCGCCTACTGCCACGATAGGTGTAGCAGGTGCACCAAGGT
The DNA here is from genome assembly GCA_963626825.1 of bacterium. GTDB lineage: Bacteria > Bacteroidota > Bacteroidia > Bacteroidales > UBA932 > Cryptobacteroides. Next base: position 3,733 of record CAVFXO010000041.1, on the reverse strand, counting down.
GCTGAGCCATAGATACATATACTACTTCAGGAAGAGGAAGAGTCTCTATCCTGCAATCACGTGTAAGTTTGGAATCGTTCGGATGAATACCGCCGATACTGAATGTTACTTTACGCATTTGTCACCTCCTGTGCTTCTTTAGCGGCCTTGGCAGCGGCAGCTTCTGCGGCTGCGGCCTCCTGAGCCTTACGTTTACGTTCTGCCACTCTGGCCTTCAGAGCCTCCTTGTCGAGAGGCTTAGGGAAATTGACTCCGTGTATGGCTCCCGTTGGGCACATAGCCTCGCACTCGCGGCACAATTTGCATTTATTGTAATCTATGTATGCCAGGTTGTTCTCGACCACGATGGCATCGTGTGTACAGGTCTTGGCGCAAATACCGCATCCTATGCAGGCTGCAAGGCATTCTTTCTTCGCCACGGCGCCTTTGTCCTTGTTCATACAGGACACGTACATACGCATCGAACGTGGGCCTTTGTTGCGAAGCTCGATGATACCCTTAGGGCAAGCCTTTACGCAGGCACCGCAGGCGGTACATTTGCTTTCATCCACTACAGGAAGTCCTGTAAGAGGATTCATCACTATCGCTCCGAACGTGCAGGCGCTCACGCAGTCCCCGCAACCCAGACATCCGTATGCACAGGCGGTGTCTCCTGAATAAAGCGAAGCCTTGACCCTGCAGGAAAGCGCACCGTCATAGGTATTGATCTTAGGGCGGTTCTCACAGGTACCGTTACATCTGACCACAGAGACCATCGGAGCCTTCTCCTTGACCTCGTAACCCAGAATGCCGGCGACTTTCTTCATAACTTCGTTGCCGCCCACAGGACAGAAATTGTTGTCCAGATTGCCGGCTTTCACGGCAGCGTCTGCAAATGCACGGCATCCGGCATAGCCGCAGCCGCCGCAATTGGCACCGGGCATAACCTTTTCAACTTCATCGATACGCGGGTCTTCCTCCACCTTGAATTTCTTGGCCACCAGATAAAGTACCAGAGAAAGAAGGAGTCCCAACCCGGTCAGGATTACAATCGTCTGAATAATTGTACCAGTCATTTCTTCTTTATGTAAAAAATATATTCGTTTTTCAGTCTGCCTCTGAGCAGATATATGATCAGATAATACAGGGCTATGACTGCCAATGCCGACACACCGCAGGCAATTTCTCCGAGCCCAAGGGCAGATGTGACCAAAATGGCCACTACCAGCAGAACGAGAGGCAGCACATAGGCTATCCACACCGCCTTCATACCCATAGAACGTTTGAGATTAACCCACACTTCGTCGCCCACCTCATAACCCAATGCGGCGGGAACGCTCACGTGTTTCTTTTTTATCTCGGACATTCCGCACATTGCGGCGGCGTGACAGGAAGAGCAGGCGCTCTCGGAGATTATCTCCACGGTTATCTGAGAAGGGGTTATCTCCACCACCTTCCCGCTATGACGTATCTCTTCTTCTACCATGGCTGATCGGGAGCGATGTTATAGTCAGCGGAATTCATGCTGGACTCATACTCCGGAGTGTCTTCGTAAAGGGAATCGCCGACCTCCACGAATTTGAGGCGGTCACCCTTGTACAGCATATCGATGTCCCTGGTCTCGCCGTTACGGTGCTTGGCGATAATGATCTGGGTCTTCTCCTTGTCCTGAGGGCCTTCCGACAGGCCGAGGAAATCCGGACGATGGATGAAGATGACCATATCGGCATCCTGCTCTATGCTTCCGGACTCACGAAGGTCGGAGAGGATAGGCTTTCCGCCGCCGCCCTGACGCTGCACGGAGTTACGCGACAGCTGGGACAGCGCTATGATGGCGATGTTCATCTCCTTGGCCGTGGCCTTGAGCATACGGGATATGGCGGCCACTTCCTGCTCGCGCATACCTTTCGTGTCACTTGGCCCCTGCATAAGCTGCAGGTAATCGACCACCACCAGACGGACACCCTTCTGCTTGACCAGAGATTTGACCTTGGATCTGAATTCCATAATCGGAAGACCCGGGGTCTCATCCACGTACAGAGGTGCGCCCTGAAGCCGCTTGATGCTCTGTTCGAGAAGCGTCCATTCGTCGTTTTCGAGCTTGACGCCTCCCTTGATCTTGTCTGCGCTGAGGCCTGACTCGGTGGTCATCAAGCGGTTGGCCAACTGTATGGAGGACATCTCCAGCGAGAAGAAAGCCACCGGGATATGATGGTCCACAGCCGCATTTCTGGCTATATTCAGCGAGAAAGCGGTCTTACCCACAGATGGGCGTGCGGCGAGAATGATAAGATCAGAAGGCTGCCATCCGTTGGTGATGCTGTCCAGTGTCGAAAATCCGGACGGAACGCCGCTGAGGCCTTTCTGGCTCTGCATCCTGTCCAGGCGTTCGAGAGCCTGCCCGATGATGGAGCCTATGTCCTGAACCGACTGTTTGTCAGAACTCTGGGTAGCCTTGTAAATGTCAGTGTAAGACGTATCCACGAGGTCGTCCACCTTCATCTGCTCGTCATAGGCATTACGGAGAATGTTATGGGCGGCAGTGATGAGATCCCTCTGGATAGCTTTCTGCTTGAGGATGGAAAGATAAGATTCTATATGGGCGGCCGAGCCGATATTCTCCGTCAGGGCCGTAAGCGTGGACACGCCTCCCACCATCTCCAGCTTGTCCTGCTGGATGAGCTTGTTAGCCACAGTGATGGAATCGACCGGAGTATGGTCATTCACCAGAGCGCGCATAGCCTCGAAGATGAAGCGGTGCTTCTCGGAATAGAAACAGCTGACGGTCAGCTGCTCAATGGCTTCCTCCACGCACTCCGGCTCCAGAAGCATCGCGCCAAGCACGGCTTCCTCGACATCAAGCGCCTGAGGAGGGGTCTGCCCCATCAGGCGTCCGATCTCGCCGACTACCGAAGTGTCTGATATAGATCTTTTCTTCCGCTCAGGCATTATTCTTCAACTTGTGCAAGAGGGTTTACCAGGATACGGCCACAGTGCTCGCAGATGACGAGCTTGTTACCTGAAGCGATATCCACAAGCTTCTGCGGAGTGATGGCGTTGAAGCATCCGCCGCAGGAATTCTCATATACGGTAACGACGGCCAGATGGTTGTGGACGCTGGCGCGGATACGGTTGTATGCGCTGAGCGTACGCTCGTCGAGCTTGTCTGCACTTTCCTTTCTTCTGGCCTTGAGGACAGCCTCTTCGTCAGCGGTTGACTTGACGATGGTGTCGAGCTCTTCCTTCTTCGCTGCGAGATCCTCCTCCCTGATGGCGATGCGGTCAGAGATGGCTTCATTGGCATCCTTCCTCTCGGAGATGGCCATACGCACCTCGTTGATCTTCTTCTGAGCCACGTCCCTCTGGAGTCCGGTATTCTCAAGTTCCTTGTTGATGGAATCGAACTCGCGGCTGTTCGTGATGTTCCCGAGCTGATCGCGGTATTTGACGATATCGGCCTCGAAATCGGCGATATCCTGTCTGTAGCTGTCTATATTGGCCTCGTATCCGGCGATGAGTTCCTTATTGTTCTCAACCTTGGCCTTGAGAGAGGCAATCTCCTGCTCTATCGCAGCCACCTCCTCAGGAAGCGCGCCGCAGAGGCTCTCGAGCTTGTCTATCTCGTTGTCCACCTGCTGGAGGGCATACAAAACCTGAAGCTTCTCCTCTACTGAAAGAGAGCCTTCAGAGAAGTTCTTGGAAAGGGAAACGAATGTTTCTCTCTGGTCAATCGGAGTATCGACCTTGTTAATTT